>NZ_JBUPWE010000002.1:0-397406 GCF_055502615.1 Pseudoduganella sp. jia 9 | reverse complement strand
CCATATGCTGTTGTCGGGGCGTCGGGCCCTACCCCTAATTTTTCGCCACGGCAACGCGTAGCCAATCCCTGGGCATTGTCAGCACGGCGGCATCGAGTACCCGTCGCCAACCCGTGTAGTTGGCCAGGTAGCGGCTGGCGACGCCGTTGAATCGCCGCAGCCATGTCTTGAAGCGGCTATGCCATCCGTTCACATTCTGGATATGAATTGCGCCGCGCGCGCGGATGCCGGCCTTGACGTTCACGCTTTCGTGCGTAATGCCGGCCTGCCGTGCGAACGCGTGGTAAGCCATGGCGGCATCGCTGATTAGGAGTACGTCCGGTAGCAGCACCGGTTGCAGGTGCCGCGCCAGCTGGCTTGCGCTGACCGGGCCGCGGCCGGTCACGAAATCACAGGTTTGCCGGTTGCGGTCGCGTGCGACGAGAATGCAGTCGAACTCCCTGCTGATACCACGCCTGCGGGCGTTGCCGCCACGCTTGCGGGGCGGGCGACTCAGGTGCCGTGAACCCTTCTGCGATTCGAGACGATAGGGCGTAGCAGGGGTTTAGGCGAGCGCTGCTCGCCGCCTGCGTAGCGGTGACCGCTTGCAAGCGGTCACTCCTCCTTCATAGTTCGACGATGCCGGACAACTGCGGCCGCCGCTCCCGGCGTATGGCAGCGATAAAGCGGTGGCGCCACCGGAAGCTGGTGGACTTCGCGACCGCGACCCGATCCGCCGCGGCGCGCACGGTCGCCGAATCGACCAGGCACTGTAGATACGGCAGCCACCTGTCGCGCAATCGCAGGCGGGCGAGCGGCGTGCCGGTCAAGGCATTGAAGCTGCGCCGGCACGCCACGCAGCGATAGCGTTGCAAGCCGTTGGCGTGGCCGCAGCGGTGGCAGCGCTGACCGCCACAGGCGGGACACGAAGGTTTTCCAGTCGCTTCCTCGATCAGGCGCAGACACTGGCCTGGGCGCACGAGGCTACCGAGCAAGCCCTGTAAAAATGCGATCTCCTCCTCGGACAGCCCGAGTTTTCCGAGCGCCTCGACAATCGCACCGAGCTCCGCTGTATCCATAACTCCCCCTGATATACATGAAGTATCTCAACAGGGGATCAGACAGTGATTCCAGCGGGAAGTTCACCGACTTAAGGCGAACAGCGCCGTTCAGTTTCAGCCAGGGGCCTTTACATCAGAACCGGTACCGCAGCGTGGCCGACACGCTGCGCGGCGCCTGGTACGTGATCGCGTTGAACGCGGAGAACATCGCGTAGTGCGTCTTGTCGAACGCGTTGTCGACGTTCAGCTGGGCCGACAGGCGGTCGTTGATGTCGTAGCGGGCCATCAGGTTGACCAGTGCGAACGAACCCTGCTCGATGCGGCCGCTGGTATTGGCCGGCGCGGTCGGGTCGTTGGTCCACGTGCGGCTTTCCCAGTTGGCGCCGCCGCCCACCGTCAGCTTGCTCAGCTCGCCCGGGAAGCGATAGGTGGTGAACACGCGGAACGTCTTGCGCGGGTAGATGCTGTTGAACTCGACACCCGCCGCGTCCTCGGCCTTGAACCAGGCATAGCCGGCGGTGGCGTTCCAGCCGCGTGCCAGTTCGCCCGACACCTCGGCCTCGAAGCCACGGCTTTCCGCGCCTTCGGCGGCGCGGTAGTAGGCTTCCGGCAGCAGCGGACCGGCGTCGCCGTCGCGGTCGACATTGCCGACTTCCACGCCCAGCTTGTCCTGCTTGATGCGGAACACGGAGAACTGCGCGTTCAGGCGGTTGTCCAGGAACGCGCCCTTGATGCCCGTCTCATAGCTCTTGCCGACCACCGGGTCGAGCAGGGCGCCGTTGAAGTCCTTCAGGTTCTGAGGCTGGAAGATGTCGGTGTAGCTGGCGTAGGCCGACCAGTTGCGGTCGATGTCGTAGACCAGGCCGGCGTACGGCGTCACTTCGCGGTTCTTCTTGACCGTGTACGCGGCCGTCCACAGGCCGACGCCGGTCTTCTCGTAGTTGCTGACGCGCGCACCGACGATCAGCTTCAGCGGATCGGCCAGCGAGAAGCGCACCACGCCGTACAGGCCTTCCTGCTTCGTTTCGCTGCGTTCGTAGAAGGTGCGCGGGCCCCAGGATGGCTGCGGATAGGCGCCCGGATTGAAGTTGTTGAAGTCGCCGACGGCCGAATTCGCATTGCCGTAGTCCGCGGCGCGGCTGTCCGAATTAAAATCCTGCTTCGAGTGCAGGTAGCCGAATGCCGCCTCATGCTGGCGGCCGCCCAGCGCGAACGGGCCGCTGGCGTGCAGGCTGAAGTCGTCCTGCTTGACGCGGGTGTTGTACGAGCCGGAGAAATCGGACACGCCGAGACCCGTCACGCGGTCCGGAACGCCCGACAGGTACAGCAGGTACGTATCGCCCCGGCGATCGCCGCGGCTGTACGAACCGCGCACCTGCCAGCCGTTGGCGAAGTTGTGCTCGAGCGTGACGAAGGCGTTGTTGTAGCTGCTGCTCCACGTCGTCCAGTCGGCGGCGGTGGTCTTCGAGCGGTCCCAGTTGGTCGGCGTGCCGTCGGTGTAGTAGTACGGCAGGCCGCCCCACATCGAACCTTTCGGATCGGTTTCCTGGCGGCTGAAGCCGGCCGACAGCAGGGTGCCGGGGGCGAGGTCCGCCTCGACGGTCGCGAACACCGTCTTGTCCTTGTTTTCCAGGTAGTCGACCCAGCTGTCCGACGTGCTGTATTCGCCGACCACGCGGGCGCGCACGCTGCCGCTCTGGTTCAGGCCCGTGCCCACGTCGACCATGGCGCGGCGCTCGTTCCAGCGGCCGATGCCCAGTTCGGCGGTGCCGCTCAGTTCCTTGCTGGTGGCGCGCTTGCGAATCAGGTTGATCGCGGCGGAAGGATTGCCGGCGCCGGTCATCAGGCCGGTCGCGCCGCGCACCACTTCCACGCGTTCGTAGATGGCCAGGCTGCCCAGGGTTTCGCCGGCGCTCCACGACTGTTCCCAGGTGGTGGGAATGCCGTCGATCTGCAGGTTGGTGATGTCGAAGCCGCGCGCCGTGAAGCCGGCGCGGTGCGTTTCGTACTGGTTCACCGAGACGCCGGTGGTGTTGTTGACCACGTCCGTGATCGTGGCCAGGCCCTGGTCTTCCATGCGCTCGCGGGTGATCACGGAAACCGCCTGCGGCGTTTCGCGGATCGACAGGCCCAGCGGCGTGGCGGTGCCCGTCACGCGGGTGGTGTAGCCGGGATCGCCTTCCTTCTGCGCCTGCACTTCGACGGTCGGCATCACGGGTTGCGATTGCTCGGCAACCTGGGCAAGGGCGGCCAGCGGCAGGGCGAGGCCGGCATACAGGGGCAGATGGGCCAGTTGGCGGCCAGCGCCGCGCGATTTCTTGTTCTTCATTGGTTGTCCAGTTTGCGGTGCGCGCGGCGTATCAGCTGTGCGCGCACCGGCGGTCATTGTACTCAGGAACGAGAATGATAACGATTCTCATTCTTAAGTCAATGTAAACTATGCAACTGGACAATAATTAGTCTGGCCGGTTCAACCCAGCGCCGTCCACCGCGATCCCTCCCGGTCGCTCGCCAGCACCGCATCGATGAACCGCATGCCCGCCACGCCATCGTCGACGGTCGGCAGGTCGGCGGTCTCCACCGGTACCGGCAGCCCGGCGTCTACCGCGTGGATGCGCGCCGCGGCATCCCGGTACAGCTGCGCGAACGCTTCCAGGTAACCCTCAGGATGGCCGGACGGCACCCGCGTCGCATGCTCGGCGGCGGCGCCGCGCACCCGGCCGCGGGTGAGCCGCTGGGCGCTGCCGCCCAGTGGCGTCAGCCACAGCTCGTTCGGGTTTTCCTGGTCGAACGCCAGGCTGGCCTTCGCGCCGAACACGCGCAGCTTCAATGCGTTCTCGCAGCCGGTGGCCATCTGGCTCGACCACAGCATGCCGCGCGCGCCGTTCGGGTAGCGCAGCATCACCTGCACATGGTCGTCGAGCACGCGGTCCGGCGTGAACGAGTGCAGTTCGGCCAGCAGTTCGTTAGGCTGCAGGCCGGATACAAAGCCGGCCAGGTGGAACGCGTGGGTGCCGATGTCGCTGGTGCAGCCGGTGGGGCCCGCACGTTCGGGATCGTTGTGCCAGTTGGTGCGCTGGAATTCCTCGCTTTGCGGGCCATCCTCGGCCATCCAGTCCTGCGCGTACTCGACGTGGATCAGCCGCACGTCGCCGATCGCGCCCGATGCCACCAGTTCGCGCGCGTGGCGCACCATCGGGTAGCCGGTGTACGTGTGCGTCAGCGCGAAGACGCGGTTCTTTTCACGCGCCAGCGCCGCCAGCGCTTCGCCTTCGGCGGTGGCGATGCCCAACGGCTTGTCGCAGATGACGTGGATGCCGGCTTCGAGGAAGGCGGTGGCCACCGGCGCGTGCAGGTAGTTCGGCGTGACGATCGCCACGGCGTCGATGCCGTCCGGCCGCGCGCTTTCCGCACGTGCCATTTCGCGGTAGTCGGTGTAGCAGCGCGACGGGTCGAAGCGCAGCGCGGTGCCGCTGGCCAGCGCCCGCTCCGGGTTGCCGGACAGGGCGCCGGCCACCACTTCGTAGCAGTCGTCGAGCCGCGCCGCGATGCGGTGCACGGCGCCGATGAAGGCGCCGTCGCCGCCGCCCACCATGCCGAGGCGCAGCTTGCGGGGCAGCGGGGCGCCCGTGCCCTTGGTATTGATGATGCTCATGACTGGATTCCCATCAGGTCGCGCAGCGCCGCGCGGTCGGTACCGCTGCCGGCGAAATCGTCGAAGGCACGCTCGGCCACGCGGATGATGTGGCGGCGGATGAATTCCGCGCCTTCGCGCGCGCCGTCCTCGGGGTGCTTCAGGCAGCACTCCCATTCCAGCACGGCCCAGCCGGAATAATCATATTGGGCCAGCTTCGAGAAGATGCCGGTGAAATCGATCTGGCCGTCGCCCAGCGAGCGGAAGCGCCCGGCGCGGTCCACCCAGCCGCCGTAGCCGCCGTACACGCCTTGCCGGCCATCCGGACGGAACTCGGCATCCTTGACGTGGAAAGCCTTGATGCGCTCATGGTAGATGTCGATGAACGCCAGGTAATCGAGCTGCTGCAGCATGAAGTGGCTCGGGTCGTACAGGATATTGGCGCGCGGATGGTTGCCGGTAGCGGCCAGGAACCGTTCGAAGGTCACGCCATCGTGCAGGTCCTCGCCGGGATGCAGCTCGTAGCAGACGTCCACGCCGGCATCGTCGAACACGTCGAGAATCGGCTTCCACCGTTTCGCCAGTTCGCCGAACGCTTCTTCCACCAGGCCGGCGGGGCGCTGCGGCCAGGGATACAGGTAGGGCCAGGCGAGGGCGCCGGAAAAACTCGCGTGCGTCGTCAGCCCGAGGCGCCGCGACGCCTGCGCCGCCGCCTTCACCTGGCCGACTGCCCATTCCTGCCGCGCCTGCGGATTGCCGCGTACATGCGGTGCCGCGAAGCCGTCGAACAGCTGGTCGTAGGCGGGATGCACGGCCACGAGCTGGCCTTGCAGGTGGGTCGACAGCTCGGTGATCTTCAGCCCGTGCTCGGCCAGCACGCCGGTGATCTCGTCGCAATAGGTCTGGCTGCCGGCGGCCTTGTCCAGGTCGATCAGGCGCGGATCGGTTGGCAGCTGCACGGCTTCGTAGCCGAGGCCCCTGGCCCAGCCGGCCAGGCCGGCCAGCGTGTCGAACGGCGCTTCGCCGCCCATGAACTGGGCGAGGAAGATCGCCGGTCCCTTGATGGTCTTCATGCTGGTCCTTGATATTGAAAATGCGTCAGTACGGGGAATTCGGGTAATAGAACTGGCTGGCGTTGGCGCGCGTGATCAGCACCGACGGGATGATCGTCTTGGCGGGCAGCGTCTCACCCTTCAGGCGGGCGTTGGCCGTCATCTTGATCGCGTCGTAGATGAACTTCGGCGAGTACGACACGTTTGCCTGGATCAGTTTGTCGCCATCGATCACCTTCTTGACGGCGAACTTGGCGCCCGCGCCGCCGAACACTTCCTTGATGTCGGTGCGCTTGGCCTGTTCGATGGCCTTCAGCGCGCCGATCGCCATGTCGTCGTCGGCCGCCCACACCGCATCGATCGCCTTGAAGCGGGTCAGGTAATCCTGCGTGACCTTGAACGCATCGTCGCGGTTCCAGTTGCCGTACTTCGCATCGAGCACCTTGATGCCGGGATGCTTGGCGATTTCAGCGTTAAAGGCGTTTACGCGTTCGTTGTCGATCGTGCTGGGCATGCCGCGCAACACGACGATATTGCCCTTGCCGTTCAGCTTTTTCGCCAGGTACTCGGCCGGCAGGCGGCCGAAGGCCGTGTTGTCGCCGGCCACGTAGGCGTTCTGCGCGTTCGGGCTGGTCAGCCCGCGGTCGACCACGGTCACATACACGCCCTTGTTCTTGACCTGTGCGACGGGCTGGGTCAGCGAGGCCGATTCCAGCGGCAGGATGACCAGCGCATTGATCTTGTTCACGACGAGAAGATCCTGTACCTGGTTGGCCTGTTCCGGCGAACTGCCGGCCGTCTTGACGATGACCTTCAGGCCAGGGTTGGCCGCTTCCAGTTCCTTCTTGGCCTGGTTGGCCCACCAGACGATGCCGCCGGTGAAGCCGTGCGTGGCGGTGGGGATCGCCACGCCGAGCGTGAGGGGCTGGGCCGCCACGGCCTGGCCCGAAATAAGCTGTCCGGCGCCGGCCAGCAGGCAGGCAGCAGTGATCTTGTTCAGTAGATGCATGTCGATTCCTTTAAAAACTTAGCGGCGGCCACGCTGCAGGTAGGCCACGGTGATGATGACGACACCCTGCACGGCGGCGTTCAGGTACACGCTGATGATGCTGGTGAGGTTCAGGATATTGCCGATCACGGACAGCAGGATCGCGCCGATCACGGTGCCCATGATGCGCCCCGAGCCGCCTTTCAGCGACGTGCCGCCGACGACGACGGCGGCGATCGCCTCCAGTTCCCAGAGGATGCCGGTGGTCGGCGTGGCCGAGCCCAGGCGCGGCACGTACAAAATCGTGGCGATCGCCACGCACACGCCCAGCAGCAGGTAAGTCAGCGTCTTGACGCGGTCGACGCGGATCGATGCATAGCGGGCCACCTGCTCGTTCGAGCCGATCGCCTGCACATGCTGGCCGAACGGCGTGCGGTTCAGGATGACGACGCCGGCCACGGCCACCAGCGCGAAGATCCACACGGGGATCGGCACGCCCAGCACGCTCTGGTAGTACACCGGACCGTAGGTTTCGGACAGGTTGAAATCAAGCGTGATGGCGCCGCCGTCGGACAGCCAGGTCAGCACCGCCCGGAAGATGCCCAGGGTGCCCAGCGTCACGATGAACGGCTCGATCCGGCCGTGCGTGACGAGGAAACCGTGCGCCAGGCCGGCCACGGCGCCGAAGGCCAGTGCCAGCGCGATGCCGATCACCACGATCGCCACCGGGGAGGGCGGCGACGCGCCCAGCGCCAGCGCGTTCATCGCCACGATCATCACGCCGGCGACCAGCGCGGCCATCGAGCCGACCGACAGGTCGATACCGCCGGAAGCGATGACGAACGTCATGCCCACGGCGATGATGCCGATGAACGCGGTACGCGTCAGCACGTTCATCAGGTTGTCGAACGTGGCGAAGCCCGGGTTCAGCAGCGCGCCGGCGATGCACAGCAGGACCAGCGCGATCACCGGGCCGGCGCCCTTGAAACGGCCGGATATGCGTGCAAAGGCGGGCAGGCCGGGCCTGCGTTCAGTGGTGGGTGTTGGTTGCATGGGAGATCAGGTTTTCTTCGGTGAGTTGGTCCGCGCCGAGCACGGCGTTCAGCCGGCCGCCATGCAGCACGGCGACGCGGTGGCAAAGGCCGATCAGTTCGATCAGTTCGGACGAGATGACGACCACGGCGCGCCCCTCGGCGGCCAGCCGGTGGATCAACGCATAGATGTCGCGCTTGGCGCCCACGTCGACGCCGCGCGTGGGTTCGTCGAGCACGACGATCTTCGGCCCCGGCCGCAGGTATTTCGCGAGGGCCAGTTTCTGCTGGTTGCCGCCGGACAGCGAGCGGGCCGCGCACTCCGGGTCGCGCAGCCGGATGCCGAAATCGGCGATCGCCTGGTCCAGCGCGGCGCGGCCCGCCTTCGGGTCGACCCACGGCCGGGCATCGCGCTCCAGGGTCATCATCGTCAGGTTCTCGCGCAGGTTCAGGTCCATGTGCAAACCCTTGCCCTTGCGGTCTTCGCTCAGGTAGGTGAGGCCTTCAGCCATCGCGTCGCGCGGACTGCGGATCTTCACGTTCCGGCCGGCGATGGCGACCGTGCCGGCGCTGCGCGGCCGCAGCCCGACGATGCTCTCGAACGCCTCGGTGCGGCCGGCGCCGACCAGCCCGGCGAAGCCGAGGATCTCGCCGGCGCGCACCTCGAAGCCCAGGCCTTCGACCCAGCCCGGCACGGTGAGGCCGGAAACCCCCAGCAGCACGGGGGCATCGGGGGCCGGCGGCGCCTTGGGCACGAACATGTCCGACACGTCGCGGCCCACCATCAGGTTGGCCATCTGCTGGCGGTTGACGTCCGCGGTGTTGGCGCGGGCGACGAATTTACCGTCGCGCATCACCACCACCTCGTCGGTATGCGCCTCCATTTCGTCGAGCTTGTGCGAGATGTAGACGATCGTCACGCCTTCGCTCTTCAGCCGCGCCATCAGCGTGAACAGCTTGGCCGTCTCGCCGGGCGACAGCGTGGCGGTCGGCTCGTCCATGATCAGCAGGCGTGCCTTGCGCGACAGCGCCTTGGCGATCTCCACCAGCTGCTTCTCGGCGACGATCAGTTCGGACACGCGGGTGTCCGGGTCGACGGCCAGGCCCACCTGCTCCAGGTACAGGGCGGCGTCGCGCGCCATGGCCCGGTGGTCGAGCAGCCAGCCGCGCGTTCTTTCATGGCCGAGGAAGATGTTCTGCGCGATCGTCAGGTGCTCGGCCAGGTTGAATTCCTGGTGGATCAGCGCGATGCCGAGGGCTTCCGCATCGCGCGCGCTGGCGAAGCGGCGCTCGACGCCGTCGACCATCAGTTGCCCGCCGGTGGGGCGCTCGTAGCCGGCCAGGATCTTCATCAGCGTCGATTTGCCGGCGCCGTTCTCGCCCAGCAGGCCGACCACGCGGCCCGCTTCGAGCGCGAAGTCGACCCCGTGCAGCACGCGCACCGGGCCGAACTCCTTGACGACATGGCTGAAACGTACGGAAAGGCTCATCGCGTCACTTCGGCAGTTTCGCCAGCACGGCCTGCAGGCCCTTCAGCGACGCGGCCACCGTTTCCAGCTGGCCCATCCCGTTCGGATACTCTTCCTGCTCGATGATGATCCAGTCGGTGCCGCCCACCTGGCGCACGGCGCGCGCCAGGCCGGCCCAGTCGGTCTTGTCCTGGCCGATGATCGGCGTGCCGGCCACGCCCTCGGCCAGCTTGGCTTTGAAGTGCGTGGTGGTGGTGCGGCCCGGGTAGGCCTGCACGTAGGCGATGGGATCCTTGCCGGCGTAGGTGGTCCAGCCCACGTCCTGCTGCATGATCGAGGCCTTCGGCGTGTTCTTCGCGATCACGTCCCACGGCGTGCTGCCCACCGCGCCGGCGAATTCCTCGGCGTGGTTGTGGTAGCCGATGCGCATGCCCTTGCCGGCCAGCTTGCCGGACAGGGCCGTAAGTTCCTTACTCATTTGTGCGCTGCCTTCGGTGGTCTTGCCCCGCGCATCCATCGAGATGACGAGGTTCGAGCAGCCCAGCACCTTGTAGAACGCCGTGGTGGCCTCGAACTTCGCGTCGGCCAGCGCATCGAAATGCATGTGCGCGCCGGCGCACTGCAGCTTGTTCTTGTCCATGAAGGCCTTCAGGCCGGCCGGGTTGTCCTTGTATGGACCGAACTCGCCGGCGAATTCCACACCCTGGAAACCCAGCTTGCCGATCTTGGTCAGCGTGCCTTCGAAGTCCTGCTTGATTTCGTCCTTGACGGACCACAGCTGCACGCCGAGGCGCGGCTGCGCGGCCTGTGCCAGGGAGGCTGCGCCGGCCAGCGCCATCAGTGCCATGACATGGAACGTTTTCATCGTGTCTCCAGTTTTCATTGATCAAGTTGTCAGATGCGGCCGGCTTTGAGCTCGTCCACCGCGTGGGCGCAGGCGCGCGCCGTCATCGCCATGAAGGTCAGCGACGGGTTCTGCCACGCGCAGGAAGCCATCGCCGCGCCATCCGTGACAAACAGGTTGGGCACGTCGTGCGCCTGGTTGTAACCGTTCAGCACCGACGTCTTCGGATCGCGGCCCATGCGCGCCGTGCCCATTTCATGGATCGACAGGCCCGGCGGCCAGTCTTCCGGCGACTTCACGTGCTTGCGGATATCCTTCAGGCCCAGGTCGTCGAGGATGTTGGCGGCGGTATCGGCCATGTCGTCGAGCATCTTGCGGTCGTTGTCGGAGTAGGTGCAGTCGATGTGCAGCAGCGGCATGCCCCATTTGTCCTTCTTCGTCGGGTGCAGGCTCACCATGTTCTCGAAGCGCGGCAGCATCTCGCCCTGGCCGCCCAGGCCGAAGCGCCAGCCGCCGGGCTTCCTGATCATCGCCTTGAAATCCTTGCCGAAGCCGGGTTTGTACGCCGCCGACGTCCAACCCTCGCGGCCCGCGCCGCCGGACAGCGCATAGCCGCGCAGGAATTTCTCGTGTTTTTCCAGCACGTTGCGGAAGCGCGGGATGTACGGTCCGGTGGGGCGGCGGCCCTGGTAGTAGTCGTTCTCGAAGCCTTCCACCCGGCCGTTGGCGCCGGCGCCGAACAGGTGGTCCATCAGATAGTGGCCCAGCACGCCGGACGAATTGGCCAGCCCGTCCGGGAACGCTTCCGACCGGGAATTGAGCAGGATCGCCGTGGAGGCCAGCGTCGATGCGCACAGCACCACGACCTTCGCATGGAACTCGCGCATTTCCAGCGTGTGGGCATCGATGATGCGCACGCCGGTGGCGCGGTTCGTCTTCGGGTCGTAGATCACGCTGTGCACGATGCTGTCGGTGGCAATGCGCAGGCGGCCAGTGGCGATCGCCGGCGGCAGGGTCGAGCTTTGCGTGGAAAAGTAGGCACCGAACGAGCAGCCGCGGTGGCACTGGCTGCGTGCCTGGCACTGGCCGCGGCCTTGCGCCAGATGGTGTTCGCCCGGCGTGCGCAGGTTGGCGGTGCGGCCCATGATCATCCGCGCCGGTGCGTACTTGGCGTCGAATTTCTGCTTCAGCGCCAGTTCCACCGTATTGAAATCGAAGGCGGGCAGGAATTCGCTGTCCGGCAGCACGGCCATGTTTTCCTTGCTGCCGCTGATGCCCACGTGGCGCTCGACGTGGCTGTACCACGGCGCCAGGTCGGCATAGCGGATCGGCCAGTCCACGCCATGGCCATCCTTCAGGTTGGCCTCGAAATCCAGGTCGCTCCAGCGGTAGGACTGGCGCGCCCACATCAGCGACTTGCCGCCCAGCTGGTTGCCGCGGATCCAGCTGAATGGCCGGCCGTCGGGCGTGGAGTAGGGCATGTCGCGGTCGTTGTTGAAGAACTGCTGCGTGTGCTCGTCGAAGGCGTAGCACATCTTCTGGTTGAAGAACTGTTCCTCGGTCACCGTGGCGTCGACCTTGCCGCGGTTCGGCATGGTCCACGGGTCCTTGTTTTCGCCGACGTAGTCGACGCCGTGTTCGACCGGCCGGCCGCGCTCGACCATCAGTGTCTTCAGGCCGCGTTCCGTGAGTTCCTTGGCGGCCCAGCCGCCGGTGATGCCCGAGCCGACGACGATGGCGTCGAAACGCTCAGGGCTGGTCTTGATGTAGAACGACGAGACAGGTTCCATGTTTACAGTGCCCAGGTGCGAGTGGATCGGTTGACTTTGACATTGCCGGTGAAGCCGCCGGGGAAGGGCAGGTAGGCCAGCTCCTGCGAGGCGCCTGCTTCCGACGTGTAGTAGGCAAAGGCCACGTAGCCCTTGAGCTGGCGGAAGAAACCCTGGTCCGCGCCATTGAACGGTGCCGCGCCGTTGTCGATGGCATGCAGCAGCGCGACCTGCCGGGCATGGGGCAGGGCGCCGAAGCGCTTGCCGCCCTGGGCCGCTGCCACCTCCTCGATACGCGCCAGGCCGGCGCGGAACGCGTCCTGCTCGCGCTTCACGACGCAGGCCTTCAGCAGGTGGTCGATGGTGCGGTGGGCACCCACGGCCAGCGCGCCGGGCGTATCCGTTTTCGGGATGATCAGTTCGGCCAGCACGCCGGTCAGCGCCAGTTCTTCGCGCGTCAGCAATTCGGGTGCGGCAGTTCCGGCAGCGCTGGCCGGCGCCGCGACCGCGGCGAGGATATCGCCGGACAGGGCCAGCCCGCACAGCGCACCGATGCGCAGCAGGGCGGAACGGCGTGCGGGATAAGGTCCTGCGTTATCGGGCTCTCGCGGCCCTGGTACTTCACGGTGCATCTGGGTCTCCTCCAAAAAGACAGCGTTTTCAAACATCGCCGCGGCCGCTCGAACGGCTCTGTTGCGGCGATCGGGTCACCTCGGGATCAGGACGGGGCCAGGCGTGGCCGGCGCACGCTCGTGCTCCTGCCGGCCAGCGACAACTGGTACTGTTTCGGCGTGATGCCGACCACCGTGCGGAACTGCTTGGTGAAGTAGCTCTGGCCGCCGAAGCCCGTTTCGGCCGCCACCCTGGCGATATTGTTCACCTGAGGCAGCAGGCGGCAGGCTTCCTGCACCTTCAGGTGCAGGATGTACTGTTTCGGGGTCAGCGAGAAATGCTGCTTGAACTTGCGTTCGAACGTCGACAGCGACATGCAGGACAGCCGGGCCAGGTGCTCGATGCCGACGTTGTCCATCAGGTGTTCCTGCAGGTACTCGATGCATGCGCGGAATTCGTGGAAGGGCGCGATGACGTCCTGCGAGCGCTTGACGTCGCGCGAAAAACCTTCGATGCCGACGATTTCGCCATGGCGGTCGCGGATCGGCGCCTTGGTGGTAAACAGCCATGTCAGCTCGCCGCTGGCGCTGCCCAGCACTTCGAGCTTGTTCTTCACGGTGACGCCGCGTTCCATCACGGACAGGTCGTCGGCGCGGATACGGTCGGCGATATCGCGCCGGAAGAAATCGTGGTCGGTCTTGCCGAGGATATCGTTTACGTCGGCGCGACTCACATCCCCCATCGCATGCTGTTCCTGCAGCAGCCGGTTGCCCCACACGAACTGGCCCGCCCGGTTCTTGGCGAAGTAATACATGTCGGCCAGGGTATCGAATAGCTCGCTCGGCCTGGAAATGCCGTGGGTGCTGAAGAAATTGGCACATTCGGCCTGCGCGGCGGCGCCGGCGCGGGCTTTTTCCGCCGCCTGCGCGCGCGGCTCGATGCCGGGTTGCGGGCGCTCGTCGCGTGCGCCCTGGGATACCACTACTCCCCTGCCAATGACCATGGTGCTCATCGTGGCTGTCTCCGTTTTGTTATGTGCCGATAGTAGCATTCCGGTAATTTTCGGAGTGTCAGAAAATCGGACAAATTTATAACGAATTCGGCACGGCATGCCGGTCGTGCGCTGCCGTCGCCACGTCTCCAGCCCAGCCGGAATGCGCGTATCGCGGCCGCTCGGGAAAGGGCGCGGCTACGAACCGGCCGCGCCTGTGCGCTGCGGCGTGCCCGCAGCATGGCGTGTGGCCAGCGCCGCCACATCCTTGAACGGCTGCGGCTTGCCGAACAGCCATCCCTGAGCATAATGGACACCGCGGCTACGCAGGTAGTCGGCCTGCACCGGCGTTTCCACGCCTTCGGCCACCATGGCCAGCCGCATCGCCGACGCCATCGCGATGATGTGGCTGACGACCTGGTTGGTCGGAGCCGTGGTGCCGATCGCTTCGATGAACGAGCGGTCGATCTTCAGCGCATCGACCTGCAGCGATTCCAGATACGACAGGCCGGCGTAGCCGGTGCCGAAATCGTCGATGGCCACCTTGATGCCGCGTCCGCGCAGCGTGCCGATGACGGTGCGCGCCGTCTCGATGTCGAGGATGCCGCGTTCGGTGATCTCGAGGACCAGGTTCGCTGCAGTGATGCCGCCGCGCGCCAGCATGGCGTCCAGCAGGCCGACGATCGAATCCGATGCCAGGTCTGCCGGAGAGACGTTCACGGCCACGTGGAACGCCGGGTATGCAGCCAGGAAATCGCACGTATCCCGTTCGACCAGCTCGAGCACGCGCGCCGTGAGCGCGCCGATCGTGCCGGTCTGTTCGGCGAGGGGAATGAACACGTCGGGGCCGATCAGTTCTCCCGTGTCCCGACGCCAGCGCAACAGTGCTTCGGCGCCGACGCACCTGCCCGACCGCAGGTCCATGACAGGCTGGTACAGCATGAAGAACTCATTGTTGCGCAGACCCTTGCGCAGCGCGTTGACGAGCGACGTCTGCCTGCGTGCCAGCAACAGCAGTGCCGCGGCGATGGCGATGCCCGCCACCACGCCCGCCGGTACCAGGCGCAGGGCGATGGCATTGCGCTGTGCCGGCAAGGCCGACAACGGCAGCGCCGCCACCCCGGCCGAGGGAAACACCTGCGAGCGGACCACCGCCACCAGGTAGCGGCCATCGGTGAAGGTGACGCTGGGCCGGCTGCCCAGCCGCTTCAGCCATGCCCGGTCGACGAAGCCGGTAGCCATGGTCACGGGCTCGTCCAGCCGCCGCTCCAGGTGCAGCGCCGCGAGCGACATGCCGGGGCTGGCGGAGGCGGCGTCGAGCGGCAGGTCGCTGTGGAACACGGCGGCGTAGCCGTCGCGCTCGATGGCCATCAATGGCGTGCCGGCCTTGCCTTCGACGGGGACGCCCGAGTAGATGCGCATGCCGTCGGACGTGCGCAGGACGCGATCGCCCAGCGGGATGCGGACGTCCCCCATCGACGAGCATTCCACCACGCCGTCGCGCACATGGCCGATGGCCTGCAGGTAGGTCGATGTCAGGTCGATGCGCCGCATCAGCGCCAGCTGCTCGGGTGTGCACGGCGCGGCAGGCGAGCGTGCCAGCAGCGCGGTGCCGGCCAGCGATTGCCGCACGATCTCGTCGGACCGGTGCAGTACCTCCCGCGCATACCGCAGGGCCAGGTCGGCCTGCACGGCATAGGCATGGCGTTCGGCCTCCCGCCACGCCAGCCAGGGCGGAAACGCCACCGCGGCGAGCGCGGCCAGCGCCGTGCAAGCGAACAGGAAGCGGTTCCGCATCGCGTTTTTCATCTCGTTTCGCACCGGCTTCGCATCTCTTCCCGCACCTCGTCCGTACTCTTGCGCGCCTGCCGTCGGCGCAGGTTCGGCATCGCTATCCGGCGCACAGTATACGTGACAAGCCCTGGCCGCGGCCGCGCGATTCTTCCCTGCCGCAGCAGCGGCGCACCAGGCGAATCGCGCCTGAGCTTTGCCGATTCCGTGCTATCCGGGCCCGTGAGCGTGTGTTAGATTGCGCTACCATTTCAACATCCAGCGAGACACCGATGACATCCCTGCTGCACACTGCCCGCCTGGGCCTGATGACCGCCGCCATTGCCCTTGCCGGCCCCGCGCTTGCCGCCGAGGGTGCGTGGAAGTCGCTTTTCAACGGCAAGGACCTGAGCGGCTGGACCACCTGGGTCAGCATGCAGCCCACCTCCGACAACATGAAGACGCCGACCACGATCCGCGGCGCCAACAACGATCCGAAAAAGGTGTTTTCGGTGGTCGACGGCATGCTGCGCGTATCGGGCGAAGAGTGGGGCGGCGTGTCCACCACGGGCGAATACGCCAATTTTCACCTGAAGTTCGACGTCAAATGGGGCGAGAAAAAGTGGTTCCCGCGGCTCGAGGCGCCGCGCGACAGCGGTCTGCTGTACTACGCCGTCGGCCCGGAAGGCGCGCAGAGCGGCCACTGGATGCGCAGCCATGAATTCCAGATCCAGGAAGGCGATTGCGGCGACTACCACAGCCTGGACGGCGTGACCGTCGACGCGCACGTCGGCGACGCCAACCAGGGCGACTGGAAGTTCTACCGCTACGAACCGTCGCTGCCGCTGCGCACCGGCCTGGCCGCGCGCATCCTCAAGAAAGGCAATCATGAGAAGCCGTCCGGCGAATGGAACACCATGGAAGTGATCGCCGACGGCAAGACGCTGATCCATATCGTCAACGGCCGCGAGGTGTTCCGCGGCGAGAACTCGCTGCAGAAAGTGAACGGCAAGACCGTGCCCCTCGCGCGCGGCAAGTTCTCGATCCAGTCGGAAGGGGCCGAGACGTTCTACCGGAACATCATGGTCAAACAGCTGGACGGCCCGGCGGCGCTGGCAAAGTTCTGAACAACAAAACAGGGGACGTACCCGTGTTTTGAGGAAACGTCCAAAACCGGGGACGTACCCTTGTTTTCAGGAAATCGCCACACACGCCGGCACGGCAGCATGCGTGCGGCTATTTCCCAGAAACAGGGGTACGTCCCCAGTTTTTGCCGTCAGCCTGCGCGCGACTTTTCCCAGTATCCTGGCGCGTTGTACAACAGCTTCAGGTGATCGATGAAATGCCGGATCTTGGCCGGCAGGTAGCGCTGCTGCGGGTAGACGGCCTGGATCGGGTAGCTCGGCACCGCGTATTCGTCGAGCACCGTCACCAGTTCTCCGCGTTTCAGTTCGGCCTGGATCTCCCAGGTCGAGCGCCAGCCGATGCCCAGCCCCTGCTTGACCCAGTCGAACAGCAGTTCGCCGTCGTTGCACGACAGGTCGCCGTCCACCCGCACGGCGAACGGCTTGCCGCCGTCCTGAAAGATCCAGCCGCGCTGCTGGCCGCCCTGCAGGTTGAAGGCCAGGCAGTTGTGGCGCACCAGGTCGTCCGGCGTGCGCGGGATGCCGTGGCGTTCGAAGTAGGCGGTGGTGCCGCACACCACGCGGCGGTTCGGGAACAGCGGCACGGCCACGTAGTTCGGGTCGGTGACTTCACCGATGCGTATGCCCATGTCGTAGCCCTCGCGCACCAGGTCCACCACGCTGTCGGTCAGGTTGAACGACATCTTCAGTTCCGGGTGGTTCGCGCGGAACGCCGGGGCGTGCGGCGCCACGTGCGAGCGGCCGAATGCCGCCGGCGCGGAGACCACCAGGTGGCCGCGTACGGTGGCACGGCCGGCGCTGATGCTGTTTTCGGCGATGTCAAAATCGCGCAACAGCTGGCGGCAGGGTTCGATGAATTGTTCGCCCAGCGCGGTCAGCGTCAGGCCCCGCGTCGAGCGGTGCATCAGGCGCACGCCCAGGCGGCGTTCCAGGGCGTCGAGGCGGCGCCCCATCACCACGGGCGTGACGCCCTCGGCGACTGCGGCAGCGGCGAAGCTGCCTTTTTCAGTAACAAGCAGAAAACTGCGGATTTCGGTATAACGGTCCAATTCCATACTCCAAGTATCGACTGATCGAATACTAGCAGCAATTCAACAGTTTCCGCCATCTCCGTATGCTGGGGTCATTCACTTGAAACCAGGAGACGAGCATGGCCCGTATGAGAGCAATCGACGCAGCGGCAGCGGTACTGCGCAAGGAAGGTGTTTCGACGGTATTCGGCGTGCCGGGTGCAGCGATCAACCCGCTGTACTCGGCGATGAAGAAGGATGGCGGCTTCCGCCACGTGCTGGCGCGGCACGTCGAAGGCGCCTCGCACATGGCCGAGGGCTTCACCCGCGCCAAGGCCGGCAACGTCGGCGTCTGCATCGGCACGTCGGGCCCGGCGGGCACCGACATGATCACCGGCCTGTATTCCGCCTCGGCCGATTCGATACCTATCCTCTGCATTACCGGCCAGGCCCCCCGCGCTCGCCTGTACAAGGAAGACTTCCAGGCGGTCGATATCGAATCGATCGCCAAGCCGGTCACCAAGTGGGCGGTGACGGTGCGCGAACCGGCGCTGGTGCCGCGCGTGTTCCAGCAGGCCTTCCACATCATGCGTTCCGGCCGCCCTGGTCCGGTGCTCATCGACCTGCCGTTCGACGTGCAGATGGCCGAGATCGAATTCGACATCGACACCTATGAAAGCCTGTCGCTGTACAAGCCGTCGGCCACCCGGGCCCAGGCCGAGAAGGCGCTGGAAATGCTCAACGCGGCCGAGCGCCCGGTGATCGTGTGCGGCGGCGGCGTGATCAACGCCGATGCGGCGGCCAAGCTGCAGGAATTCGCCGAGATCCTGAACGTGCCCGTGATTCCCACGCTGATGGGCTGGGGTGCGCTGCCGGACGACCACCCGCTGATGGCGGGCATGGCCGGCCTGCAGACCTCGCACCGCTACGGCAACGCGACCATCCTTGCCTCCGACTTCGTGATCGGCATCGGCAACCGCTGGGCCAACCGCCATACCGGCTCGGTCGAGGTGTACACCGAAGGCCGCAAGTTCGTCCACATCGACATCGAACCGACGCAGATCGGCCGCGTGTTCGGCCCGGACTACGGCATCGTTTCCGACGCCGGCGCCGCGCTGGACCAGCTGATCAACGTGGCCTGCGGCCTCGATGCGCTGGGCGCGCTGAAGGACCGTTCGGCCTGGGTGGCCGAGTGCCAGGAGCGCAAGCGCACGATGCTGCGCAAGACCCACTTCGACAACGAGCCGATCAAGCCGCAGCGCGTCTACGAGGAAATGAACAAGGCGTTCGGCCAGGAGACCTGCTACGTCAGCACGATCGGCCTGTCGCAGATCGCCGCCGCCCAGTTCCTGCACGTGTACAAGCCGCGCAACTGGATCAACTGCGGCCAGGCCGGCCCGCTGGGCTGGACCATTTCCGCCGCGCTGGGCGTGTGCGCCGCCGACCCGGAACGCCAGGTCGTCGCCATCTCGGGCGACTACGACTTCCAGTTCATGATCGAGGAACTGGCCGTGGGCGCGCAGTTCGGCCTGCCGTACCTGCACGTCGTCGTCAACAACGCCTACCTCGGCCTGATCCGCCAGGCGCAGCGCAACTTCGACATCGACTACTGCGTGCAGCTGGCGTTCGAGAACATCAATGCGCCGGAACTCGGTGTGTACGGCGTGGATCACGTGGCCGTCGTCGAAGGCCTGGGCTGCAAGGCGATCCGCGTCCGTGAAGTCGCCGACATCCAGCCCGCATTCGCGAAAGCCCGCGAAATGATGAAGGAATTCCGCGTGCCGGTGGTGGTGGAAATCATGCTGGAACGCGTGACGAACATCGCCATGGGCACCGAGATCAACGCCATCAACGAATTCGAGGCGCTGGCCACGGAAGAGGGCGACGCACCGACCGCCGTCGCTCCACGCCTGAAGTAAGCAGTAACAAGCAATCAGCACTGCACGAGCAAAAAAAGGAGAACCACCATGCCAAGATTCGCAGCCAACCTGACCATGCTCTTCAACGAGCTGCCGTTCCTTGAACGCTTCAAGGCCGCCGCCGATGCGGGCTTCAAGGGCGTCGAGTACCTGTTCCCGTATCCGTTCGCCAAGGAAGAACTGGCGGCGCAGCTGGAGCAGCACGGCCTGACCCAGGTGTTGCACAACCTGCCCGCCGGGAACTGGGAGCAGGGCGAGCGGGGCATCGCCTGCCATCCGGACCGCGTGGAAGAGTTCCGCGCCGGCGTGGACCGGGCCATCGAATACGCCACCGCGCTGCGCTGCCGCACCGTGAACTGCCTGGTCGGCATCGCGCCGGCCGGCGTCACCGAGGAAGTGCTGCGCCGGACGGTTGTCGATAACCTGACCTATGCCGCGGCGAAGCTGAAGGAGGCCGGCATCCGGCTGCTGATCGAACCGATCAACACCTACGACATTCCCGGCTTCTACCTGAGCCGCACGGAACAGGCGCTGCGCATCCTGGACGAAGTGGGCTCGGACAACCTGTTCGTGCAATACGACGTGTACCACGCCCAGCGCACCGAAGGGGAACTGGGCGCCACGCTGGCACGCCACCTGAACCGCATCGGCCATATCCAGGTGGCCGACAACCCGGGCCGCAACGAACCGGGTACCGGCGAGATCAACTACGGCTGGCTGTTCCGCCACATCGACAGGGTCGGCTACGACGGCTGGATCGGCTGCGAATACAAGCCGGCAGGCGACACCCGCGAAGGCCTGCGCTGGCTGCAGGAAGTGAAGTAACTGTAGTACCCGAACGTACGACTGAAGAGAACACAGAGGAGAACATCATGGCAAATATCGGATTCATCGGCCTGGGCATCATGGGCGCCCCGATGGCAAAGCACCTGGCGGACGCCGGACACAAACTGTTCACGTACTCGCAGACCCCGACTCCGTCGAACCTGATCGAAGCCGGCGCCAGCGTATGCGCCTGCGGCACCGACGTGGCCAAGGCCGCGGACATCGTCATCGTGATGGTGCCGGACACCCCGCACGTGGAAGACGTGCTGTTCGGCGAGCATGGCCTGTCGAAGGGCCTCTCGGCCGGCAAGATCGTGGTCGACATGAGCTCGATCTCGCCGGTGGCCACGAAGGATTTCGCCAAACGCATCAACGCGCTGGGCTGCGAATACCTGGATGCGCCGGTCTCCGGCGGCGAAGTGGGCGCCAAGGCCGCATCGCTGACGATCATGGTCGGCGGCAGCGAGAAAGCCTTTGAAACGGTCAAGCCGCTGTTCCAGCTGATGGGCAAGAACATCACGCTGGTGGGCGGCAACGGCGATGGCCAGATCACCAAGGTGGCCAACCAGATCATCGTGGCGCTGACCATCGAGGCGGTCGGCGAAGCGCTGCTGCTGGCCGCCAAGGCCGGTGCCGATCCGGCCCGCGTGCGCGAAGCGCTGATGGGCGGCTTCGCGTCGTCGCGCATCCTGGAAGTGCATGGCGAGCGCATGATCAAGCGCACGTTCGATCCGGGTTTCCGCATCGACCTGCACCGCAAGGACCTGAACCTGGCCCTGACCACGGCGCGCCAGCTGAACATGTCGCTGCCGAACACGGCGACCGCGCAGGAACTGTTCAACGCCTGCGCCGCGCGCGATGGCGGCGGCTGGGACCACTCGGCCATGGTGCGGGCACTGGAAGTGATGGCGAACTTCGAGATCGGCCAGCAGGCAGGGACAGCGAAATGATCGGCGCGCCGCGTGAACTGCTCGAGGCGATGTTTACCGCCGCCGTGAACGCGGCGCAGCCTTCGCTGACCATCGGCGGCTACCTGCCGCCGGCGCCGAAGGGCCGCACGATCGTCATCGGTGCCGGCAAGGCATCGGCGGCGATGGCCCAGGCGTTCGAGAAACACTGGGCAGGGCCGCTGGAGGGCATCGTCGTCACCCGCTACGGCTATGCCGTGCCGTGCGAGCGCATCGAGATCATCGAGGCGGCGCATCCGGTGCCCGATGCGGCCGGCCGTGCCGCGGCCGAGCGCATCCTCGGCGCCGTGCAGGGGCTGACCGCCGACGACCTGGTGATCTGCCTGATCTCCGGCGGCGGCTCCTCGCTGCTGCCGTTGCCCGGTGCCGGCGTGACGCTGGAGGACAAGCAGGCGATCAATCGCGCGCTGCTGGCTTCGGGCGCCACGATCACGGAAATGAACTGCGTGCGCCGCCACCTGTCCGCCATCAAGGGCGGCAGGCTGGCCGCAGCCTGCCATCCGGCCCGCGTGGTCAACCTGCTGATTTCCGATGTGCCGGGCGACCACCCGGCCGACATCGCCTCCGGCCCGACCGTGGGCGATGCCACTACCTGCGCCGATGCACTGGCCATCGTCAGGCGCTACGGCATCGAATTGCCGTCCGGCGCGCGCCGCCTGCTGGAAAGCGGCGACGGCGAAACCGTCAAGCCGGGCGACCGCAGGCTGGAAAGCGTCACCACCCACATCATCGCCTCGCCGCAGCAGGCGCTGGAAGCGGCAGCCGCCGTGGCGCGGGAGGCCGGCGTGACGCCGGTGATCCTGGGCGACAGTATCGAAGGCGAAGCGCGCGAAGTGGCCCGCGTGATGGGCGGCATCGCATTGCAGGTACACCGCCACGGCCAGCCGGTGAAACCGCCCTGCGTGCTGCTGTCCGGCGGAGAGACCACGGTGACCCTGCGCGGCAACGGCCGCGGCGGGCGCAACGTGGAATTCCTGCTGGCCCTGGCCATCGCGCTCGACGGAGCAGCCGACGTGCATGGCGTTGCCGCCGATACCGACGGCGTCGACGGCGCCGAGGAGGTGGCCGGTGCCTTCATCGGGCCGGACACGCTGGCGCGCGCCTGGGCGCAAGGCATCCGTCCGCGCGACAGCCTGGACAACAACGACGGGCATGGCTTCTTCGGCGCGCTGGGCGATGCGCTGGTCACCGGCCCGACACTTACCAACGTCAACGACTTCAGGGCGATTTTGTTGCTGTGATGCTGCTGCCCTGATTCCGCTGTCCTGACTACTCAACACCCTGGAGAACGCATGCTGCGCAAGCGCCGCTCACGGATCCTGACCACCCTCGGGCCGGCCAGTTCCACGTACCACTCGATCTACGCGCTGGCGAAGGCCGGCGCGGATGTATTCCGCCTCAACTTCAGCCACGGCAGCCATGACGACCATGCCGAACGCTATCGCACCATCCGCGAAGTGGAAAAGGAAATCCGCCGCCCGATCGGCATCCTGATGGACCTGCAAGGGCCGAAGCTGCGCATCGGCCGCCTGGCCGGCGGCAAGGTGCAGCTGGCCGACGGCGCCAGCTTCCGGCTCGACCTGGACCCGGCCGAAGGCAACGCGTCGCGCGCCTGCCTGCCGCATCCGGAGATCTTCGCCGCGCTGGAGCCGGGCACCGACCTGCTGCTCGACGACGGCAAGCTGCGCCTGCGCGTGGACGCGTGCAGCGCCGACTACGCCGAAACCACGGTGCTGACCGGCGGCGTGCTGTCGGACCGCAAGGGTGTCAACGTGCCGGGCGTGGTATTGCCGATTTCCCCGTTGACGGAAAAGGACCGCGCCGACCTGGCGTTTGGCCTGCAACTGGGCGTCGACTGGGTGGCGCTGTCGTTCGTGCAGCGCCCGGAGGATATTACCGAAGCGCGCGCGCTGGTCGGCGACAGGGCGTGGATCATGGCCAAGCTGGAAAAGCCCGCCGCGATCGATGCGCTGGACGGCATCGTCGCGCTGGCCGACGGCATCATGGTGGCGCGGGGCGACCTCGGTGTCGAACTGCCGGCGCACCAGGTGCCGGTGCTGCAGCGGCGTATCGTGCACGCTGCCCGGGCGGCCGGCAAGCCGGTCGTCGTCGCCACGCAGATGCTGGAATCGATGATCGCCTCGCCGGTGCCGACGCGCGCCGAAGTCTCCGACGTGGCCACAGCGATCTACCAGGGCGCCGACGCGGTGATGCTGTCCGCCGAATCGGCTTCCGGCCAGTTCCCGGTCGAAGCGGTCGCCGTGATGGACAAGGTGATCGCCGAAGTGGAACAGGATCCGCTGTGGCGCGACGGCCTCGATTCCAGCCACTCGCCGTCGACGGCCACCACGGCCGATGCGATCTGCTGCGCACTGCGCCGTGTCGACCGGCTGCTGAAACCCGCCGCCACGGTGACGTATACATTGAGCGGCGCAAGCTGCCTGCGCGCCAGCCGCGAGCGGCCGAACACGCCGATCCTGGCGCTCACGCCGGAGCCCGCGATTGCCCGCCGGCTGTCGATCGCCTGGGGCGTGCATCCGATGCCGTTCGACGAGGCGACGACCCTGGGCGGCATGATCGCCGACGCGCCGGCCGCCGCCGTCCAGTGCGGCCTGGCCACGCTCGGCGACGACGTGGTGGTGATCGCCGGGTATCCGTCGGGGTCCGCCGGCAAGACCAACCTGCTGCACGTGGTGCGGGTGGAATAAAGAGTTCTTGCTGTGGAATGGGGAAGGGGACAGGCGTGGGGCCTGTCCCCTTTTACTTTGCTTTTACTTTGTATAATGCGCGACGCAGTCGTCTTTTCATCCATGCGCGATACTTCCCCATCTCCTTCACACCTTGTGCTCCGCCCCTTGCAGGCGGCCGACCTGCCGGCATTGCTGCAAATTCAGCTGGCCTGCTACGGCGCCGGCTTTATCGAAAGCGCGGAAGTCTATGCGCGGCGGCTGGCGAGCCCAGTGAACTGCTCGCTGGTGTGCGAATCCGATGGTCAGCCATGCGCGTACCTGGCCGCCTATCGCTCGCGAACGGGAAAAGTCACGCCGCTGCATGGCGATTTCGCCGGTGCGCACGGCGCGCCGGACACGCTGTACCTGCACGACATGGCGGTGCTGCCGTCCCATGCCGGCCAGGGACTGGCCCGGGCGCTGCTGGAACGGATGTGGGCAATCGGTCGCGCGGCGGGATTGCGCCGCAGCGCACTGGTGTCGGTGCAGGACTCGCAGGCTTACTGGGAACGCCAGGGTTATATCGCGCAGCCCTTGCACGATGCCGGACAGCGCTCGCTGCTGGCCAGTTATGGCGCCGGTGCCGTCTACATGGTGCGCGAAATGTACGCCCTCTGAAAACCTGCAGTGCAGGTGAAACGCCGCGTATTAATATTAAAATAACTCCTTCGACCATTGCCATCGAAGGGGAACATGAGATCCGTCGCCGCCATCGCACTTGCCGCGTGCATGCTGCTGGCCTGCAGCCCGAAAGCCGAGGAACCGGTGGAACCGGAGAATGCCGGGGAGCCACCGAAGCCAGCCCTGCAGCGGCTGGTTGGCACGCTGTCCATCGTCGAGGAGTATGCGATGAAGGACAAGTCGGGTGCGCCTTTTGTCACGCGCAATCTGGTGTTGCGGGGGAAGATCGACCAGCTCGTCGAAGTCAACGAAAACATGGGCAGGCTTGATTTCGTGGCGGAAGGAAGATCGCCGCTGCGGATGACGGGAACGGTGTCGGAAACAGGCCGCCTGGCGCTGGAGAATCCGGACAGCAATTCCATTGTCCGAACGCGCGGCGACAGCAAGTGGACCGGCACTCCCGGCGAGTACGACATGTACATTCTCCCGTCGAAGCTGGGCATCGGCGATGAAATTTACCTTCGCTTCAACGCCCCGATGGAAGGCAAGGCGAACGTACAGTCCACCCATGCCAACGGCATGGTCACCGACATGCCTTCGGCGGGCACGGAAATGGGCCTCAGCCTGCTCGAACCCAATCCATCGGATCGCAAGCCGATGTTCAAGCGGGAATACGGGCTGCTGCCGAAACTCGGCGCGGTACCGGCGGAACCGTTTGACAAGCAGTTCCATGAAGGCATCCAGAAATATCCGGCGATGTTCCACTTGGGGCTGGCGACCGGCCCTGGCCGCAAGGCCTGGACCTATGCCGGTACCAAGGTGTACAGCAAGCCGGGCAGCGAAACGCAGTGGACGGAAAAGGTGGAGCTCGATCTGAAACTGGTGCCGCGATAGGCTGGTGTCGCGCGCTGGCGCGAGGCCGCCGTCAGGGCAGCCACGTCTGCCTGCCCGGCCGGCGCAGGATCAGGCACTGCACACTGTAAACCGTAAAGCCGAGCCAGAAGCCGGGCCATTCGACCCGCTCGCTCGTGACATACGCGACGACCGTGGCAATGGCGGAAACGATGGTCATCACTACCAGCACGTTCAGGTTCAGTGATTTGCGCCTGGCGCTGAGGTGGCCGCCGATGTAGCTGACATGGATGGAATGCCAGACCGTGCAGCTCAAGGCACCGGCAAGTGCGAGGAGCACGACGAAGAACAGGTTCGGTGCGAGAAACCAGGCGGCGCTGCCGGTGACCAGCAATGCGCCGTAAAGCAGCATGATATAAAAGGCTTTCTCGTTTTTCATCGCCAGCCTCCACTGGATTCGACATTCCTGGCATCGCGGCGCCGCATGACGCCGGCCTGCGTCCCCGGCTACTTGATATTGGCCGCCAGTTTATCCCACACGGCCTTGCCGAAATCGGGCCGCCCGTCCGGCGCACGCAGGGCCAGGTAGAACACGTCCCGCTTCACGCCGGTCCACATGTACATGAAGTACGCCGGCTGGCCGGTGCTCCTGCTGATCATCGAGATCATCACGGCCGGGTGTTTTGCGTCCTTGAACTGCCTGACCTGGATGTTGGTTGCGGCTTCCTTCAGTTTGTTCAGCGAACCCGGATCGTCGATACCGTAGAACACCTTGTAGCGTGGATCGTAGGTGACGGCGGTGGCCATCGACCCATACATATGGCCCTGGGCACCGGGGAGGTTCTCGGCGCTTGCCCTGGCCGCGTCGGCAGGACGCATCCAGTAGGAGTAGCCGATCCGCTTGACGTTCGATTGCGCGTACTCGACAGGCACCGGCACGTTCAGCGCGATCGGCTGCGGCAGGCGGCCCTGCATGAAGACGTTGACGGGTACGTCGCGCGTCTGCACGGACGCCGCGGCAGGTGCGGCAGGTGCGGCAGGTGCGGCAGGTGCGGCAGGTGTGGGAGCGGTCCAGGCCGCGGTGCTGAAGGCCAGGCCGGCCGCAAGGAAAATCGGTTTCATCGGTTGTTCCGCTTATGCAGTGGTGTTGATAAAGGTGAAGCGCGTCAGCCGCCGGCGCGTTTCGGGTCGTGGCCATGCTTCCTGAGCGCTTCCATGACGAGGTCGCAGTGATCGCCCTGGATCTCGATCACGCCGTCCTTCACGGTACCGCCCGAACCGCACGCCGTCCGCAACTGCTTGCCCAGCAGGGCCAATGCCGCGGCATCGAGCGCGATGCCCTTGACGACCGTGACCGTCTTGCCGCCCCGGCCCTTCGTCAGGCGCGACACGCGGACCACGCCGTCGCCTTTTGGCACCGCCGCAGCCTTGCACGCGCATTGTGAAACGGGCTGGCGGCATTCCGGGCACATGCGGCCGCCATCGGTGGAATATACCAGGCCACTATTTGAACCATTTTTCATGTCTTGCTTGAGAATATCCGCTGAATAAAGCACGCAAGTTTAGCAGCACCGGGCAGGCTGCCGCCCGGCGTGCCGCGCGCATCAGTTGTGAATATATTTTCCAAACACGTCGCTGTAATCGCGCTTGGTGTGCGTGTCGAGCATGGCGGTGTTCAGGGCTTCCAGCAATTCGCCGTACTGGCTGGTCAGGCTGCCGGCGCCCGGGGCGATGTTGAGCTTGTGTACGGAGGCCGTCGCATCGAGCGCGCGCAGCGCATTGTCGCGGCATAGCGCATCGCGCCGCTGCTGCCTGCCGATGGAAATCAGCGCCTTGTAGATGTCCTTCAGCTGTTCGATGAACGACTTCTTCACGTCGATCGAGAAGCGCGTGTCGTCCAGCGAAAATTTCAGCTCGATATCCATGTCCAGCGTGCCGGCGGTCTCGATGCTGACGCCTGTCACCAGGTGCGACGAATACTCGTAGCGCTTGATCGAGCGCTTCGACGACACGGCGGAGTCGCCGTCCACGTGGATCAGTGCCAGGTTGGTGAAGCAGTACTCGTCCTTCTTGCTCTTGATGAGGAAGAAGATCTGTTCGCCGTCCTCGCCGAACAGGTAATCGTCCGCGTCGACCTTGCTGTAGTCGGCCGGCCCGACGATGACGCCGATATCGCTGATGCCCAGCGCTTCTGCCGCAAATTTCTTGAACATGATAGTGTCTCCTTTGTGATGGAAGCGGCAACATTACCATTATTTGCCAGTGAAATAACAGCCTCCAGGAGTTTCGCATGCGTATTCATGTCACCTCGTCGATGCTTGTTTTCCTCATCCATCTCCCGGGGATGTGCGAACCGAAACAGATGCCTCGCGATATCAGAGCATTCGCCGAACACGCGAAAGCATGCGAGCATTTCGGCGGCGAGTACGATGGGCGAGCTCCTGTCGACCGGAAGAGGCAAGTCGAGCGCGGCATCCGGAAGTACTGTGGTGCCGCCAGTCGCCAACTGCCAAAGCTTCGCGCGAAGTACCGGCGCGATCCAGCCATGCTCGAGATGATCGACCGTCTTGCCAATGAAGCCGTGACGGACTACCGTCGCTAGTACGTTCAGCGCTCGCCAGCAAAAAAGCCCGCCCTCTCGCGAGAACGGGCTTCTTGTGATCCCACTACCTGAAACTTAATCCAGCAGATCGAACAGCGAACGCGCCACGACCTTGGTCGCACGCCGCAGGTCTTCCAGCGAGATGTGCTCGTCGCCACGCTTGGCGTTGCTTTCCGAAACCGTGCGCGGGCCGGCGCCGTACAGCACGGCCGGCACGCCGGCTTCGCCGAACAGGCGGGCGTCCGTGTACAGCGGGGTGCCGGCGGCACCGATCTCTTCGTCGAACACGGCGGTGGCGTGGCGCGACAGCGCATCGACCAGCGGGGCGTTGCCCGGCAGCGGCTGCAATGCATTGGCCAGCAGCATGCGGCGGATCTCGATCGTCACGCCCTGGCAGTCGGCCACCGCTTCCTTCATCACGCGGTGCAGCTTCGCTTCCACCTCGGCCGGGTTTTCTTCCGGGATCATGCGGCGGTCAACCTTCATGACCACCTTGCCCGGCACCACGTTGGTGTTCGTGCCGCCTTCGATCAGGCCGATGTTCACGTACGGGTGGTTGATGCCCTTGACATTGCTGCGCACTTCCTTGTACTGGCGGTTCTGGTCGTACAGCGCCGTCAGGACCTTCGTCGCCGCCTGCAGCGCGTCGACGCCCGTTTCCGGCACGGCCGCGTGGCCCGACTTGCCGTGCACGGTCACTTCCATCTGCAGGCAGCCGTTGTGGGCCGTCACGACCTGGTAGCTGAAGCCGGCGGCGATCAGCACGTCCGGCTTCACCAGCTTGTTCTCCAGCAGGAAGCCCGGGCCCAGTTCGCCGCCGAACTCCTCGTCGTACGTGAAGTACAGCTCCACGCCGCCTTTCAACGGCTTGCCCAGCGCCTCCAGCGCGCGGGTGGCGAACGTGAACGTGGCGAAGTCGCACTTCGACACGGCGGCGGCGCGGCCATACAGCTTGCCGTCGACCACATTGCCGCCGTACGGGTCCTGCGACCAGCCTTCGCCCGGCGGCACCACGTCGCCGTGGGCGTTCAGGCCCACGGTGCGGCCCTCACCATATTTGCGGCGCACCACCAGGTTGGTGATGGTTTCCAGGCCGGCGGCGCGCGTGCGCTCTTCCGGCACGGCGTGCAGCTCGGCGTCGAAGCCGAATTCCTTCAGCAGTTCGGCGGTGCGTTCGGCGTGCGGCGCGTTGTTGCCCGGCGGCGTATCGGTCGGCACGCGCACCAGCTCCTGCAGGAAGCGAACCTCCTCGTCGAAGTGCGCGTCGATCCAGGCGTCGAGGGATTCGTAAGGGGCAGAAGTGTTCATGTTGGTGGTCATGTCAGGTCCGTGGCAAGTTGATTGAGAACGTTCTGGAATGCGCGCACGCACAGTTCCGTATCGTCGTTGGCGATGGATTCGAGCGGGTTGTGGCTGATGCCGGCGTTCAGGCCGCGCAGGAACAGCATCGCCTGCGGCATCACGCGGTGCAGCATCATCGCGTCGTGGCCGGCGCCGCTTGGCAGGCGGAAGACCGGCAGGCCCAGTGCCTCGACGGCGCTTTCCCAGCGCAGCCGCCATTCCGGCGCGCACGGCGCGGCATCGGCCTGCATGGTTTCTTCCAGCGTGAACTGCAGGCCGCGGCGTTCGCAGATCGCGGCCAGTTCCTTGCGGATGTCCTCGGCGGCGGCGTCGCGCACCTCGTTCGTCGTGGCGCGCACGTCGAGGCTGAAGCGGCAGCGGCCCGGCACCACGTTGATCGAGCCGTTCGGCACTTCCAGCATGCCGACGGTGGCCACCAGGTCCTGCACGGAGCCGCCGCGCTTCTCCGCGTACAGCACCAGCTCGGCGGCGGCCGCCGCGGCGTCGCGGCGCATCGTCATCGGCGTGGTGCCGGCGTGGCTGGCCATGCCGGTGATCTGGCCCACGTAGCGCACGCTGCCGTTGATCGACGTGACGATGCCCAGCGGCAGGTCGAGGTCGTTCAGCACCGGACCCTGCTCGATATGCGTCTCGATGAAGCCGAGGTAGCGCGAAGGGTCGCGTTTCAGCCCGTCGATGGCGGAGATGTCGAGGTCCGCGTTGGCCATCGCCGCGCGCATCGGCACGCCGTCGGCGTCCAGCTGGTCGAGCCAGGTCTTGTCGAAATGCCCGGTCAGCGCGCCCGAACCGAGGAAGGTCGCCTTGTAGCGCTGGCCTTCCTCCTCGGCGAAGCCGACCACCTCGATGCCGTAGGGCAGGCGGCGGCCGGCGCGGTGCAGCTCGCGCACGCAGGCCATCGGCACCAGGATGCCCAGGCGGCCGTCGTACTTGCCGCCGTTGCGCACCGTGTCGTAGTGCGAGCCGGTCAGCAGGCGTTTCGATTGCGGGTCGATGCCGTGGTAGACCCCGACGACGTTGCCGACCGCGTCGATCGTCACCTCGTCGAAACCGCATTCCTCGCGCATCCGGTTCGCCAGCTCGCGGGCGGCGGCACGGTGCGCATCGGTCAGGTAAGTCACGCACAGCTCGTTGCGCTCGGCATAGCCGGTTTCCGTGTGCCGTGCCAGTTCCTCGTGCCAGTCCCATACCAGGTTGCCGAGGGCCGGCTCGGTGGCGAACTTGTCGTTCAGGCGGATCTCGGCGATGCGGTGGATGTTGCGCAGCGATTCGGCAAACTCGAAGTCCGGCGAGTTGTTCAGCCGGCGCGCGAACGTGGCGATGATCTCGTGGCGGTTCATGCCCAGGCCGCGCGGGCCGCGCACGGCCAGGATGAACGGGAAGCCGAACTTGGCGTTGTAGTCGGCATTCAGTTGCTGGATGCGCTGGAACTCTTCCGGCGTGCAGTCGGTGAGGCCGGCCTTGCTTTGCTCGTTGGTGGATTCGGCGGTCAGCGACTTCGTCACCATCGCCTTGCCGGCCAGCTCCGGGTGGGCCTTGATCAACGCGAGGCGGGCTTCCGGCGGCGACGTGCGCAGCGTTTCGATCAGCGCGCGCTTGAGCTGCGCAACGCTGGCGAACGGGCGGGCGTGCCACGTCTGCTCGGCGATCCATGGCGAATGTTCATACACGCCGTCGAGCAGGGCCGTGAATTCGGCCTGGGTGGCGTTGTTCAATTGTTCCAGTGTCAGCATTGGAGGTTGCATATTAGTCCCACGTGAAAGCCGTGTCGGGGTTGAATGGATGCGCCTCTTTCCAGTGGCGCGCGATATCGATGCGGCGGGCGACCCACACGTGGTCATGCTGGCCGATATAGTCGAGGAAGCGCTGCAGCGAGCGCATGCGGCCGGGGCGGCCCAGCAGGCGGCAGTGCATGCCGATGCTCATCATGGTCGGGGTTTCCGCTCCCTCTTCGTAGTGCACGTCGAAGGCGTCCTTCAGGTACTGGAAGAACGGGTCGCCGTGCGAAAAACCCTGGGGCAGGGCGAAGCGCATGTCGTTGCAGTCCAGCGTGTACGGCACCACCAGCTGCGGCGCGTGCGTGCCGTCGGTCTTGCGCACGTTCAGCCAGAACGGCAGGTCGTCGCCATAGTAATCGCTGTCGTACTCGAAGCCGCCGTAGTCGGCCACCAGGCGGTGCGTGTTCGGGCTGTCGCGGCCCGTGTACCAGCCCAGCGGGCGCGCGCCCGTCAGTTTTTCGATAGCCTGCATGCCGAGCGCCATGTGTTCGCGCTCGGTGGCTTCGTCGACATTCTGGTAGCTGATCCAGCGCCAGCCGTGGCAGGCGATTTCATGGCCCAGTTCCACGAAGGCGGCCGTCACTTCCGGGCAGCGTTCCAGCGCCATGCCGACGCCGAAGATCGTCAGCGGCAGGCCGCGCTTCTCGAATTCGCGCAGGATGCGCCACACGCCGGCGCGCGAGCCGTATTCATAGATGCCTTCCATCGACAGGTGACGGGCAGGGAAGGCGGCCGGGTTGAACATCTCGGACAGGAACTGCTCGCTGCCGGCATCGCCGTGCAGTACCGAGTTTTCTCCGCCTTCTTCGTAGTTCAGCACGAACTGCACGGCAACGCGCGCGCCGCCCGGCCAGTTGGCCTGGGGCCGGTCGCGGCCATATCCCTTCAGGTCGCGTGGATAGCGTGGATTCATGATTTGCTTTTCTTCTATCGGTTGAGGATTTCGGCCAGATCCACCTGCTGCGGATCCAGGTTCAGGTTGTGTTGCACGTTGACGAGGTGCTTGCTCACCAGGCGCACCGCCGCCTTCGCGTCGCGCCGCTCGAAGGCATCGACGATGGCCATGTGCTCGCTGTGCGATTCGCCGGCCGAGTGCGACGACTGGTGCATCAGCGCGATCAGCGACGAGCGGGTCAGCAATTCGCTCAGCATCTGCGTCAGCACTTCATTGCCCAGCATGCGCGCCAGCACGAGGTGGAAGTCGGCCAGCAAGCGGGTGCGCCCCGGCACCGCGGCATCGTTGACGGCCGCGCCTTCCAGCGCGAGGTGTTCGCGCAGCTGGCGGATCTGCTCGTCCGTGATGGTGGCGCACAGCCGCTTCGTGACGGCCGTTTCCAGGATGGCGCGCATCTCGAACACGTCGCGCGCTTCCTCGGCGGTGGGGGTGGCGACGAATGCGCCGCGCGCCGGTTCCAGCACCACCAGCCGGTCGCGGCTCAGCTGGTTGAGCGCCTGCCGCACGACGGTGCGCGATACTTCGAACAGGTCGCCGATCTTCTGCTCCGACAGCTTGGTGCCCGGCATCAGCCGGCGCTCGGCGATCGCGGCGGTGATCGAATCGACGATGCGCTGGGTGGCGCCGGCGGCCGGCGCATGCGCATCCGGTGCCAGGTCGGACGCGACGATTTTCAGTTGGGTGCGGGTTCGGGTCATCGAGGAGCGGAACATAAACAGGTTGACATGTGAACCAGAGTGTATACACTTTTCAAAAAAAGAAAAGCAAAAAGTGTATGCAATCCTGTACATTGGATGTTGTGCATGAATTATCATGAGCCCGCCGGCAATCCCGCCGGCATATTCCGAGAAAAAAGGAGCCCCATGGGACATTTGAGTACCCACGTACTGGACACGATGAACGGCTGCCCCGCGGCCGGCATGCGCGTACAGTTGCAGCGCATCGATGGCGACACCGTCACCACCATCAAGAGCCTGACCCTGAACGCCGACGGCCGCAATGACGGCGGGCCGCTGCTCGACAGCACCACCATGGCGGTGGGCCGCTACCGCCTGGTGTTCGCTGTCGCGGAATACTTCCGCGGGCGCGACGTGCGCCTGCCGGAACCTGCCTTCCTCGACGAGGTGCCGCTCGACTTCGGCATCGCCGACGCGGCCGGCCACTACCACGTGCCGCTGCTGGTCAGCCCGTGGTCGTATTCGACCTACCGTGGTTCCTGAACCACATTCGCCAATAAGTTAGCTAACGTATATCCAGCGAAGACTGGATCGTATACAGTTACTAGTGTCGCCGCGGAGCACACCGGTACCGCCCCAGGGCGTTGCCGATGGTTGCGATGATTTGCCCCACACAGAGCCCGCTGTGGTGAGGGGACAGTACGGTTTCACTACCGTGCTTCTCTGCTTGTTTGAGGCTCTATGGATATGTACTTGATGGACTGGGTCAACCTGCTGCTGCGCTGGACCCACGTCATTACGGCGATCGCCTGGATCGGCGCTTCGTTCTACTTTGTTTTCCTCGACAACAGTCTCGAGAAGCCCACCGCGCCCGACCTGGTCGCCAAGGGCGTCGACGGCGAATTGTGGGCCGTCCACGGCGGTGGTTTCTACCACCCGCAGAAATACCTGGTTGCACCGAAGACCATGCCGGATAACCTGCACTGGTTCTACTGGGAGAGCTACGCCACCTGGCTGTCCGGCTTCGGGCTGTTCACCGTGCTGTACCTGTTCAACGCCGGCACCTTCATGGTCGACAAGGCGGTGCACGACTGGCCCGCGCAGGCGGCCGTCATCGGCGCGCTGGCCTTCCTGGTCGTGTTCTGGCTGATCTACGACACCATCTGCCGTTCGCTGGGCCGCACCAAGAACGGCGACCTGAAGGTGGGCCTGATCGTGTTCGGCTTCGTGGTGTTCGCCTCGTGGCTGGCCTGCCAGCTGTTCGCCGGCCGTGCCGCGTTCCTGCTGGTGGGCGCGATGATGGCCACCGCGATGAGCGCCAACGTGTTCTTCTGGATCATTCCCGGCCAGCGCAAGGTCGTCAAGCAGCTGAAGGCCGGCGAGCCGGTCGACCCGATCTACGGCTGGCGCGCCAAGCAGCGTTCGGTGCACAACACCTACTTCACGCTGCCGGTGCTGTTCGCGATGCTGTCGAACCACTACGGCTTCCTGTACTCCGGTGAACACAACTGGATCGTGCTGGTGCTGATGATGATGACGGGCGCACTGATTCGCCACAGCTTCGTGGCCCGCCACAAGGCGCTGGTGCACGGCAAGCGGGTGCCCTGGGAACACGCCTTCGGCGGTACCGCCGTGATGGTCGCGCTGATCGTCTGGCTGGTGCCGGCGCCGCAGGCCGAGGTGCCGGTCGAAGCCGCGGCCCCCGCTGCCGCGGGCGATGCCACGGCCGCGGTCGCGCAGAACCCGTTCGCCAAGGTCAAGGCCGTGGTCGACCAGCGCTGCGTGATGTGCCACTCGGCGGCGATGCAGAGCAAGGGCATCCGCCTCGACTCCACCGGCGAGATCAAGCGCCATGCCCAGGCCCTGTACCAGCAGGCCGTGGTCATGAAGCTGATGCCGCTGAATAACGCGACGAGCATGACCCCGGGCGAGCGCGACCTCCTCAAGAAGTGGTACGAGGATGGTGCCAAGACGGAATAGCCGTCATGAAGTAAGTCGGCAAGTGTCATAACGTGCCGGGTCCGGCCGATCAGCAGCATGCATTCTGAAGTTTCATATAACAACCAGGAGACAAGCATGAAGCAACAACAGTTGGACCCGGCCCGGGCATCCGCGCCGGCGGCGGATCCCGTCGACGAGCGCCTGCCCCTGGGGCGCCTCGGCGCCCTCGGCCTGCAGCACGTGCTGGTGATGTATGCCGGGGCCATCGCCGTGCCGCTGATCGTCGGCCGCGCGCTGCAGCTGTCGCCCGAACAGGTGACGATGCTGATCTCGGCGGACCTGTTCTGCTGCGGCCTGGTGACCCTGATCCAGTCGCTCGGCATGACGAAGTACTTCGGCATCCGGCTGCCGGTGATGATGGGTGTGACGTTCGCCGCCGTCGGCCCGATGGTGGCGATCGCCAACGGCGTGCCGGGCGTCGACGGCGCCCGCGCCATCTTCGGCGCCGGCATCGGTGCCGGTGCGCTGGCCCTTCTGCTGGCGCCGGCCATGAGCCGGATGCTGCGCTTCTTCCCGCCCGTCGTCACCGGCACCATCATCCTCGTTATCGGCATCACGCTGATGCGCGTGGGAGTGGGGTGGGCGATGGGCGGTCCCGAATCGGCCGCCCGCGCGGTCGACGTCCCGACCCTGGTGACGATGGTCGACCAGCTGAAGGCGGAAGCGGCTGCCTCCGCCGCGCCGCTGGCGGACAAGCTGCCGGGCCCGATCCCGACGCTGGCCAATCCGAACTACGGCGCGCTGGACAACCTGGCGATCGCTACCTTCGTGCTGCTGTTCATCGTGTTCACGGTGCGCTATGCCAAGGGCTTCCTGTGCAATATCTCCGTCCTGCTCGGCATCGTGGCCGGCTGCGCCGTGGCGTATTCGATGGGCAAGATGAATTTCGACAAAGTCGGCAGGGCCACGTGGTTCGAACTCGTCACGCCGTTCGCCTTCGGCATGCCCACCTTCGACATCGTGATGATCCTCACGCTGACGGTGGTGATGATCGTGGTGATGATCGAATCGGCCGGCATGTTCCTGGCACTGTCCGAAATGACGGGCTCGAAGGTCGACCAGAAAAAGCTTGCCGCGGGCCTGCGCACCGATGGCCTGGGCACGCTGATCGGCGGCATCTTCAATACCTTCCCGCACACCAGCTTCTCGCAGAACGTGGGGCTGGTGGCGGTGACGGGCGTGAAGAGCCGCTGGGTCTGCGTGGCCGGCGGCGTGATCATGATCGTGCTGGGCATGCTGCCGAAGCTGGCCGCGCTGGTCGAGGCGATTCCCCAGTTCGTGCTGGGCGGCGCCGGCCTCGTGATGTTCGGCATGGTGGCGGCGGCGGGCATCCGCATCCTGAACCGCGTCGACTTCCGTACCAACCGCTTCAACCTGTACATCGTGGCGCTGTCGATCGGCTTCGGCCTGATCCCGCTGGTGGCGCCGCACTGGGCGCAGCACATGGCGCACAGCCTGCATCCGCTGCTGGAATCGGGCATCCTGCTGACGGCGGTGGCGGCCGTGGTGCTGAACCTGTTCTTCAACGGGGCCGGCATAAAGGAAGTTGAGGGGCAGGAAGAGGGGCACCTGTCCCACGCCTGATGTCCCACGCCTGATGTCCCACGCCCGATGTCCCACCCCTGATCCGGGAGCACCCGGCGCCAGCGGCACTGCCGGGCCACGCACAGCGGGTACTTCAGAACCTGTGCTGGATCCCCGCCAGCACGCTTTTCTGCCGGCTGCCGAATCCGGCCTCGTCCCGCGCGAGGCCGACCAGCTGCCCGTGTTTCGCCTTCGCGTACGCGGCGGTGACATACAGGTCGGTGCGGCGCGACAGCTCATAGCGCACCCGGCCGACGACCATCACCGGGTCCGCCTCGACCGCCCCGTGCCGCACATCCTGGTAGTACACCACGCCGGCCAGTGTCACCACCGGCGTCACCGACACGTTCGTTCCCGCCCAATACAAGCGAGCCCGCAGCTCCGGCATGCCCGCCGCTTCCTGCCGGTAGTCGCGCATTGCCGCCTGCAGCTTCACCTTGCCGGCCGAGACCATCGCGCCGAGGTGCCATGCCGTGGTATCGCCGCGTGTGCCGGTCGCGGCATCGCGCACGCCGTTGATCCGCTCGTACGCGGCCATCGCCGACCATGGCCCGCTCGCGTAGTTGACGGCCACCGCGCCTTTCGCGCCGTCGCCGGCCGATGACCGTTCCCCGGCGCCATAGCTGGCACCGTAGCTCCAGTTGCCGGCCCTGCCGTGGTACTTGACCAGGTTGTCGAACGCGAACGCCATGCCGTACTTGCTGGCGCCGCTGGCGTTGCCGGCCGGCGCCCACGAGTACTGTGGCGCGTAGCCCATCGGATCGTAGGGCAGCACGAAGTCGTAGACGGTGGTGAATGCGCGGCCCAGCAGCAGCGTGCCCCAGCGGCCTTCCAGGCCCACGGTGGCCTGGCGCTTGAACAGCGGCGTGTCGGCCACGCCGGTATCGGCGGCGATGCCCATCTCGAGCTGGAACAGCGCCTTCAGGCCGCCGCCCAGGTCCTCGCTGCCGGTGAAGCCGAGGCGCGAGGTGTTCATGCCGCCGGAATTGACGCGTACCGTGTTGCCGCCATTGGCGGCGGCATCGGAAATGACGCCGACGTTCATGTCGACCAGGCCGTACACATTGACATTCGATTGGGCCGCGGCGGTGCCGCAGGCGAGGGCGCAGGCGCCCCAGGCGAGCTTGCGTTGCATGGTGTCTCCGGGTTTTTATGGACGTGCCGGTCCCTGGCCGGGCCGGCATCGTGGATGAAACAGGAAGGGAGAACTTGCCGGGTAATGCCCGGCAAGCGGTCAGCGGTCGACGGCGTGCTTCGGCAGCAGGACGATCAGGCAGGCGCCGAGCAGCAGCATGCCGGAGGTGAGCATCAGGCCGGCGCCCTGCTTGCCGGTGAAGTCGTTGAGCCAGCCTACCAGCGACGGCGAGAAGAAGCCGGCCAGGTTGGCGATGCAGTTGATAGTGGCGATCCCGGCGGCCGCCGCCATGCCGCCCAGGAAGGCGGTCGGCAGCGCCCAGAACTGCGATGTGCCGCACAGCGCGCCCGCCGCGGCCACGCTGAGCAGGGCCAGCGCCGTGCCGATCCCGTCGGTGAATGGCAGGGCGAACAGGGCCGCGGCGGCCGCCAGCATCGGCACCCCGCAGTGCAGCCGGCGGGCCCGGGTGCGGTCCGAGTTCCGGCCGACCAGCGGCAGGCAGACCAGCGCCACGCCATACGGGATCGCGGCCAGCATGCCGACTTCCCACAGCCCGCTCGCGCCGGCGTTGCGCACGATCGTCGGCAGCCAGAACGTCAGCCCGTACTGTCCCATGACGATGCAGAAGTAGATGCCGGTCAGCAGCCAAAGGCGCCGGTCGGCCAGGAACTCGCGGATGGTCTGGTGCGCCACCTTGCCGTCGTTTTCCGCGGCGATATTGCGCTGCAGGACGGCCTTTTCCTCCGGCGACAGCCACTTCGCCGCGGCGATGCTGTCGTCGAGGTAGAACAGGATCGTGACGCCGAGGATCAGCGACGGAATCGCTTCCAGCGCGAACAGCCACTGCCAGCCGCGCAGGCCGTGCACGCCGGCAAACGCTTCCATGATCCAGCCCGACAGCGGCGCGCCGACGATGGAGGCCAGCGGGATCGCCATGAAGAACAGCCCCATGACCTTGGCGCGCCGTGCCGACGGGAACCAGTAGGTGATGTACAGGATGACCCCGGGCGCAAAACCCGCCTCGGCCACGCCGAGCAGGAAGCGCAGCACGTAGAACATCGTCGGCGAACTGACAAAGGCAAAGCTGGCGGAAATCATGGCCCAGGTGATCATGATGCGCGCCAGCCAGCGGCGCGCGCCGAAGCGGTGCAGGATCATGTTGCTCGGCACTTCGAACAGGAAGTAGCCGATGAAGAAGACGCCGGCGCCCAGGCCGTAGACGGTATCGCTCCACTGCAGGTCGGACAGCATCTGCAGCTTGGCGAAGCCGACGTTGACGCGGTCCAGGTAGGCGCCCAGGTAGCACAGCATCAGGAACGGCACGAGCCGGCGCGTGACTTTCGCGTAGGCCCGGGTTTCGACGTCGGCGACGCCGGAGTGATAGGCGGCACCTGCCGCGGGTGTGACGATCGGTGTTTTCATGCGTGTCTCCAGATTGTTCTGTCATCGCGCGGAGGTCTTGCCGCCTCCTTGCGCATGCGGGGCATTGCTGCCCGGTGCCCTCGGCCGTGCGCGCTCAGCGCAGCCAGGAGCGGATGCTGGCCACCATCGCTTCCGTCGAGATGCCGTAGCGGTCGTGCAGCGTGGGCAGCGCGCCGGCATCGAGGAAGGCATCCGGCAGGGCAATCTGCCGGAACGCCGGCGCCACGCCGGCGCGCAGCAGCGTGCCCGCCACCGCCTCGCCCAGGCCGCCCACCACCGAGTGGTTCTCGGCCACCACCACCAGGCGCCCGCCGCGCGACGCTTCGCGCACGATCGTTTCGATGTCGAGCGGCTTGATGGTCGGCACGTGCAGTACCGCGACGCCGACATTATCGTCCTTCAGCGCCTGCGCCGCCTCCAGTGCGCGCATCGTCATGATGCCGCTGGAGATCACCAGCACCTCGCGCCCGTCGCGCAGCAGCTTGGCCTTGCCCAGTTCGAACTTGTAGTCGTACTCGTCCAGCACCAGCGGCACCTTCCCGCGCAGCAGCCGCATGTAGACCGGTCCCTGGTGCTCGGCAATGGCGACCGTTGCCTGCTCGGTATCGAGCGCATCGCAGGGATCGACGATCGTCAGTCCCGGCACGCCGCGGAAGATGGCGATATCCTCGGTGGCCTGGTGGCTGGGGCCGTAGCCGGTGGTCAGCCCGGGCAGCGCGCAGGCGATCTTGACATTGAGGTTTTCCTCGGCGATCACCTGGTGGATGAAATCGTACGCCCGGCGCGACGCGAACACCGCATAGGTGGTGACGAACGGCGTAAAGCCTTCCTTGGCCATGCCGCCGGCGGCACCCATCAGCAGCTGCTCGGCCATGCCCATCTGGAAGAACCGTTCAGGGTACTCTTTGGCGAACAGGTGCAGGTCCGTGTATTTCGCCAGGTCGGCGCTCATGCCGACGATGTCGGGCCGGCGCGCGGCCAGTGCCACCAGCGCGTTGCCGAACGGCGCGGCGACGGTGCGCTGGCCCTCGCTGGCAATGGAGGCGATCATCGCCGACGTGGTCAGGCGTGGTTTGCCGGGTGGCTTGCTGATTGGCTTGCTGATTGGGGCATTCATTGCTGGTCTCCTGCCTGGTTCTGTTTCTGATCGAGGATGGCGATGGCCTGCTGCCATTCGTCGGCTTCGACACGGATGAAATGGTTCTTGTCGCGCTGTTCCAGGAAGGGCACGCCGGAACCCATCAGCGTATCGAACAGGATCACGCGGGGCTGCGGGTCCGGATGGTTGCGCGCCGCATCGAAGGCGGCCAGCACGGCGGCCATGTCGTTGCCGCTGGCGCGCTGCACGTGCCAGCCGAACGCTTCCCACTTCTGCGCCAGCGGTTCGAAGCCGAGGATCTTGCTGGACGGCCCGTCGGCCTGCTGGTTGTTGATGTCCACCAGCGTGATCAGGTTGCCCAGCCCGAAGTGCGCGGCGGACAGTGCCGCTTCCCACGTCGAGCCCTCGTCGAGCTCCCCGTCCGACATCGAGTTGTAGACGAAGGCGGGGTTGTTCTTCTGGCGCAGGCCCAGCGCCATGCCGACCGCGATCGTCAGGCCCTGGCCCAGCGAGCCGCCCGAGATCTCCATGCCTGGTGTGTAGGTGGCCATGCCGGACATCGGCAGCCGGCTGTCGTCGCTGCCATAGGTTTCCAGCTCGGCTTCCGGCAGGATGCCGGCCTCCAGCAGGGCGGCATACAGCGCAATCGCGTAATGGCCGTGCGACAGCAGGAATCGGTCGCGGCCTTCCCATTCCGGCTCATCGGCACGATAATGCAGCGCATGGCGGTAGGCCACGGCGAGGATGTCGGCCATGCCGAGCGCCTGGCCCACATAGCCCTGGCCCTGCACTTCGCCCATCCGCAGCGCGAAACGGCGGATGCGGTAGGCGGCGCTGTTCAGGGCGCGCAGCCGGCCGGCGGTGTCCTGGCCTGCCCGGTCGATGTCTGGTGAATCGAGTTTCATTGCTGTGTCTCCGGTTGCGAATCATTGGTCTTGTCACGAAACCAGTGTAAGAATTGAAAGACCCACCGTATAGCGAGTAATTCTTGGCGATAGATGAAACCAGTTCAGCGATACCGCGCCCTGCGCAAGGCATCCCTCAAGGGCTTGCAGGCTTTCGAGGCCGCCTACATGCACCGTTCCTTCGCCGCCGCGGCGCAGGAACTGTCGATCACGGCTTCGGCCGTCAGCCATTCGATCCAGACCCTGGAGGAAGCGCTCGGCACGCTGCTGTTCGAGCGGGCCCGGCGCGGCGTCGAGCCCACGGAAGAGGGCGCCCGGCTGTATGAAGTGATCCGCCGCTCGTTCGGCGACATCGACGACGAACTGCGCACGATCCTCGACCGCGGCAGCAAGCAGCAGGTGGTGACGATCCAGTGCGCGCCCAGCTTCGCGGCGATCTGGGTGATGCCGCAGCTGCCGGCGTTCCTGCGCGCCCATCCGGAGATCGACGTACGGCTGTGGGCCGTGCACCAGCCGCCCGACTTTTCCAGCAGCGGCGTCGACGTGGCCGTGCTGTACGGCCGGCCCACCGCCTCGGCCGGCGTGCACGTGGAGCCGGTGTCGCGGCACGAGCGCTATTTGCCCGTCTGCAGCCCGGCGCTGGTCGATGGCTGGACGCTGCCGCTGCCGCCGGGCGATATCGAGAACTTCTATCTGATCCAGAACGATGTGTCGCTGACCTCGTGGGACGAGTGGATCGCGCGCTTCGCGCCCGAATGCCGCCACCCCGTGCGCGGGCTGCGGCTGGACCGCGCGTTCATGACGCTGGGTGCGGCCGAGAATGGCCTGGGCATGTGCATCGAGAGCACGGTGCTGGTGCAGGATTACCTGAAGGAGGGGCGCCTGGTGTGCCCGTTCGGCGAACTGGCCATCGAGGCCACCGGGCACTATATCGCCGTGCCGAAGAGCCGCGAGAGCCTGCAGGCGGTGCGCACGGTGGCGGACTGGATACGGGGATTCGTCACCGATGGCGGCGCGGCCGCCACCGGAGCGTGAAGGATCAGTGGATCAGCATGCCGCCGTTGACGTCCAGCGTCACGCCGGTGCAGTAGGCCGACAGGTCGCTGGCCAGGAAGACGACGGCACCGGCGATGTCGTCGGCCCTGCCCAGCCGGGCCAGCGGGATGTCCGTGGCGATCTCGCCCTTGCGTTCCTCCGTCAGCTTGCCCTTGATGATATCGGTGGCGATGAGCCCGGGCGTGATGGCGTTGACGCGGATGCCGTCCGGCCCGAATTCGCGCGCCATCGCCCGCATCAGGCCGAGCACGCCGGCCTTGGCTGCCGAGTAGTGGGGGCCGCCGAGGATGCCGCCGCCGCGCTGCGCCGAGACCGACGAGGTGCAGACGATGCTGCCCTGTTTCTGCGCCTGCATGGCCGGCAGCACGGCCTGTGCCATCAGCAGCGTGCCGCGCAGGCTCACGTCGAGCACGGCGTCGTAGTCGGCGGCCGATATGTCCAGCGTCTTGCGCGGCTGCGTGATGCCGGCGTTGGCGAACAGGATGTCGATGCGGCCAAAGCGTTCCAGCGCGGCCTGCGCGGCCGCTTCGCACTGTTCCCTGTTCGTCACGTCGGCCACCACGCCGAGGTGCCGCGGCCCCAGTTCGGCCGCCGCGCCGGCCGGATTGGCGCCGGCCAGGTCGAGGATCACCACGCTTGCGCCATGGGCGGCCAGCATGCGCGCCGTCGCAAAACCCAGTCCGTTGATGCCGGCGCCGCCGGTCACGATTGCCACGCGATCTTTCAGTAACATTTGAGTCTCCGGTTGTTCATGTCGTGCCGCCATCGTCGCCGACGGCAGGGATCACGACAAACGAGGAAATCTCAGCGCAGGGCGAATTGGATTCAGCGCTGGCGTAACAGGGGACGGCTGGCGGAATGCGGCGTCAGGCTCCGTCCCGCCACGCCGGTTCTTCGGCGGCATCAGGTCCGGATCCGTCTCCCTGCTTGCAGACGCGGTGGATTTCTTCGGCGACGCGGCAAACTACGGCGTTTCATTGTTCGTGCTGGGCCTGGCGCCGGCATGGCGTTCGCGCACCGCCCTGGTGAAGGGTGCGACGATGGGCGGATACGGCGTGTTCGTCCTGCTGGCGGCAGGCTGGAATATCGTGAACGGGACCGTCCCGGCCGCAGCGGCGATGGGAACGATCGGCGCCCTGGCGCTGGCCGCGAATCTCTTCGTGGCCCTGTTGCTGTACGCGTACCGGAATGGCGACGCCGACATGCGCTCCGTGTGGCTGTGTTCCCGCAACGATGCCATCGGCAATGCGGCGGTGATGCTGGCCGCCCTGGGCGTGTTTGGCACAGGGTCGGGCTGGCCGGATATCGTCGTCGCATGCGTGATGGGAGTGCTCGGCATTACCGCGTCACGAACCGTGATGAGGCATGCGCGCGCCGAGATGCGCGGCAAGGCTTCGCCGTCGCTCGCGCAGGCGGCTGCCCATGGGATCGAGTTGAAACGCCGTTGATGGCTGCTCCTGCCCGAAACACGCTTCGCAGCTTACTCCCCCGGCAGCGGCACCTGGTAACGGAAATCGCGGAACCGCGCCTCGCCGGTGCCCGATACGAACAGGCCCGGTTTCAGCGCCATGAAGCCGCCGCGCACATTGTGGTGGTAGCCGGACACTTCGAATGAACGCTCGAAACGCCGCCAGTTCGTGCCGTCGGTGGACACGTGCACACGCACGATGTGCTCCTTGTTACGGACGCGGATGAACATGCGCCGGCCGTACGGGTTCGGATAGCGGCTGTGCTCGATGCCATACTTGTGACCGATGAAGCGGCTGGCGTCGAAGCTCACGCCGCAGTACAGTTTCTGGTCGTAGAACAGCAGCAGGCCGGCACGAGCGCCGGGATCCACCTCGATCTCGCACTGGAACTCATAGTCGGTGTCGCCGGCGGTCAGCAACAGTGGGGATGAGTCGGACGGTGCGGTGCCGCGCGCCGCCATGTGCAGCACGCCATTCTTGCGGCTCAGGCGCCTTGCCTCGTCAGCGGCGGGATTGAAGAAAGCCCAGGCCGTTCCGTACTTGTCGGTGGCGAAGTCGTCCGACAATGCCAGCCCGTGCGGGCCTGCCGTGCCGCCTTTCGGTGTCGGCAGGGCGCGCGACAAGTCTCCGCCACCGAATTCCAGCCAGCCGTCGGCGGTCCAGCGCACGGGCGCCAGCAAGGCCTGGCGGCCCAGCGTCCAGAAGCCGTTCTCGTAGCCGTGATAGACAGACCACCAGTCGCCAGCCGGTCCCTCCACCAGGGTGGCATGCCCGCGCGACCACCATTTCTCGTCTTTCGATGCTGTCCGTACCAGCGGATTGCGGGGATGGTGCTGCCATGGGCCATGGATGGACTTCGAGCGGGCCGCGATCACCATGTGGCCGGTTTGCGGCCCGGCGGTGCCGCCGATGGCAAGGATCATGTAGAACCAGCCGCCGTGCCGGGTGATCTTCGGTCCCTCGGGCGAGAAGCCTTCGCTGTCCCACTCGTCCGGGAAGCGCCAGGGATCGTAGATATGCTCCGGCTTGCCCATCGTGCTCAAGCCGTCGGCGGCCAGTCGTACCCGGTCACCGTTCGACAGGAACAGCCAGCGCGAGCCATCCTCCCCTACGGCGTGGCCGGGGTCGATATGGTCGGGCAGGTTCAGGTCGACCGGGTCCGACCACGGCCCCTCGATCCGGTCGGCCCAGATCACCCAGGAGGTATTGCGGGAGCCCGGCGCGGCTGTTTTGCGGGTAGGGATGTAAAGGTAGAAGCGCCCGTCGTGCTTGCAGAGTTCAGGTGCCCACACCGAGCCGATGTTGCGGGTCAGCGCGGGTGCCAGCGGTGTCCAGTTGACGAGATCCCGGCTGTGCCAGATCAGCAAACCCGGGTAGGCGTCGAATGTCGAGCAGGTCAGATAGTAATCCTTGCCGTCCTTCAGGATCGATGGATCGGGATGGTCACCCGCCAGGATCGGGTTGAGGAACGTGCCGTTGCCCAGGTCCGCCTTGCGTTGGCGTTCGGCGCCGGTCGCCGGCGCGATCGCTTGCGGCGCGGCGCATGGCGCCGTGGCGGCGCGCGCCGCCGCCACCGGGACGGCCAGTGCGCCGATGCCGAGCGATTTCAACAGGGTCCGTCGATTGTGCATGCATCCTCCGTGTCGCTAGTGCGCCATGATAGAGGATCGGTGCCGCGGCGTTGGCGAGCGCGACTAGAAACTCAACGATGTGATCGGCGAGCGGCGGCCGCCTCTACCGCGTCACCAGCGGCACCTGCCGGATGCTCCCATCGGCCCCGTACTCCAGCGGTGCGATGGCGATCGAGCGCCGGTGGCTGCCGCCGCCCGGCAGCAGCTGGTCATGGTAGAACAGCCAGCTCTTGCCGGCGTGCGCGAGGATGGCCTGGTGGTTCGTCGAGATCTTCAGGTAGTCGAGCACCACGCCCCGGTAGGTGAACGGGCCGAGCGGCGAAGTCCCGGTGGCGTAGACGATCTGGCCGGGCCAGCCGGTCGAGAAAGTGAAGTAGTAGGTGCCGTCACGCTCATGCAGGAAGGGCGCTTCGCCATAGGCCTTCCTGCCCGTCCTGTTCGCCTTGTCGGCTTTCTCGGTCTTGCCCAGCGGAGGCAGCCCGGCGATCGCCACGTCCAGGATCGGGCCGTCCAGCGTGATCATGTCGGCCTTCAGCTTCACCACTTTCGGCACGCGGGTGCCGAAGTACAGGTAGGCCTGGCCATCCTTGTCGACGAACACGGCCGGGTCGATCGGCTCGTCGCCGGCGTTGGCGTCGCGCGCCTTGTCGACCAGCGGCGTGGTGCGGGCATCGGCGAAGCCGCCGTCCGGCCGGTCCGATACCGCCACGCCGATCCTGTCGCCGCCCACCGGTGCGTAGAAGTAGAACTTTCCGTTGCGCTGCGCCGCTTCCGGCGCCCATGCCTTGGCATCGGGCCGCGCCCATTTGAACACCTTGACGTCGAGCGGGATGCCGGCATCGGTCCACGTGTTCATGTCCGGCGAGGTGTACAGGCGCCACGTCGTCGAATCCCAGTACTTGCCGGAATTGCTGGCGTCGTCGGTGGCGTACAGGTAGAACTTGCCGCCGGCCGGCGTGTCGAAGTAGTGGGGCGACGGATCGGCGTTGAAGCGCTGCGCGATCGGCTGGCCGGCATGGGGATGAGCATCGGCATCGGCATTGGCATGCGCATTGGCATTGTCATTGCCGGCGGCGGCAGGGAGGGCAAGCGCCAGCAGCAGGGCGGGCAGGCAGGACGTCGGACGGTGCATCGGGTCTCCAGGGAAGGGCGCGGTTCGGATGCGCGATGGTACTGCGATAGTACTGCGATGGCACCGTGGCGCCCACCGCGCGTTGCGCTGATTTTATGCTTGTGTCAACATGCTGATTATTACCCGGGGAGGTCTGCGATGTCGAGACTGCATAGCCTGATTCCGCTGCCGCTGGTCGCGGCGGCCCTGCTGCACCTGCCCGCGCACGCGCAGGACGCGCCCGCGGCGGCCCCGGCATACGACGCCGCGCTGGCGCAGTCGCTCGGCGCCAGCGAGCAGGGCATGCGTCCCTACGTGCTGGTGCTGCTGAAGACCGGCCCGAAGCCGGTGCCGAAAGGGGCTGGGCGGGACACGATGTTCGCCGGCCACTTCGCCAACATGGAGCGGCTGGCAAAGGAGAAAAAACTCGTCGTGGCAGGACCGCTGGACGGTGTCGACGACCTGCGCGGCATGTTCGTGTTCGCCACCGCGAGCATCGATGAAGCCAGGGCGCTGGTCGCCACCGACCCCGTCATCGTCCAGGGAGAGATGGTGGCCGAGTACCACAAGTTCTTTTCGACGGCTGCGCTGCTGGCCGTCAACGATATCCACCACCGCATCGTCAAGAAATAACGGAGACCCCGCAAGTGAGTAAAACCATCTTCCTCATCGCCCTCGCGCTTGGCCTGGCCGGCTGCAAGTACCTGCCGCACGATACGGAACGGTCCTGCGACAAGCACGTGGACTGGAACGATCGCAAGGCCTGCAAGGACAAGATCGCCACCGAGTCGAAGGAATGGGAGAAGCGCAACGCGAAGTGAGGGGGCGAGGCTTCACGCTGCGCCGGTGCCAGGTCAGCGGAACCGGTAGGCCAGCGACACCATCACGTTGGCCGGGTCGCCGTAGAAGCCGCCGCTGGCCGACGAGTAGTAGCGCTTGTCGAACACGTTGTTGACATTGACGGTGGCCGTGGTGTTCGCATCGAGGCGCCAGCGCGCCATCAGGCTCACCAGCGTGTAGGCCGGCTGGTCGAAGCGCTCGCCGTTCGGCCCGGCGTTGTCCTGGTACACGTCGCTCTGCCAGTTGACGCCGCCGCCAACCGTCCAGTCGCGCCAGTCGTAGGTCGACCACAGCTTGACGTTGTTGCGCGGCTGGCCCGTCTGCAGGCGCCGGCCGGCGGGGTCTTCCACCTTCGCGTGGGAGTAGCCGGCGGTCATCTGCCAGCCCGGCCGCAGCTGGCCGTTCAGTTCCAGCTCCACGCCGCGTGCGGTGGCGCCGTTGACCGTGTGATAGGCATTGCTGCCGTCGGGCAGCAGGAACTCGTCGCTATCGAGCTCGGCGAGATTGTCCTGGCGCATGCGGAACACGGCCGCCGTGGCGTTCAGCAGGCCGCCGTAGAACGATCCCTTCAGGCCGACTTCGCCGTTGTTGCCTTCCAGCGGATCGAGCAGCCGGTTATTGCGGTCGCGGTAGGTCTGCGGCGAGAAAATGCTGGTGTAGCTGGCGTAGGCGGACCAGTGCCGGTCCAGTTCCCACGTCACGCCGGCATAGGGCACCACCTGGCCGCTCTTGTCGAAATGATCGGACAGCGTGCCGCCGCCGAACGTCACTTCCTCGGTATCGCGCTTCCAGTCGACCACGCGCGCGCCGGCAATCACCTGCAGCCGGTCCATCGGCCGCAGGCGCAGCGTGCCGTAGGCGGCGGTCTGGCGTTCCTGTTCCATGATCGTGCCGGTCTCCGTGCCGTCGTAGACGGGCGTCGGCGAATTGCCGTTCCACGTGTAGAAATTCGGGACCGTGCCATCGTAGCCGGGCAGGATCCATGCGGGATACAGCGTGCCCTTCAGGCGCACGCGCGACGTGGTGGCGCCGAACACGGCTTCATGGCGCCGGCCGAACAGCGTGAACGGGCCGCTGGCGTAGGCGTCCGCCGTGAGGTTGACGGGCATCGAGTTCCAGCGCGTGATCCACAGCGACAGCCCGCCGCCCGTCAGGCGGTCGAGGTAGCCGCGCATCGCGTAGGCCTGTACGGCGTCGTACTGGTTGGCCTGGCGGCTCAGGGTCAGCTTGCTCGTCCATTCGTTGCCGAACTCGTGCTGCAGGCTCGCGAAGACGTCGCTCTGCCTGCGGTCGTAGTACGAGAACGCGGCGGCGCTGTTGGTGGAGCGGGGCAGCTCGGTGCGGCTGCCGTCGGCGTAGAACGACGGGAAGCGGCGGCTGGCGCCATCGAGCTTGTCGTCCTGCCACGAGAAGCCCGCCGTCAGCAGCGTGGCCGGGCCCAGGTCGGCCTCGACGATGCCGTACAACAGGTTCTTGCCCTGCGAGAAACGGTCGACGAACGATTTCTGCTCCTGGCGTGCCGCCACCACCCGCCCGCGCAGGCCGTTGGCCAGCGTGCCGCTGGCATCGAGCTCGGCGCGGTACCGGTCCCACGATCCGGCCTGCGCCTCGGCCACGATGCGCGTATCGGCAGTGGGCCGCTTGCGCACCATGTTGACGGCGGCAGCCGGGTTGCCGGTGCCGCTGACCAGGCCCGAGGCGCCGCGCAGCACCTCGATGCGTTCGTAGATGGCGGTATCGAAATCGGTCGGTTCGAGCAGCCGGCTGGCCGGCACGCCATCGACCAGGAAGGTGTCGACCGCGAAACCGCGCGCGTAGATCTGGTCGCCCTCGCGGGTGGTGGAGGCATGGTCCAGCGTGATGCCGGTGGTCTGGCTGATGACGTCCTGCACGGTGACGAGGCGCTGGTCCTCGATGCGCTGGCGGCCGATGATGCTGACCGATTGCGGCGTCTCGCGCAGGCTCAGGTTAAGCCGCGTGGCGCCGCGCGAGCGGCTGGCGCTGCGCGGATCGTCCGGGTTGTCGCCATCGAATTCGCCGATCACCTCGACCTGCTGCATCGTCGCGGCGGCCGGCGGCACCGGTGCGGCCGCGGGCGCCGGCGCCGCGGGTGCGGGCGCGGACGCGGCAGGCGGCGCGGCCTTCGCCAGCGCCAGTGTGCCGTCGGCGCGCTGGACCACGGCCAGGCCGCTGCCGGCCAGCAGGCGATCGAGCGCCGCGCGCGGCGTCATCGCGCCGTCCAGCGCCGGGCTGGTCATGCCCTGCACCAGGGCGGGATCGAACGACAGCGGCAGGCCGGCATTCAGCGCCACGGTGGACAGCGCGCGGCCCAGCGGGCCGGCCGGCACGTGGAACGCCTGCGCGCCGTCGGCGGCGCAAACAAGGGGAGCGTGGGCCAGGGCGGCGCACGCCAGCAGCAGCGCGGGCAAGGCGCGTTGCGGCAGGTGGAGGGGAGGCATCGACAACTTCCTTTCAGTGACGGGTTTTATCCACCTGCCAGCCGGCACGCGAAAAAGTATCAGTTTTCCGTGCCGCCGCCGCACGGTGGGGCCGGCGTGCGGTCCGCATCGGCCGCCACGCAGCCGCATTGCTCCAGGCGGAGCACCAGTGGCGAATGCGCCAGGGCCATGCCGCCGGCGGCGGCGGCCTGCGCGAGCTGGCGGTGCAGGCCGGCGTCCGGCAGGTGCACCGCCCGGCCGCAGGCCATGCAGACCAGTTCCACGCCGTGCCGCGCGTCGCAGGCGCGGCGCAGCCGGTAGCTGGCCTTGCGGCTGCCGCACGGTTCCTCGTGCCAGTCGCGCTGGACCAGCCGGCCGTCGGCCAGGTCGCGCAGCGCGCGGTAGACGGTGCCGAGCGCCAGGCCGCCGCCCTCGCTGCCGAGGTGGCGGAACACGTCGTCCGCGTGCAGCGGCGCGGGGCTGCGCTCCAGCAATTCCAGCACGGCGATCCGCGCCGTGGTGGGGCGCATGCGGGCATTGAGCAGTTCCGCAAACAGCAGTTTTTCCGGCACGGCAGTCTCCATTGAATGATGGTCATTGCGGGTTCAGGGCTTGCACCGGGTCGAGCCCGGCGGCGGTGCGGGCCGGCATGTAGCCGAACACCAGGCCGGTGGCCAGCGCGCAGGCGAACGAGCCGGCCGCCGCGGCGGCGGACAGCACCACCGGCACGCCGCTCCACTGCAGCACCAGCGCGATCGCCAGGCCGAGCGCCACGCCGGCCGCGCCGCCCGTCATCGACAGCAGCATGGCCTCGGTGACGAACTGGCGCAGGATATCGCGGCGGCGCGCGCCGGTGGCCATGCGGATGCCGATCTCGCGGGTGCGCTCGCGCACCGTCATCAGCATCACGTTCATCACGCCGATGCCGCCAACCACCAGCGAGATCGCGGCGATCAGGCCAAGCATCATCGTCATCGTGTCGCTGGTCTTCGCCTCGGCGGCGATCGACGCGGCGGCATTGCCGATGCTGAAGTCCCGGATGCCGTGGCGCTCCAGCATCAGTGCCTCGACCGCGGCCTGGGTCTGTTCGACGCGGGCCACGTCGCGCACCGCCATCACGGTGTACGTGGGTTCGCGCTGGCCGAACACCTTCAGGCCGGCGGTGGAGAAGGGCATGATCAAGAGGTTGTCCTCGTCGCGGTCGCCGGTCAGCGCGCCCTTTTCGGACATCACGCCGATCACCTGCAGCGGCAGCTTGCCGATCAGGACGATCTCGCCGACGGGATCGGCGACGTCCGGCATCAGCTCGCGCGCCAGCTTGTGGCCGAGGATGGCGACGTTGGCCAGCTCGGCGTCGTCCTGCGCCGTGAAGAAGCCGCCGCGCGCCACCGGCCAGGTCTGGATCGCCGGCAGCGCCGCGCCGCTGCCGCGCACATAGGTGCTGACGTCGCGGTTGCCATGGCGGACCACCTGGTTGCCGGTGACGTTGGGCAGCACGTGTACCACGTTCGGCACGCCGGCCACCGCTTCCAGGTCGGCCAGCGTGATGCTGCGGCCGGGAATGCGCGAGCTGGCGCCGATCGACGACATGTACATCAGGTTCGAGCCGAATGCGCCCAACTGGGCCACCACGCGCTGGCGCGCGCCCATGCCGACGGCCAGCATGGCGATCACCGATGCCACGCCGATCACGATGCCGAGCAGGGTCAGCGCGGTGCGGAAGCGGTTCACCCACATCATGCGCCACGCGGCGCGGGCCGCCTGGCGGGCGTCTTCCCACCATGGGGCCGCGGGTGCCGGAACAAGGCCGGGCGGATGCGCCGCGGGCGGGGCAGGCGAGCCGCCCGCGCGCTGCGCGCCGCCGCTGCACGCGGCAGCCGTATCGGCCACGATTTCGCCGTCGCGGATCTCGATCACCCGCCGCGCCTGGCGGGCGACCCCGGCATCGTGCGTGATCAGGATGACGGTGTGCCCGGCGTCGGCCAGTTCGTGCAGCAGCCGGATCACTTCGGCGCCGCTGGCCGAGTCGAGCGCGCCGGTCGGTTCGTCGGCCAGCACGATGCGCCCGCCGTTCATCAGCGCACGCGCGATCGACACGCGCTGCTGCTGGCCGCCGGACAGCTGGCCCGGCCGGTGATCCAGCCGCTGGCCCATGCCCAGCCGCTCCAGCAGCGCGGCGGCGCGGGCCTGCCGCTGCGGCTCGGGCGTGCCGGCATACAGCGCCGGCAGTTCGACGTTCTCGCGCGCCGAATCCGTGGGGATCAGGTGATAGCCCTGGAACACGAAACCGAAGGCCTCGCGCCGCAGCCAGGCCAGGCTGTCGCTGTCCATCGCGGCCACGTCGGCGCCGTCGAAGCGGTAGCTGCCCTCGCTGGGCCGGTCCAGGCAGCCGATCAGGTTCATCAGGGTCGACTTGCCGGAACCGGACTGGCCGACGATGGCGACGAATTCACCGGCGTGGATATCCAGCGATATGCCGCGCAGCACCTCGGTGGCGGGCGCGCCGCCGTTGCCGCCGTAGCGCTTGCGGATATCGCGCAGCGCAATCAGGGGCACGGTCGGATCAGTGGCCGAAGCTGCAGCCGGGTCCACCTCCGAACTCTCGGCAGAATTCACAGCCGGACCCCCGCCGCATCGTCCGCCGCGTCGGTGACCAGCCGCTCGCCCTCGGCCAGGCCGCGCAGCACCTCGGCCTGCAGCCGGTTGCGGACGCCGATTTTTACGTCGCGCTCGGCGATCCGGCCGTCCGCGGCCAGCACGCGCGCCGTGAAGCGGCCCGGCTTGCCGTCGACGGCGGACAGCGCGGGCAGCGGCACCGCCAGCGCATTGCGGGCCGAAGCGGTGACGAACGATACCTGTGCCGTCATCTGCGGCATCAGGGCGCCGTCGGGATTGCCGACGTCGAACAAGGCGGTGTACAGCACCACCTTGGCGCTGGATGGCGCCAGGGCGGTGCCCTCCGGGCGCGCGCCGCCGGCCGGCGCCGGCAGCAGCTGCCGCACGGTGCCGTGCCAGCGCCGGCCGTCGCCGCCCAGCGTGCTGAAATACACCGGCATGCCGGGTTTCACGCGCCGTACGTCGGCTTCCGAGACTTCGGTCCAGACGGTCATGCTGGACAGATCGGCGATGCGCAGGATGTTCGGCGTCTGGTAGGTGGCGTTCAGCGTCTGGCCTTCGCGGGCGTCCACCGAGACCACCGTGCCGCTCATCGGCGCGTAGATGCGCGTGTAGCCCAGCCGCGCCACGTCGGCGGTCAGCGTGGCCTGGGTCTGCGCGATCTGCGCCTCCAGGTCGGCGATCCGGGCCGCGGCCACGGCCAGCGATGCCTCGGCCGTCTGCACGTCCTCGCCGCGCGCGGCATTGGCCTCCGCCAGCAGGCGCTGGCGTTCGTGCTGCTGCCCGGCGAGCCGGCCCTGCGCCTTGCGTTCGGCCAGTTGCGCATTCAGGCCGGCCAGCGCGGCGCGGCCGGCATCGACGGTGGCCTTCTGCACGCTGGGGTCGATTTCGACCAGCAACGCTCCCTTTTCCACGCTGGCGCCGGGTTCGACATGGATGCGCAGCACCTGGCCGGACACCTGCGCGCCGATGTCGACGAAGCTGCGCGGCTGCAGCGTGCCGACCGCCATCACGGTGGCTTCGATGTCGGCGCGCGCGACGGGCTGGGTGGCCGGCGGCGGCGCCGGTTCGTACTGGCTCCAGGCACCGGCAGCGATGGCGAGCACCAGCGCGGCGGCGATGGCGGGACGGGAAAGACGGGAAAAGCGGGATGTCATGGTGCGACCTCGTGCAAGCGGCGTGCCGACGGGTGCGCCAGGGGTGAACGGTGAAGGTGTTTTACTTCCTGCCACCCCGGATCGGAAAAAGTATCAGGAACGATCGGGCTCGCGTGCCGCCAGCGTGATCCAGTAGCCGTTCCAGCGCCGGCGCACGTCGAGCCGGTGGGTCTGCGCCAGCATCGCCAGCGTGCGCTCGGTATCGGCGATCGGGAACACGCCGGACACGGTCAATGCCGCCACGCCGGGTTCCACGCGGACGATGCCGCGCCGGTAGCGGGCCAGCTCGGCGGCCAGCGCGTCGAGCCGCATCGCGTCGGCCAGCAGCATGCCGCGCAGCCATGCGGCGCCGGCCGGATCGACCGGGGTGGCCGGGGCGGCGGCTTGGGCCGTGAACCGGCTCTGCTGGCCCGCATCGAGCCGCAGCGGCGCGCCGGCTTCCGGCTCGATACGCACGGCGCCTTCCTGCACGGCGACGTCGGTGCGGTCTTCGTGCCGGCGCACCGTGAAGCGCGTGCCAAGCGCCGTCATCCGCCCCTGTGCGGTGGCGACACGCAGCGGCCGGCGCCGCGCATCCTTGCCGCTGTCGACGTGGATCTCGCCGCGCCGCAGCACGAGCAGTCGTTCGGCGGCGTCGTAGCGCACGTCGATCGCGCTGTCGGTATTGAGCGTGACGCGGCTGCCGTCCGCCAGCGCCAGCGTGCGCCGCTCGCCGGGGGCGGTGGCATGGTCGGACGTCCATTGGCGCTCTTCGGCCAGCCGCCATGCGCCCCACGACAGCGGCGCCGCCGCGAGCACCGCGGCGACGCGCAGCACGGCGGCGCGCCGCCCCGTGCCGGGCCGGTCCAGCGCCTTGCGCGCCAGGTCGGGCGGCAGGCCGCCCAGCTTGCCCATCAGCCGCTCGGCGCGCTCCCAGGCGCGCGCATGCTCCGGATCTGCCGCGCGCCAGCGGGCGCAGGCCGCGTGGTCGGCGGCGCCGGCATCGGCATCGTACAGGCGCACCAGCCATTGGGCCGCCTGTTCCAGCGCGCGCGGCGAAATGGCCGTGCCCGACCGACCCGTGCTCGACGTACCCATGTTCGACGCACCCATGTTCGCCGCACCCGCGGGCTTCGCAGCGGTGCGCATCAATCCTCCAGCACCAGCAGGCAGCGCAGGAAGGCCTGTTTCATGTAGCGCTTGACGGTGGGCAGGGAGACCCCGAGCACCAGCGCGATGGCGTCGTATTTCATGCCGTCCAGCTGCGACAGGAAGAAGGCCTGGCGCACCCGCTCCGGCAGCGCGTCGAGCGCCGCGTCGATCGCATGCAGCGTTTCCAGCACCAGCATGCGCTGCTCCGGGCTCACGGCTTCCGGCTCCGGCAGTGCCGCGAGTGCGTCCAGCCAGGCCCTTTCCAGTGCCTGGCGGCGGTACCAGTTGACCATCAGGCCTTTCGCCACCGTGGTCAGGTAGGCGCGCGGCTCGCGCAGCGCATCGAGATCGCGCCGGCCGAGGATGCGCGCAAACGTGTCCTGCGCCAGGTCGGCGGCGTCGCTGGCGTTGCCCAGCTTCAGGCGCAGCCAGCCCTGCAGCCATCGGTGGTGCTCGTTGTACAGCAGCGCGACGGGTTCGCACCGTGCCGGCAGGGTCTCGGTCATGGGTTATACGGCCAGGTAAATAAGAATCATTCTCATTGATTGTACGGCTAAAATGTTCGATTGGCAACGACTGCCGGCGCCATGGCGGATGCATGCCGTACAATCACGGGCCAACACGGATCGGCCCCATCAACCACACTCCGAGACGAATGAAGCCATTTCGCACATTGAATTCCGCCCCGCGCCGCCTGGCCAGTACCACGCTGGCCACCGCGCTGGCCACCGCTTTGCTGTCCACCCTGGCGCTGGCCGCCACGGGTCTGGCCGGTCCTGCGCAGGCCGCCACCACCAGCCTGAATGAGGCCTGGCAGTTCCACCGCGCCGACGGCAGGCAGGCCGCCGGCGCCAGCGCCGACAAGGTGCCGGCCGGCGCCTGGAGCACCGTGGACCTGCCGCACGCGGCGCACATCGAGCCGCGCGTGCCCACGGCGCCCTGGCAGGGCACGGTGTTCTACAAGAAGACCTTCGACGCCGCGCTGCAGCCGGGCGAACGGGCGATCCTGCGCTTCGAGGCCGTGATGAACGTGGCCGACGTCTGGCTGAACGGCAAGCACCTGGGCCAGCACCTGGGCGGTTACCTGCCGTTCGCGTTCGACGTGACCGGTCTGCTGAAAGCCGGCGGCAAGAACGAAGTCGTGGTGCGCGCCAATAATGAAGATAACGCTATCACCGGCCCCAAGCCGCTGAAGGATCTCGATTACATCCAGCACGGCGGCATGTACCGCGGCGTCAGCCTGATCACCAAGCCGGCCGTGCACGTCACCGACGAGATGCTGGCGGCCACGCCGGCCGGCGGTGGCGTGTTCGTCACGTTCCCGCAGGCCGACAAGGCGCAGGCCACGGTGCAGGTGAAGACCGAAGTGGCCAATACGTCGAAGGCGGCGCGCACCGTCACCGTGCGCAACACGCTGGCATGGCAGGGCAGGGAGATCGCCCGCGCCGAGCAGAAAGTGACGCTGAAGGCTGGTGAACGCCGCCACGTGACGATGCCGCTGAAGGTCACGCAGCCGCAATTGTGGTCGCCGCAGGCACCGAACCTGCACATGCTGGAAACGGCCGTGGTGGGAGAGAGCGCCGGTGACAGCGTGCAGACCCGCATCGGCATCCGCCGCCTGGCGTTCGACAGGCAGCACAAGCTGGTGCTGAACGGCGAGCCGCTGCAGCTGCGCGGCGTGAACCGCCACCAGGAATACCCGCACGTCGGCTATGCGCTGTCGCCGCAGGCCGAGTACCGCGACGCGCTGCTGGTGAAGAAATACGGCTTCGACTACATCCGCCTGTCGCACTATCCGCAGTCGCCGGCCTTCATGGCCGCGGCCGACGAGCTGGGCCTGCTGGTGATTCCGGGTGTGCCGGGCTGGCAGTTCTTCAACCAGGATCCGGCCTTCGCCAGGCAGGTCGTCAAGACCTGCGAAGACATGATCCGACGCAACCGCAACCATGCCAGCGTGCTGGGCTGGGAATGCTCGCTGAACGAGACCGCCATGCCGGACGCCTTCGTCGACAGGCTGCACCAGACCGTGCACACCGAATACCCGGGCGACCAGGCGTTCTCGGTGGGCTGGCTGCCACGCTCCTACGACATCTACATGCAGGCGCGCCAGCACCGGATCGGCGACAAGCATCCGCTGCCGGACAAGCCGCTGATCGTGTCCGAGTACGGCGACTGGGAATACTATGCGATGAACGCGGGCTTCAACCAGGGCGCCTGGAGCGACCTGAAACCGGCCGACCGCTCCAGCCGCCAGTTGCTGTCGCAGGGAGAGAAGCACCTGCTGCAGCAGGCCGCCAACGTGGCCGAGGCGCATGACGACAATTTCACCACGCCGGCCTTTGCCGACGGCTACTGGGTGATGTTCGACTACGCGCGCGGCTACGCCCCCGACCTGGAAGCGTCGGGCGTGATGAGCATCGACCGCCTGCCGAAGTTCGCGGCGGAGTTCTTCCGCTCGCAGCGCAGCCCGGAGCAGGCAGCCCCGGGCAACGTGCCGAACTGGGGCGGCGGCCCGATGGTGTTCATCGCCAGCTACTGGACGCCTGAATCGTCGCCGCGCGTGCGCGTGTTCACGAATGCCGAGGAGGTCGAACTGCGCCTGAACGGCAAGACGGTGGCCCGGCAGAAGGCCGCGCCGTCGTCCACGCACCCGAAGCTGAAGCATCCGCCGGTGGAGTTCGATACCGGCGCCTTCCAGGCCGGCGAACTGGTGGCCGTGGCCTATACGGGCGGCAAGGCAGTGGCCGAGCACAAGGTGCGCACGCCGGGCGAGCCCGTGAAGCTGGAGGTGGCGCTGGACGACATGGGCGTGCCGCCGGCGGTGGGCGACCTGGTGTTCGCGCGCGCCCGGCTGGTCGACGCGAACGGTACCACCGTGCCGCAGTCCGGCCAGGCGGTGGCGTTTACGGCCGATCCCGGCTATGAAGTGATCCACAGCCCGCAGGCCACTACCGAGGCGGGCATTGCCAGCGTGCTGGTCAAGGTGCGCCAGCCGAACGGCACGCTGTCGGCGGCAGCCGGCAAGCTGCAGGGCGCGCTGGCGCCGAAGTAAGGCGCGATCGCCGGTGCCGGACACGCCCGTGTCCGGCACCGCATGGGTATCGACGGGCCTCCGGCTGAATCGTCGGCGCTGCGCTCCCGGCGCGTTTTTTTGCACATGCGTATCGTGCCGCGGATGGGCACTCGCCGGGGACTATACTTGCGCTCTGCGAGCTTGACACGAGCTCATCTACCAGAGTGGCCCCCATGAAGCAGCGCGCGATGTTCATAGCGACGTCACTGGCGATGGCCGTCGCGCTTGCCGTGCCCCCATGGCTGGCCATGCGGGAAGCCGGGCAGCAGGCCTACCGCGCCGAGTCGGAGCTGGCGCTCGGCTATGCCAGCGATATCGTGCGCCGGGCAGACGATACGGAGCAGCAGGCACTGGCCGGCATCGACCTGCTGGAGCGGTCGGGCCAGCCGCCGTGTTCCGATGCATCGCAGGCGCTGATGCGCCGCATCGACTTGACTTCGACGTATATCCAGGCCATCGGCTATGTGGAAAATGGCGTGCTGGTCTGCTCATCCCTGGGCGGCGACCGCGCCTCGCTCGGGACCCAGGCCTTCCGTTCGTCGACCGGCGTGACGCTGTACACGCGCGTTCCGCTGAGTGACGACCTGCAAAGCCCGCTGCTTGGTTTCCAGCGCGGTTCTTTCGCGGCCCTGATCCACCGCGACCTGCCGCTCGATACCTGGACGGCGGTCCCGGACGTCTCGCTGGCCCTGCTGCACCTGGAGATCTCCCGCGACGGCCAGCCGGTCACCTCCCGCGGCCACGTCGAACCCGGCTGGCTGCCTTTGCTGAGGCAATATCGCACGGTCACCGTCGTCAGGGATGGCTTCCTCGTCGCACTGGTGCGCTCGCGCCAGTTTCCCATGGCAGGCATCGCCGCGGTGCCGGTTTCCTACGTCGAGCATCGAACCGGCGCTCTCGCCGCGCGGCTGGTCCCCGCTGGAATCATCGCCGGTCTGGCATTGGCGGCAGCGATCTTCCTTGTCGCGCGCAGGCAGCTGTCGCTGGCCAGCGCGCTGCGCCTCGGACTGCGGCGCGATGAGTTCTTCCTCGCCTACCAGCCGATCGTCGAGCTGGCCACGGGCCGCTGGGTCGGCGCGGAGGCGCTGCTGCGATGGCGCAGGTCGAACGGCGAACTGATCGGCCCCGACCTCTTCATTCCTGTCGCGGAACGCACCGGGACGATCACCAGGCTGACCGAGCGGGTGACGGAACTCGTGCAGCGCGATACCGGCGATTTCCTGGCGCGCCACCCCGCGTTCCACATCGCCATCAATGTTTCGGCGGCCGACCTGAACTCTCCCCGGACCAGGTTCCTGCTCGACCGGCTGCTGGCCGATTCCGGCGCGAAGCCATCGAACCTGATCGTCGAGATGACCGAACGGGCACTGCTGGATGTCGGCACGGTCAGGCCGGTCATCGCCGACCTGCGGGCGGGCGGCATCGAAGTCGCCGTGGATGATTTCGGCACGGGTTACTCCAGCCTGTCCTACCTGGAGTCGTTCGAGGTCGACTTCCTGAAGATCGACCGGGCATTTACCGAAGCCATCGGCACGCGCTCGCCGACCGACCAGGTGGTGCACCACATCATCGCCATGGCCCAGACCCTTGAACTGCGCACGATCGCCGAGGGCGTGGAAACCGATGAGCAGGCCGAGTACCTGCTTGCCCGCGGCGTGCAGTTCGCACAGGGATGGCGCTTCGCCAGGGCCATGCCATGGGACGAGCTGCGGTCGGCTTTCGAGGAACGCGGCTTCGGCACACCCAGGGCTGCGGCGAACCAGTAAGCGCATGCGCGGCCAGCGCAGCCCTGCCGGGCGGCCGGCGACTTGCTATATGATGGCCATGCCAGGGCACCTAGGGTGTCTCGATGAAGAAAGGAGTTCGCTTGACTCTAGCCTCGCTCAAGGAAAAAATCATTCTCCAGTGGCAGTTCAGGGCCAGAGCGTCGATCCCGGACGCCAGCACGCTTGCCGAGCCGATCCTGATCGATACCCTGCCTGTCTATCTGGATCGGCTGCTCGAGGCGGTAGCGGGGAGCAAGCCGTTTGCCACCTCCAATACCACCCAGAGCCTGGCCCATGGGCGCGAGCGGGCGTTGATGACGGAGTATTCGTGCGCACAGGTGATTCATGAATTCCAGTTGCTGCGTAAAGTCATCCTCGATGTCGCCGCGCACGAACGGTTCGACCTGAACGCGCTCCAGGTGGACACCATCACGGCCTCGATCGATGTGTCGATCCGCGAATCGGCCTATGCATTCTCGGAATCCCAGCGAAGCAAGACGATCGAGTTCATTTCGGGTTTCGTGCATGACCTGCGCAATCCCCTGCACGTGGCCTTTGCCACCGCCCAGGTTTTGGCGGGCAGGGCGCTTCCGGAGGATGCGCTGCTTTCCGTGCAGCGTATCGAGAGAAAGCTGCGCGACGCCGAGACGCTGATCGATGGCCTGCTCGATGCGGCCACTTCCGGCCGGCCAGGGAAACTGCGGCTCGATATCGGCGCCATGGACATGACGGCGCTGGCCTGCGAGGTGGCCGACGGAACGGCACTGCCGAACCAGCCGGTCGAGGTGGCCGGCGACCAGGTGGAAGGGTTCTGGTGCAAGGTCTCGCTCCGGCGCGCGCTGGAAAATCTTGTCGCGAACGCACAGAAGTACGGCCGCAAGAGCGCACCCGTCACCATCAATGTCGAGCGGATCGATGACCGGGCAATTCTCTCCGTGCACAACGAGGGCGAGCCGATACCGAAAGCCGACATGAAGAAACTGTTCGCCGGCTACCGCCGCCTGACAACCACGCCGGTGCGCGGCTGGGGGCTCGGACTGCCTTTCGTGCAACAGGTGGCCGAAGCGCACGGCGGCAGTGTCATCGTCGATAGCGATGCGGAATCGGGGACCACGTTCCACCTGTCCCTTCCGCTCGATGGCCGGCTGTTCAGTCCAGCGGAGCCCGTTGCATAGCAGTTGCCAATCGGATAATCTCGGCGGGCCACCGCCCACTCCGCAGACCAGGGAGTGACGCGTCCGCGGCAATCGCCGATGCCTGCCCAGCCGAGGTGCCATGAATCCAGCAAGACTGCTCGTACCGCTGATCGCGGCATCGTTGCTGCCGGTGTGCTCCTGCGCCCAAGGGGCGCCGCCGACGCCGCACACCACGGCGATTCCCCATCAGTACGGCATTCGCCTGCTGCATACCCGCTGGCTGGCGCAGGACGGCGCGCCGCGCGACATCCAGAGCATCACGCAAACCCCGGATGGCTGGCTGTGGCTGGGCACGTCGGACGGCATCTACCGCTTCGACGGCATGCGTTTCGACCGTTACCAGCCGAGGTCGGGCGCGAAGCTGCCCGCCAATATCTACAGGATGGGCAGCCTGCCGGATGGCACGCTGTGGGTCATCCCGTTCTTCGGCGGCATGGTCCTGATCAAGGGAGACGAGGCACGCTCTTACGGTGAGAAGGAAGGTCTTCCCGGCGGATCGGCGAGCCAGGTGGTGCGCGCCGCCGACGGCACGCTGTGGAGTGCCTTCAACGAAGGGCTGTACGTGCTGGCGCCGGGTGCGGCCAGGTGGCGCTTCGCCAGCGATGAGCTGGGCCTGCCCGAAGGCGCGTTCGATCTGCTGATCGACCGCCAGCAAACCGTGTGGGTGCAGACGACCCAGGGCAACCATGCGATGCGCCGGGGCGAGCGCGCCTTTACCCTGGTCAGCCGGCAGGCCACGCCCGGTTCGCTGGCGATGGGGCCGGACGGCACCGTGTGGGCGGTCGACGGCGGCAAACCGGGGCTGACGCGCCTGTCGGCAGGAAGCACGCCACACGCGCTGGCGGAGGGCTTCGGGCGGATGGTCACGACCCAGGGCATTCATATCGACCGCCACGGCGGTTTCTGGTTCCCGCGGCTGCCCGGCGTCGTGCGGCTGGTGATGGATGGCGAGCGCCTCGTCGAGCAGTCGTATACGAGCGCGCAGGGCTTCAGTGGCGAGAGCCCGGTGGCGGCGTTCACCGACCGGGAGGGCAATACCTGGATATCGACGGCAGGCGGCCTGGATCAGTTCCGCCCCAGCCGGCTGCGCGAGATCGAACTGCCGCCGAAAGTGACGGATGCGCGGCCGCTGGTGGCCGGGGCGGCGGGCGAGCTGTGGACGGAATACGTCTTCCTCGGCGATATCCATGCCCGGCCGCGGGATTACGCACCGGTGCCCGACAGGTACCCGGCGGTCCAGCAGATGTACCGCGACCGCGACGGCACGATCCTGCTCGCGACCGAAAGCAGGCTGTGGAAGCTCGACGGTTTCAGGCCCGTTGCCGTGCCGCTGCCACCCGAGGTGATGCGCACGCCCCAGCAGACGATCTTTTCGATGGCACGGGCGGACGATGGCGCGCTGTGGATTTCGCTGGGCAAGCGGGGCGCGTGGCGCCTGCTGGACGGACGCTGGTCGCGGCACGGCGGCATCGCCGCCCTGGAGGGCTACATGACCACGACCATCTCCGCCGGGCCGGATGGCAGGCTCTGGTTCGGGTCGCTCGACAACAGCCTCGCCGTGCTGCACGACGGCGGCGTGCGCAAGCTGGGGCCCGCCGACGGCGTCGATATCGGTGCCGTGCTGGCCATCCTGCCGGACGCCGCCGGTGCCTGGCTGGCCGGCGACGAAGGGCTGGCCCGCTATGACGGCCGGCGTGCCGTGCGTGTGATGGGCGAGGACGGCGAGCAGTTCCAGGGCGGTACCGGCATCGTCCGCGATGGCGACGGCACCTTGTGGATCAATACGAGCCGCGGGCTGGCAAGCATCGGGGCGGCGGAGCTGCGCAGCGCGGCGGCCGATGCGGCCTACCGCGTGCGCTACCGCCGCTACGACGAGAGCGACGGGCTGCGCGGCGCGCCGGCGATGCTGTACCCGTCGCCGTCCCTCGTGCTGCTGCCGGGCGGACACCTTGCCGTCTCCACGACAGGCGGCGTATTCCACCTGGCCACGAAGGCGGCCGGCCTGCACCGCGGCGCGCCGCCGGTGCACGTGACGGGCATCGACGCCGACGGCAAGTCCTATGCGCCCGGCGCCCTGGTGCGCCTGCCCGCCGCCCCCGACACCGTGCGGATCGACTACACGGCACTGGGCCTGGCGCTGCCGCGGCGCACGCGCTTCGAATACAGGCTCGACGGCGTGGACAGCGGCTGGCAGAAGGCCGGCAACCGGCGCCTTGCGCAGTACACGCAGTTGTTGCCCGGCACTTACACCTTTCACGTGCGGGCGGCCACCGAGGACGGCGACTGGGACGCGCAAGGGGCAAGTGTGCGCTTCGACATTCCGCCCACGATGGTGCAGAGCCTGTGGTTCCGGGTGCTGTGCGTGCTGGCCGCGCTGCTGGCAGCCTACGCCTTGCATCGGCTGCGCCTGCGCATGGCCGTCGCCCGCCTCAGCCGCATCTTCGAGGCGCGCGTGGCGGAGCGCGAGCGGGTGGCGCGCGACCTGCACGACACGCTGCTGCAGTCGGTCCAGGGACTGATCCTGCACTTCCGCCGGATCGCCGCGCGCACGCCGGACGATGCGCCCACGCGGCCCCTGATGCAGCAGGCGATCGACATGGCCACCGAGACGCTGGTGGAGGGCCGCGACAAGGTCGGGGAGCTGCGCAGCACCGTCCGCGGCGAGGACCTTGCCACGCTGCTCGACGCCTGCGGCCAGGGCATGCGCGGCGACCATGCCGCGGCGTTCGCGCTGCAGGTGCAGGGCAGCCGGCGGCCCTTGCCGGCGGCCGTGGCCGACGAGCTGCTGGCGATCGGCCGCGAGGCTGTCCGCAACGCGTTCCTGCACGCCCGGGCCAGCCGCATCGATGTGCTGCTGCGTTATGGCGAGCGGGAGTTCGAGATGCGCATCGCCGACGATGGCGCCGGCATCGATGCAGCCGAGCAGGGCGGCCGGGCCGGACACTGGGGCATGCCCGGCATGCGCGAACGGGCCGCCGGGCTGGGGGCGGCGATTCAACTGGACAGCGCAGCGGGCAAGGGCACGGCCTGGCACCTGCGCATGCCAGCCCGGCTGGCCTACGCGACCGGCGCGGAGGAGGCCGCATCTTCATGAGCGGCCGCCTAGCGGCGCCGGGCAACGATGCCGTGAGTATTGGAGAGAATGTCACATGCACGCGACATAGTGTTAAATTTTTCAGTGTAAAAAACTTTACGTGAGGCAACAAGGTCGGGATAATGGCCTCGCGACCCAAGTAACGTCGCGTGGTCCGCCGTCAGGTGGAACTCTTCTTTCCGTCATCAGGACCCGCAATGAACATTGCCACCGCCCCTGCCCGCACCGCCGGACACGTTCCCCACGCCGCTTCCCGGACTGCCACCCATTCCGATGCCCAGGCGATCAGCAGCGTCCTGGACCGGGTGCAGGCAATCATCGAATTCCAGCTCGACGGCACCATCATCCATGCCAACCAGAATTTCCTGGACACGCTGGGCTACACGCTGGACGAGGTGGTGGGTCGCCACCATTCGATGTTCTGCGACCCCGGCTACGTGCGCTCGGCCGACTACGAAGCCTTCTGGGCCGGGCTGCGCCGCGGCGAATTCGAGCGCGCGCAATACCGCCGCATCGGCAAGGGCGGGCGCGACGTATGGATCGAAGCGTCGTACAACCCGATCCTCGATGGCGAAGGCAAGCCTTGCAAGGTGGTCAAGTTTGCCTGCGATATCACCGCGCACAAGGTGCGTGCCAACGAGCATGCCGGCCTGGTCAGCGCGATCGACAAGGCCCAGGCCGTGGTCGAGTTCGACATGCATGGCGTGCTGCTGAACGCCAACGCGAACTTCCTGGCCGTGATGGGCTACGAGCTCGGCGACGTGAAGGGAGAACACCACCGTGTGTTCTGCGACGACGACTACGCCACCAGCCTGGAATACCGCAAGTTCTGGCAAAAGCTGAACCGCGGCGAGTTCGATGCCGGCCGCTACAAGCGCATCGGCGCCGATGGCCGCGCGGTATGGATCCAGGCCACCTACAATCCCATCTTCGACCTGGACGGCAAGCCGTACAAGGTCGTCAAATTTGCCACCGACATCACCGCGCAGGTGGCCCTGGAAGACGAGGTCGTGCGCCGCAACGAAGCCGACCGCCGCAAGGTGGCGCTGCTGCTCGAACAGGTGGAGCGGGCCGCGCACGGCGACCTGACGGGCACGCTCGACATGCGCGGCCCCGAGCCGGTCGACCAGCTCGGCACCGGCGTCGGCAGGATGATCGCCGACCTGCGCGGCGTGATCGCGCACGTGGTATCCGAAGTGGCGCGCCTGTCGTCGTCGGCGCACACCATCGCCGAGCGCTCCAACGTTGTGGCCGGCGGCGCCCAGGCGCTGGGCGCCACGGTGGAGCAGATGAATGCGTCGGTGGATGGCCTGACCGCGTCGATCGCCACCATCGCCCGCGGTGCGGGCGAAGCCAATACGCTGGCGCAAAGCACGAAGGAGGCCGCCGAGACGGGGGCCGGTGCGGTGGCCCGGTCGATCGAGGCGATGGCGCTGATCAACCAGTCGTCCGAGGACATCAGCGAGATCGTCAAGGTGATCGGCGAGATCGCCAGCCAGACCAATATGCTGGCGTTCAACGCGGCGATCGAGGCGGCGCGCGCCGGCGAGCACGGCCTGGGCTTCTCGGTGGTGGCCGATGAAGTACGCAAGCTGGCCGAGCGTTCGTCGCAGGCCACCAAGGAAATCTCCAAGCTGATCGCCGAATCGGTCAGGCGCGTGGCGCAGGGCAGCGAGATCTCGCGCCAGGCCAGCGACGCGTTCGACCGCATCGCCTCCGGCGTGGAACGCACGTCGCTGGCCATCGGCGACATCTCCGCCTCGGTCAACGAGCAATCGCTGTCGGCGCGCGAAGTGGCGGTGGCGATCGCCCACATCGCCGAGGAATCGGAGAAGTCGGCCGGCTCCTGCGACAGTATCGCCGTGCAGACCGATGAGCTGAACCGCACGGCCGCCGACCTGAACCAGATCGTGTCCCGCTTCACGGTCTGAGCGGCGAGGCAGGCGCGGGCCGCGGCGTCAGGCCGCGAAGCCGCCGTCGATCAGCAGGTCGGCGCCGGTGACGAAGGCCGCTTCCGGGCTGGCCAGGTAGGCGATCATCGCCGCTACCTCGTCCGGACGGCCATGGCGGGGCAATGCCATCAGGCTGTGCATGGTGGCGCCGAATTCGGCATCCGCGGGGTTCATGTCGGTATCCACCGGGCCCGGCTGCACATTGTTGACGGTGATGCCGCGCGGCCCCAGGTCGCGCGCCATGCCCTTCGCCAGGCCGGTCAGCGCCGATTTGCTCATCGCGTACACGGCGCCGCCGGCAAACGGCATGCGCAGCGCATTGGTGCTGCTGACGTTGATGATGCGGCCGCCTTCGCCCATGTGCGCCAGCGCGGCCTGCGATGCCACGAACACGGCGCGCACGTTCACGGCCACCGTCCGGTCGAAATCTTCCAGCGAGAACTGCGCCACGTCGCCGAGGTGCAGCACGCCGGCATTGTTGACGAGGATGTCGATGCGGCCGAAGCGGTCGGCGACCGTGTCGATCGCCGCTTTCAGCGAAGCGGCATCGGCGGCGTCGGCGCGGATCGCCAGCGCGGTGCCGCCGGCGGCCGCGATGTCGGCCACCAGCGCTTCGGCGGCACCCGCCGAGGCTGCATAGCCGATCGCGACGCTTGCGCCGTCGCGCGCCAGGCGGCGTGCCGTGGCGGCGCCGATGCCGCGCGAACCGCCGTTGATGAAAGCTACTTTGCCGTTGAGTGCGGTGTTCATGGTGTTTTCCCCTTGGGTGAAGTGACGATGAACCCAGTATGGTCGTCGGGATTCGATCCCGGTAGCCCATCAATCTGGCATTCAGTTTCAACCTGCGGTATAAGATGAGGATGGATACCGATCTGGCAGCCCATCTCGATGCCTTCGTCGCCGCTGCCGACGACAGCAGTTTCTCCGCCGCCGCGCGGCGCCTCGGCGTCACGCCGGCAGCGGTCAGCAAGAGCGTTGCCCGGCTCGAAGCCGGGTTGGGCGTGCGCCTGTTCCAGCGCAGCACGCGCCGCCTGGCGCTCACCGTGGACGGCGAGCGGCTCTACGGGCACGTGCGCCAGCCATGGCGCGACATCGGCGATGCGCTGGCCGTGATGCGGGAAGGCGCCGGCGCGCCGGCCGGCACGCTGAAGGTCTCGCTGGCCCACGCTGTCGGGCGCCGCTACATCGTGCCGATCGTCGCCGATTTCGTGCGGCGCCATCCGGCGATCGTGCCCGACCTGCATTTCGACGATCGCCAGGTCGACCTGGTTGCCGAAGGCGTCGACGTGGCGATCGACGGCGGCATCGAGCTGGCCGAGGGAATCGTTGCGCGCGAACTGGCCCGGGTGCGCCTGGTGCTGGCGGCCGCGCCGTCCTACCTGCGCGAGCACGGCACTCCCGCCGCGCCGGACGGGCTGGCACGCCACCGCGGCCTGGTGCGACGCTCGCTCGAATCGGGCAGGGTCGCGCCATGGCGGCTGCGCAATGGCGCGGGCGAAGAGCTTGTCGCGCCGGTCGTCGCCGTGGCGGTGATGGACGATCCCGAAGCGATGGCGCATGCGGCGGCGTGCGGCATGGGCATCGCGCTGCTGCCGCTGCCCCATGCACTGCCGCTGCTCGACAGTGGAGCGCTGGTACGCATATTGCCCTGCTGGGATGGCGGCACGCGCGCCCTGACGATCTACTACACCTCGCGCAAGCTGGTGCCGGCCAGGGTGCGCCTGTTCGTCGACGCGATCGTCGAGGAGATGCGCGGCAGTGCGCTGGCCGCCCGTTTCGACGGCCGGTAGGTGTGGCCGGTAGTTGTGCCGGTAGTGGCGGCCGGCCGCGATGGCCCGGGTGGACGATTATCTTAGCAGCAACAACTGGTGTTGCGGATTAATCTCATCAGTATCATTTTTTTCGTATTTTCCCATCTGGCCAATGTGTTTTCACGGCGTGCCAACTTGCATCTCTAATCCGCACATTCATAATCCACCTAAATATTGAGCTACAGCAACCCCGTTGCCGAGCTTTCGTGATCGTTCGATTCGGAGAAAACATGTTCATCGCCTTGCCCGCCCGCCGCCTGCTTGCCGCCAGCCTCACCCTCATGCTGGCGGCCTCCGCCAACGCCGCCGTCTACAACAACGGCAGCAAGACCGCAACGTTCGACGTGACGATGGGCCTGGTGGCCGACTGCACCATTTCAGCGGCGGCGCTGAACTTCGGTGCCGGCCGCGGCGTGCTGGCGACCGCCGTCACGGCGACATCGGACATCAAGGTGACCTGCACCAACACCACGCCGTTCAACCTGGGCCTGAACGAGGGCACCGGCACCGGTTCGTCGGGCACGACCCGCTACATGAGCGGCACCGGCGCCAATACCGGTACCGTCAAGTTCAACCTGTACCAGGCCTCCGGCGGCGCCCTGTGGGGCAACACCCAGGGCACGGACACGCTCGGCGGTACCGGCAACGGCAACGAGCAGACGCTGACCGTGCACGGCGAAATCCCGGCGCAGACCACGCCGGCGCCGGACACCTACAAATCGACGATCACAGCGACCGTCTACTTCTGATGACGATCCGCGCCGCCATCGCGGCCTGCCTGCTGGCGCTCGGCTGCGCCGGCGCGGCGGCCGCCAACCTGCAGATATCGCCGGTGTCGATCACCTTCCGTGCCGGACAGGGCGCGTCCGGCATCACCTTGCAGAACCAGGGCGACGCGCCGGTATATGGCCAGGTGCGGGCGTATGCCTGGACCCAGCGCGACGGCGAGGATGTGCTGGCCGATACCGCCGATCTGGTGGTCAGCCCGCCGATCATCGAGATCGCGCCGCGCGCCACGCAGATGATCCGCCTGATCCTGAAGTCGGGCGCGCCGGCCCCCGCCGAGCGCAGCTTCCGCCTGCTGATCGATGAGCTGCCGCGCGGCGACAATGCGGAATCGGGCGTCAATATCCGGCTGCGCTATTCGGTGCCGGTGTTCGCTGTGCCGGCCGGCGATCCGGCGCCGGCGCTGGCGTGGAGCGTGTTCCGCCAGGAGGGCAGCTGGATGCTGCGCGTGGCCAACAGCGGCGCGTTGCATGCGCAGCTGGGCGCGACGAAGCTGCGTGACGCGGCGGGCACGGAAATCGATATCAGCAAGGGCTTGCTGGGTTACGTGCTCGCGGGCCAGCAGCGGACCTGGAAACTGCCGGTCGCGCAGGACGCGCGGCTGGACGGCAAGGTAACGGTACAGTCGATCGTCAACGCGCGCGCGCAGAGCGCCGACGTCGCCGGCCAGTAGCCGGACGGCTGGCATGCGTGCGCTGGCTTGCGTGGTGGTCGCCATGGTACCGTTCGCCGGTGCCGCGGCTGCGGCCGGTACCACCGGTGCCGATCCCGGCGCAGGCGCCGGCGCCGATGCACCGGTGCAGGCAGCGGCGCAGGCCGAGCTGTACCTGGAAGTACGTTTGAACGGAGAGGAAACGGGAATGGTATTGCGCTTCACGCAGGGGCCGCGCGGCTTGCGCAGCAGTGTGCAGAACCTGCGCGACCTGCAGCTGGACCCGGCCGTGTTCGGCCTGCCCGCCGACGGCGAATTCGACCTTGCCGCCGCGCGCGGCCTGGCGCACCGCTACGATAGCGCGGCGCAGTCGCTGGAATTGACGGTCGACGAAGCGCTGCGTGCCACGACCGCGGTCGCGGCACGGCCGGACCGCGACCTGGCCACCAGCGCCGGCACGTCGCGCGGGGCGCTGCTGAACTACCAGTTCTATGCGCAGCCGGGGCAGGGCGGCCGCGCCGCGGCCCTGCACGAACTGCGCTGGTTCGATGCGCGCGGGGTGTTCTCGACCAGCGGCACGACCACGCTGCGCGGCGAAGGCCGTACCTATACGCGCTTCGATACCTGGTGGACCCGTTCCGATCCCGCCACGCTGGAAACCGTGCAGGTCGGCGACATCGTCAGCAACTCGCTCACCTGGAGCCGGTCGATGCGCCTGGGCGGCATCCAGTGGCGCAAGAACTTCGCGCTGCGTCCGGACCTGCTGACCTATCCGGTGGCGTCGGTGCGCGGCACCGCCGTGGTGCCCACCGCCGTCAGCCTGTACGTCAACGGCATGCAGCAGCTCAGTACCGAAGTGCCGAGCGGACCGTTCGTGATCGACCAGATCGGCGGCCTGAACGGTGCCGGGCAGGCCAGCATCGTGACCCGCGATGCGCTGGGGCGTTCCATTGCCACCACGCTGCCGCTGTACATCGACACGCGCATGATGGCGCCTGGCCTGACCGATTTTTCCGTCGAGGCGGGCGTGCTGCGCCGCGACTTCGGCATGCGCTCGTTCAGCTATGCCGCCAGTCCCGCGGCCAGCGCCTCGGTGCGCCATGGCATGTCCGACACCGTCACGGTCGAAGCACATGGCGAGGCCGGCCGCGGCCTGCTCAATCTCGGCGGCGGCGGCATGCTGCGCCTGGGGCGCGCGGGTGTCGTCAACGCTGCGCTGGCCGCCAGTGCAGGCCGCGAGCGCGGCCTGCTGGGCAGCCTTGGCTACCAGTATATTTCCGCGCTGTTCAGCATCGACCTGCAGACGCAGCGGGCCACCGCGCGCTATGCCGATCTGGCCAGCGGCGAGGGCACGCCGCCGCCACGCCGCAACGACCGCGCCAGCCTGAACGTGGCGCTGCCGTTCGGGCAAAGCGCCGGCATCAGCTATGTCGGCTACCGGGTGCCCGGCCAGGAGCCGGCACGCATCGCCGCGCTGAACTGGTCCGCCTCGTTCCCCGGCGGCGTGTATGCCAGCCTGGGGGCGTGGCAGGATCTCGACCGGCGCGAATCGCGCGGCCTGTCGCTGTCGGTCAGCATGTCGTTCGGCGAGCGCATGTCCGCCAACGTTACCGGCGGCAGGCAGCAAAGGCAGGACAGCCATAACGTTTCCCTGGTCCGGCCGGCCGATTACGGCGGCGGCTTCGGCTGGGCGCTGCAGCAGGGTGGCATCGAAACGTCGCGCTACACCCAGGCGCAGCTGCAATACCTCGGCAGTGCCGGCCAGGTCACGGTCGTCGGCCAGCGCAGCGGCGACCGCAATGGCGTGGCGATCGATGCCGGTGGCGCGCTGGTGCTGATGGATGGCGTGGTGGCGCCGGCACGCCAGGTCGGCGCCGGTTTCGCCCTGGTGTCCACCGGCGCGCCCGACGTCCCGGTGGTCCACGAGAACCGGCCGCTCGGGCGCACCGACAGCCGTGGCTACCTGCTGGTGCCGAACCTGATTCCGTACACCAGCAACCGGCTGTCGATCGACACCACCGCGCTGCCGGTCGACGCGCGCGTGCGCAGCACCAGCGTGATGGCGGTGCCGCAACGGCTGGCCGGGGTGCTGGTATCTTTCCCGATCGAACGCTATGCCGCCGCCACGGTCATCCTGCATGGGCCGGACGGTACGCCGCTGCCTGCCGGCACGCCGGTGAACGATCCCCGCTCCGGCAAGAGCACGGTGGTCGGCTACGACGGCGTAGCCTTCGTGGACGGCCTGCAGGCCGACAACCGGCTGGTCGTCGGCTCCGGCAGCTCCCGCTGCGAGGTGCGCTTCGCGTGGCAGGAAGCCAGCGGCACGCTCGCTGTCATCGGCCCCTTGCAGTGCAGGGCGGAAGCATGGCAGGGAGCGCGGCCATGAGCGCCCGCTGGCTGCGCATCCTGTTGCTGCTGGCCGCGTGCGCGCTGGCCAGCGGCAGTGCACGGGCCGACAACTGCACGGCAGCGATGTCCGATATCGTCTTCGGGCAGGTCAGCCCGGTGGATGGCGGCGACTATTTTGCCAACGGCACGCTGACCGTGACCTGCAACTGGACGCTGCTGGGCAACCTCGGCGTGCTGCTGCTGCCGAACGTTAACATCTGCGTCAATGCCGGTGCCGGCAGCGGCGGCACCTCCGTGACCACGCGCGCCATGGAGAATGGCAGTGCCAGGCTGGCGTACAACCTGTATCGCGACAGCACTTATGCGGCTTCCTCGGTATGGGGTTCGACCGCGCAGACGGGAACCCAGCCGATCACCACGCGGATGGGCGGCCTGCTGGCGCTGGGCGCGCTGTCGCAGACCTTCACCGTCTATGCCAGGATTCCCGCATCCGCGCTGAGCGGCGTGCCGTCGAGCGGCGGTGCCGATACGACCTACGTCGCCGATTTTTCCGGCCATGGCGCGATCCGGTATGCCTTCTTCGGCCTGCTTGCTCCGGCAGCCGATTGCAAGACCGGTGCCAGTGCGGCGTTCTCGTTCAAGGTGCGGGCGACCGTGACGAACAACTGCTATATCAATGCCGATACGCTGGCCTTCGGCGCGAACAACCGGGTATTGACCTCCGCGGTGCGCACGGTCGGCACGATCTCGGTGCAATGCACCGCGAACAATCCCTATTCGATCGCCTTGAACGGCGGGTCGGTGTCCGGCAAGCCGGCGGCGCGCAGGATGCGCAACGCGGCGACCGGCGAAACGATCGGCTACGAGATATCGGGTACGCTCGATGGCCCGCTGTGGGGCGACGGCACGGCCGGAACGTCGGTGGTCACCGGGACCGGGAGCGGGGCGACGCAGTCGGTGAAGATGTACGGGCGGGTTCCGGCACAGCGAACGCCGACCCCGGGCAATTACCGCGATACGGTGACCGCGACAATCTATTTTTGATCAGAAGTAGACGGTCAGCGGTTCGGCATTGCCGGGGGAAGCCGACGGCGCAGTGACCGGGACCGAGGTAAGAGCCTGGGCCTGGGCTGGCGAGGCGGCCGGCCGGGCCTGGAGCTGGTACGGGGTGTCCTGCGCGCAGTTGACCTGCGCGGTATTGGCCGTTCCCTGGACGCTGCAAGCCTCGACCACCGTGAAACTGACCTGCATGGTGGCGCTGGCGCTCTTGCCTGCGGCGGAACACATTAATGGGGTGCATGCCATCAGCACGATCAGGGAGAACTTTTTCATCACGTCACACGTCATCTGGGTGTCACTGCCGGTGATGCCACGCATTTTCTTGGGTGGCGATCCGGCAAAGGATACTCCCCGGCGCGGCAGCGGGGTGTCCGGCTGCCTGGGGAGTGGCTCAATCATACACTGATATTGCTCTAGATCAATGTGAGAATGTGTGACTATTCACCGCTCCGTCGTTTTTTGGCGAACGGACGTGCCTTTATGTCCATCAATCGGGCTCTTCAGAAACGTGTGAGGCGCGGCTGTCGATCGGTGTAGCATCCGCCAAAGGGCTCGTCGGCGGCGCGCAGCGGCGACTTATTGTTGAAATGCAGTCACCATGACAAATGCTTTCCAGGGGCCGGCGCAGGTGCTGGTCGTCGACGACTCGTCGTTCGACCAGCTGATGCTGGTCGATCTGCTGAGCGAACACCATCTCGGCGTCTCCGTGGCCCGGTCCGGCGCGCAGGCCTACCAGCTGGCACAGGCGACGCCGCCTGACCTGATCCTTCTCGATGTCCACCTGCCGGACATGGACGGCTATGCGTGCTGCCGCCTGCTGCAGGCGAATCCGGCAACGCACGCCATCCCCATCATGTTCGTCAGCGCCGCGGCCAGTAGCGCCGAGCGCGTGACGGGCCTGATGGCGGGCGCCGTCGACTATATCGCCAAGCCGTTCGACCGCGACGAGCTGATGGCGCGGGTCGCCGTCCAGCTGCGCCGGTCGGGCAGGGGCGGCCCGGTGCTGCCTCCCGCGCACGAGCCGGGCGATTTCGATGCCGTGCTGCTCAGTGCCGCGCGGCGCCTGATCGCGGAAAACCTGGGCAACCTGCCGGAGTTGTCCGAGCTGGCGCGGCGTGTCGGGACGTACCGGGAACGCCTGGGCCAGGTCTTCCGCACCCGGCTCGGCGTCAGTGTGTTTGCCTACGTGCGCGCGCTGCGGCTGGAGCGCGCCAGCGCGCTGCTGCGCGACACCGCGCTCGACGTGCGCGACATTGCCCAGCTGGTCGGTTTCCAGAATGCCGGCAGCTTCACCACCGCGTTCCGCGAAACCACCGGTTCGACGCCGACCGCCTTTCGCGCGCGCCTGCGGCAGCAGGGACGCACGGCCGAACCGGCAGCGCCCGGCGCGGGCTGACCGCCACGGGCCCCGCCCCCACGGACTTTCCAGCAATCATATGTATCCCGATGAACGGGAGGCAGCGGTGCAGCCGCTGGTCCTTTGAGTAGGAATATTCCTAACACTGTAGGAATATGCCTAAAAACGATCAAAGTGTGAGACACTCGCGACTTGCAAAATGATTAATGACCTTTCGGCTCTCGTTCGCATCGGAGGACAGCCGGACAACGGATCGCCATATGGAGCGCAGGGCCGACAACGAGCAGGCATCGATCGTCCGCAGGGGAGTCCTGCTGGACAGCACCCTCGGTGCGGTCCGGGCGTGGGTTTACATGACGGCGAACGGCGTGTCCCAGCAAGTCATCGAACGGGTGCTCGGCTCGCCCCGACAGTCACGCGAGGCGGACCGGCTCGCGCTGGGCGAGCCGGTAAGGCTGCCCCCGCCGGGGGGCCGGGATTGAGCCGGTCGCGGCCCGGCGTGGAACGCGACCTTGCCGAGGACACGGCATGCCCCCAGCCCCTGCCGGTGTCATGCTGGCGGGGGCATGTCGCTGGAAGGGGAGTCCCCCGTAACGTCCCTGGCTACGCAGAAGAACAGCCCGTTATGCGGCGCGGCTGTCCAGGATAGCCAATGGTAGCGCCCATCCTTCGCGCGAAAGCGGTTCTCGAACTTCAGGGTCGTCTGCCCCGCTGCCAGCCTGGCCACCTCCTGGCGCGTCCGCGCGCGATCGTCGGGATGCTCCAGCCATTCCGACGTGCGTCCCAGCAGTTCGTTCTCATGCCAGCCCAGCATGCGCGTGAAGGCGGGATTGACGCTGAGCCAGCGCCCCCGCGCGTCGGCCACGAGCAGCAGGTCCCTGCATAATTCCCAGACCTGCTCGCGTTCGATGGTGCGCGCGGCGAGTTCCAGCATCGCCGCTTTCTGGTCGCTGACGTCGAGCGCCCGGGAAAACAGCTTGGCACCATCCGGCACCGAGGCCCATGACAGCCATCGGTAGCTGCCGTCCCTGTGGCGGTAGCGGTTTTCGAATTCCAGCACCGGCTCGCCGGCGATGACCAATTGAAAGGCCATCTCGCTGGCTGCCAGGTCTTCCGGATGAACGAACCGGGTATAGGGCAGCCCGACCATGTCCGATGCTTCCCAGTCGAGCACCCGGCACCAGGCGGGGTTGACGTGTTCGAAGGTGGCGGTCGGGATATCGATTACCGACAGCAGGTCGGGCATCATCTGCCAGCTCCTGGAGTAGTCCGCCCCCTGGCTGTCGGGGTCAATCGCCAGCGTCCAGTGTGGATGGGGCATATCAGGACCTTTCGTAGGTAGTTCGACCAATCGGAAGTGATTGACCATCTTACATGTCATTGCTGGCGCGGGGCGTCTGGGTGATCGATTCGGCAATCACGGCCATGGTGCCGTGACAGCGAAGTGTTGCCCGCCAGGCCGATAATGTCACTTGCATCCAACAAATCACTAAAAATGATACTCGATGTATTTACCGGTGGAAACTAAAGCCCGATAATACCCATGCCGACCCAGACAACGTCGTCTCTTCTTCGCCGCAAGGCGCCTTCCGTTGAACAGACCATCAGGATCGTAATGAATACCAGCAGCTTCGCAGCCCACTCCGCCGCCGAACAGGATCTCCTCGCCGTCAATGGCGCCCTGAACCGGGCGCAGGCCATCATCGAATTCAACCTCGACGGCACGATCACCCACGCCAACGACAACTTCCTGGCCACGCTGGGCTATGCGCTGGACGAAGTGGCAGGCCGCCATCATTCGATGTTCTGCGATCCCGACTACGTACGCTCGGCCGAGTACGATGCGTTCTGGGCGAAGCTGCGCCGCGGCGAAACGGAACGCGCGCAATACCGCCGCATCGGCAAGGGCGGCCGCGACGTGTGGATCGAGGCGTCGTACAACCCGGTGCTCGACGAGCAGGGCAGGCCGTACAAGGTGATCAAGTTTGCCTGCGACATCACGGCCCACAAGGTGCGCGCCAACGAGCATGCCGGCCTGGTGAACGCGATCGACAAGGCGCAGGCGGTGGTCGAATTCGACATGAACGGCATCCTGCTGAACGCCAACGCGAACTTCCTCGCCGTGATGGGCTACGAACTGGGCGACGTCAAGGGCGAGCACCACCGGGTGTTCTGCGACGACGACTACGCCACCAGCCTGGAATACCGCAAGTTCTGGCAGAAGCTGAACCGCGGCGAGTTCGATGCCGGGCGCTACAAGCGCTTCGGCGCCGATGGCCGCACCGTGTGGATCCAGGCCACCTACAATCCGATCCTCGGCCTGGACGGCAAGCCGTACAAGGTCGTCAAGTTCGCCACCGACATCACCGCCCAGGTGGCGCTGGAAGCCGACGTGGAGCGCCGGAGCGAGGCCGACCGCCGCAAGGTGGCGCTGCTGCTCGAGCAGGTGGAGCGCGCCGCGCGCGGCGACCTGACCGGCACCATCGACATGCCGGGCAGCGATCCGCTCGACCTGCTCGGCGCCGGCGTCGGCAAGATGATCGCCGACCTGCGCGGCGTGATCGGCCATGTGGTGTCGGAAATGGGGCGGCTGTCGTCGTCCGCCGAGGCGATCGCGGAGCGCTCGAACGTGGTGGCCGGCGGCGCCCAGGCGCTGGGTGCCACGGTGGAAGAGATGAACGCGTCGGTCGACGGCCTGACGGCATCGATCACCACCATCGCCCGCGGTGCGGGCGAAGCCAACACGCTGGCGCAAAGCACGAAGGATGCCGCCGAGACGGGTGCCAGGGCGGTGGCCCGTTCGATCGAGGCAATGGCGCTGATCAACCAGTCGTCCGAGGACATCAGCGAGATCGTCAAGGTGATCGGCGAGATCGCGGGTCAGACCAATATGCTGGCGTTCAACGCGGCGATCGAGGCGGCGCGCGCCGGCGAGCACGGCCTGGGCTTCTCGGTCGTGGCCGATGAAGTGCGCAAGCTGGCCGAGCGCTCGTCGCAGGCCACCAAGGAAATTTCCAAGCTGATCGCCGAGTCGGTCAGGCGCGTGGCACAGGGCAGCGAGATCTCGCGCCAGGCCAGCGACGCGTTCGACCGCATCGCGATGGGAGTCGAGCACACCTCGCTGGCCATCGGCGACATCTCGGCCTCCGTCAACGAGCAGTCGCTGACGGCGCGCGAAGTGGCCGTGGCGATCAACCACATCGCCGAGGAATCGGAAAAATCGGCTGGTTCGTGCGACACGATCGCCGTACAGACCGATGAGCTGAACCGCACCGCGGCGGAACTGAACCGTACCGTGTCGGGCTTCACCGTCTGATTTACCAGGAAACCGTCCATGCAGATGTTCGACACCACCGCGGCCGGCGTGCCGCTCGATCCGGCGGCGCGCAGTGCGGCGGCGGCCATGGAATCGGCCCGCGCAGCCGCTGGCCGTGCGCTGGCCGATGCCGCCGGGCTGGAACTGTTCGGCAGCTTCCAGCTGGGCGGCGAGGAGTTCGCGCTGCCGGCGCTGGCGATCCGCGAAGTGGTGGCCTACCCGGAACGGGTGACGCGCATGCCGCTGTCGCCGTGCTACCTGGAAGGCATTTTCACGCTGCGCGGCACGGCGATTCCGATCGTCAACCTGGCGCGCATCTTCGATCCGGCGGCGCCGGCCGCCGGGGCCAACCAGAAAATCGCCATCCTCGACCATGAAGACGTGCTGGTCGGCCTGGTGTTCGACGCCACCGGCGAAGTGATGCGCGTGCGGCCGGAGCAGCGCAGCGCCGTCAGCCACGCCGACGGGCGCACCTCGGTCATCGGCGGCACCATCCTGCTGGCCGACAGCGGCCGCCTGCTGCAGGTGCTGGTGCCCGATGCGCTGGTGCGCATCGAGAACGTGCCGCAGGTGCGCGCGATGACGACGGCCACGCGGGCCGCCGAGCGCGCCCGCTTCCTGCGCCATGCCGAGGCGCGCAAGTGCCTGTGCTTCTCGGCCGGCGGCACGGCGTTCGCCTTCGCGATGTCGGCCGTGCAGGAAATCATTCCCGTGCCGGAACTGCGCACGTCGGTGATGATGGGGCCGCTGTGCAAGGGCTGGATCAACTTCCGCGGCCATGCCGTCGGCATCGTCGATTTCGCCGCGCTGATGGGATGCGCGGACAGTGCTGGCGACCATGCCGGCGACCATGCCGGGGAAGCCGGGCGGCGCATCCTGATCGCCCGCATCGGCGGCGAGCTGCTGGGATTCCTGGTCGATTCGGTCGATACGATCATGCCTTACTTCGACAGCGACGTGCTGCCGATCCCGCTGCTCGGCACGCGGCGCGGCGCGATGTTCCGCGGCTGCCTGCCGCGCCAGGACGGCCCGGACACGCTGTTCCTCGACCATGCGAACGTGCTCAGCGATGCCGAACTGGCCGAGGTCTGCGCCGGCCACCGCCGCATCTACCAGGACGAAGCCGCCCGCGAGGCGGGACGCGACGCCAGCAAGGCTGCCGCGCGCAAGCAGGTGTACCTGGCGTTCGAGCTGGGCACCCCATGGGCAAGTGACATCGGCCAGGTGCGCGAAATCATCCCGTACGCCGCCGGCATGACGCGCCCGCCCGGCACGCCCGATTGCGTGCACGGCATGCTGAACCTGCGCCAGCAGATGATTTCGGTCATCGACCTGCGCCGGCTGTACGGCATGGCGGCGCTGGAAGATACCGCGGAGTGCAGGATCCTCGTGCTGGAACGGGGCGACGAGCGCTACGGCGTCATCGTCGATCGCGTCGACAGCATCGTGCACCTGCCGGCCAGCGCACGGCGGCCGTCGCCGAAGCTGCTGCGCGCCGGTGGCGGCGTGACGGATATGCGCACCGATGTCAGCGAAGTGCTGGAACTGCCCGATGGCGCCGTGAAGAGCCTGTTCGACCGCGAGGCGTTCTTCGCCACGCTGGAGCGGGTGCTGGCCGCCTGATCACACCTGCGCGGCCGCGCTGGCGCCATCCGCCGCGGGCGCATAGGCGCGGGCCGCCGGAATCGCCAGGCGCACGCACGTGCCGTTCGCGCTGCTCTCGATGAAGAGCCGGCCGCCGACCTGCTCGGCGCGCTCGCGCATGCCCGCCAGGCCAAAGTGGCCGGGCTTGCCGTCGGCGAACTCGCCCAGGCCCTTTCCCTCGTCGCTGACCGACAGTTCGAACGCGCGCGGGCTGGCATCGGCCAGCAAGGTGACGGGGCCGGCGGTGTGGCGCAGCGCGTTGGTCAGCGCTTCCCGGGCGATCGCGTGCACATCGCGGCACAGGTTCGCTTGCAGGCGGGCCATCGCCTCGGGAGCGTGCAGGCGGATGCGCCGGGCGCTGCCCGGCACGGTCAGCTCCACGTCCCGCAACAGCGCCTGCCAGAAATCCCCGGCGCTGCCGAACTCGCCCCGCAGCCCCTTGACCTCGTCGCGTCCTTCGACCATCACGCGCTCGGCGCGTTCCAGCACGCGTTCGAATTCCGCCCGCACCGGGCTGTCGGCCGGCAGCTTCACCATCACCGAATGCATGCTGAGCAGCATGCCCTGCACGCTCTGCAGGAAAGTGTCGTGCAGCGCGCGGGCGATCGACTCGCGCTCGCGCACGCGCACCAGCAGACGTTCCTCGATGCGCGCCGCCAGCCGGCGCGTGCGCAGCCGGTACGCGAATGCCGTTGCCAGCAGCACCGCCAGCGCGCAGCCGCCGTAGAACCACCAGGTCTGCGTCAGCCTCGGCGCAATGCGGAAGCGCAGTGTCGTGACGCGGCTGGCGACACCGCTTTCGTTGACGGCCATGACCTCGAAGGCGTGATCGCCGGGCGACAGGCGCTGGAAGTACGCGGTGCGGCGCGTGCCGGCTTCCTGCCATGCCGCGTCGCCGGCCAGCCGGTAGCGGAAGGTGACCCGCTGCGGCATCCCCAGGCTCGGCGTGGTGTAGTCGATCTGTACGTCCTCGACGCCTTCTGGAAGGCGCAGCGGCGCGTCGCCGCGGTGGCGCGCGCCGGCAGCCGTCAACCACAGTACTTCCACGTCGGGAGTGGCCGGGTTGGCGCCGATCCGTCCGGGGTCGATCCAGGCCAGGCCGCGCTCGCCGGCGAACCACAGCCTGCCGTCGGGCGCGGCAAATGCCGTATCGGTCAGCACCGTGTATTCGCCGCCGCCGACGTAGCCGTCCAGCGAGTCGAACAGCCGGCCCTTGAGGGCAATGCGCGGATCGGCCAGTGTGCGCTGCCAGTCGCCAGGCTGCACACTCAGGATGCCGCGTTCGGTGTTCAGCCAGCGCGTGCCGCCGGGGCCGTCGGCGATGCCAGACAGCGTGCCCACGCCGCCGGGCACGTCGAAACGCAGCGGCTGGAAGCGGCCGCCGGCCAGCACCTGGATGCCCTGCTCGCCGGCGACCAGCAGCGGCTCACCGGGGTGGATGAAATTGACGCCGCCGACGGCGAGGCCGTCCGCAGCGCCGTACTGGCGCACCGCGCTGCCATCGACGATGCGCAGCCGGTTGCCGGGCAGGCCATGGTAGCTGCGGCCGGCGGCATCGACGGCGATGACCTTCGGACTATCGTCGCGCCGCGCCGGTGGCGGCGTCCATTGTCCGTCGCGGTAATGCCACGCTCCCTGGCGCACGGTCCACATCCAGAATTCGCCGATGCCGGCGCGCACGCTGGCGATGCGCAGGCTGTCCGTGCCCGGCAATCCCGCTGGAAGCGCAATGCGCCGGGTGCCGCCGGGGCCGAGCACGGCGATGCCGCGTTCGCCGGCCAGCACCAGGGTACCGTCCGGCCCGCGGGCCAGCGCCCGCGCCGCCAGCGGATCGGCCAGCGTGTCGACCTTGCCGCCGGCAATGCGCGACAGGCCCGTGGTGTCGTCGAACTTGCGCACCTGGACGGCGTAGATGCTGCCATCCGGCGCGGGCGCCGCGTGCGACTTGCCGCGGTCGAACAGCTCGGGCACCATGTGCACCGGCTGGTCGCGCAGCCGTTCCAGGCCGGCCGGGGTGCCGATCCACAGGCTGCCGTCGCGGTCTTCCATCAGCGACATGACCGACAGGCTGGTCATCTGCCATGGCTGGTCGAGCCGTTCGGCGGCGCCGACCGGCGTGAAGCTCGCGCCGTCGCGCCAGCGATCCGCGCGCAGCACGCACACCCCGACCGGGCAGTTGCCCGACCACAGGTTGCCGTCGCGGTCGAACACCGACTGGTATGAGCTGCTGCGCCCCGGCGGTGCCGGTACCCGGCGCGGAGACGGCGGCGCCACGCGTTCGAACTGCTTGCCGAGCACCAGCCATACGCTGCCGTCGCCGGCCTCGATCACCATCGGATCGGTACGCGCCGCGCGCACCCGTGCAAACATGGGCGCGCCCGGCGCCAGCAGGTACAGCGAGGAGCCGTCGGCCACCCAGAGCCGGCCGGCGCCGTCGGCCAGCACATGCTCGGCGCGCGCGCTCGGATAGCCGCGTTCCGCCCCGACGCGCTCGACGCGTTCGCCGGCGATGCGGTACAGGCCGCGCCCGCTGGCCACCCATGCGGCGCCGTCCCGGTCGAGCGCGATGGCGAACACGGGCCCCGTCTGCACCGGCGTCAGCAGGTGCCGGTAGCGGCCGCCGCGCAGCACGGTGACGCCGCCGCGGCCATGACCGATCCACAGCGCGCCGTCGCGCGCCGGACGCAGCACGGTGATGCCAGGGTTCTGCAGCCCGCTGCCGTCGACGGTTTCAAACGGGTGGAAGCGCACGCCGTCGAAGCGGAACAGGCCGGCCTGGCGGCTGGCCACCCACAGCCAGCCGTCCTCGGTCTGCGCCAGCGTGTCGATGAAGCGGGGCGCGCCTTCCAGTTCGCCCCAGCGTTCGTGGCGGTAACCGTCCAGAGGAATGGCCGGATCGAGCGCGTGCGCCGCCGGGGGCAGGGCGGCCAGCGCCGCAAGCAGGGCGATGGTGGGGAAACGCGGAGAACGCGGGAAACGCGGCAAGCGCGGGAAGCAGGCGGCAAGGGGCATGCCGGGATTGTCTTACGGGAAACGCCCGCCGTCCAGTACGCAGTTGCCGCTATTGCACCAGCACATTCAGGGTCACGGTGCCGGTCGCGCCGGGCGCCAGCGTGCCGGTGAACGTCCATTCGACCGTGCCGGCCGCGCCCGCGGCCGGCTTGCCGCTGACCGTGCAGCCGCTCAGGCCGTTTCCCAGCGTGCCGCAGGCGCCGCTGCCGAACACGGTGAAGGCCGGCGTCGCATCGACGATCTTCAGGTTGTTCAGCGTGGTGCTGCCGGTATTCTGGTAGGTGATCGTGTAGGCGAGCATGGTGCCCGGCGCGGCATTGGCCTTGTCGACCGCCTTCAGCAGCTTGAACTCGTCGCAGGCCTCGCAGATGCCGTTGACGGTAACGACCACCTGGCCCAGGCCGATGCCGAGCAATTGCAGCAGCGGGTCGACCACGCCGCCCAGTATCGGCGCCAGGACCGGGCGCAGCACGTCCGTGACGAGGCCTTTGACGAGGCCCGTCACCGTGGCATTCAGCAGCGCGCCCAGGTTCAGCTGGGGGATGCGCAGGTCGAGATTGGACAGCAGGCCGCTGGCCAGGTTCGTGACGAACATCGTGCTGCTGCTGATGGTGCGGGTCTGCGGGAAGTTGCCGCTCAGTGTCACCGTGCTGCCGCCCAGCGGCGCCTGGCCGCGCGCCGAGGCCTTGATCTCGATATCGAGCAGCGACAGGCCGAGCGCCGACAGCGTGCCGACCTTGCCGTGCGTGAGGTCGGTGGCGGCATTGATCGCCCGGCTGCGGTTGAAGAACACACTGTCGGCGATCTTGCCGAGATAGATGTCGGCCACGCCGGGCGAGGCCTGCAGCGTGACGGCGCGGGCGACGGCATCGACCGCCTTCAGCGTGCCTTCGCCGCGGCCGATCTCCACGTACACGTCGAGCTGGCCGATGGCGATCTCCGTCTTGCCGAGCAGTGCCGTCAGCACGTCCGTGACCGGCGCCAGCGTGACCAGGTCGAGTTTCAGCTTGACACGGATCGCCGCGCTGTGGAACCTGGCGCCGGCCGGCCCGCAGATATACACGGCCGGTTCGATCACCTGGGCGTACAGCTGCGCGCTGTTGACCACGCCCTGCATGCCCAGCAGGCCGCCGGAAATGCCGACCGGCTGCGGCGTGAAGGCCACGTTGCGCTTGTTGTACAGCTGGATCAGTCCGGTCAGCATGTCCAGCGAATTGATCGTGGTTTTCGCCAGCGTGCCGGCATCGGCGGTGACTTTCACGAGGTCGCCGACGCGAATGGTGGCAGCGGCGCCGCCCAGTTGCCCCGCCAGCGTGGCCAGCACGCCGCTCAGGCTGGTGCTGGCCTGCGCCTGGGCCTGCACGCCGAGCGCGGCGGCGACCTGCGCCAGCGTGACGCTGGCGTCCAGCGCCTGGGCCGGGCTGGAGACATTGGCCTGTGCCTGCAGTGCCGTCAGGAAGCCGAGCAGGTTGACCTCACCGGTGGCCAGCGTGTTCCAGTCCACCGCTGTCAGGCTGATGTCGCTGCCCAGCAGGCCGCCCAGCAGCGGGTTGAGGAGGGCGCTTTTCGTCGTGTCGAGGCTGGCCAGCCGCGGCCCGGCCGACAGGCAGGCGCCGGTAGTCGTGCAGGCGGCGCCGGCATCGGTGCTGGCGCACAGGCCGCAAGCCAGCAATAGGGAGAGGGTCCAGCGTTGCATGGCCTGGCACAGGTGGTCGAAGTGGAACGTGGTCATGGCAATCTCAATCAAAAGGCTTTGCCGGACAGTAGATTGTCCAGCGTGCGTTCGTCGAATTTCAGGCGCAGGCGCACGTAGGCGCCTTTCTCGGTGGCGTCGCCACCGGCCAGGTCGCGCTCCTTGAAACCGAGCAGGTTGTAGCCGGCCGATACCCAGACATTGCGCGCCACCCGGTAGCCGGCTTCGACGCCGGCACCGAACTGGATGCCGCCGTCGCGGCTGGCCAGCGCCTGCACGGCCGCGCCGGCATCCCAGTCGCGGCTGACCTCGTGCATGACGCGGGCGCTGACGAGGTGGGCGAAGGCACGGCTGTCCAGGCCGGCCGAGCGGTCGCGCGCCAGTTTGGCGGCATAGCGGCCGCTGACCACCGTGGCGCGCTGCGGCTGCCAGTTTGCATTGGTGGACACCATGTGCACGGCGCGCGCCATCTCGGCCAGGCCGGGGTCCTTCTCCAGCTTGAATTCGTATTTCGCCAGGCCGTTCCAGCCCAGCGATTCCAGCGCGCGGTAGGCCACGCCGGTCTGCAGCAGCTCGTTGACGCGCGTGCCGCCGCTGCCGCGCGTGGCCGATGCGGTGTTCTTGCCGAGGAAGGTCCAGGTGTCGGACAGCTTCCAGGACAGGCCCAGCGTATTGAGCAGGCCGTCGCTGTCCGCGCCGTGGCGCAGTTCCAGCCGGGCGGTGCCCTTCCAGCGCGGGTCGCGGCTGTATTCGATGGCGCCGGTGGCGGCGATCGACTCGTTGGCGTCGGCGCCGGCCAGCACCTGGACGCGTTCGAACGTGGTACTGGCGCGCACGCCGTCGGCGATGCTCCACAGGTTGCGCAGGCCGATCGCCGCTTCCGCCTGGCGGTCGGCCAGGTCCGCACCGCGGGCCCGGTATTCGGAGTACACGCGGCCATCCTTCATGTAGTCGGAATCGATGCCGAACACGGTGGCGTTGCGCTGGATGCCTTCGTTCAGCTCGTAGTTCGAGCCAAGGCTGCTGATCAGCTCGTGGCGGCCGTACACGCGGCTGCCGCCAGCGAAGCGGTACTCGCCGCCGACCGCGGCCATGCGCCGGCCGCTGTCCTTGATATCCTGCTCGGCCTCGGCGAACACGGACGCCTGGGGCATGCCCGGCATCTGGGCAGACACCTTGGCACGCACGCTGGTCAGGTCGGGCTGCGCCAGCACGGTCCCCGCGCCGGCCTGCTCGCGCGAGCGGCGCACGCCGCCCTCGACGCGCACGCCGCCGTCGAACGCATAGGCGGCGCCCAGCTGCACGCCGTCGCGCGCCGCGCCGGTCGTCACGTCCTCGGTATGCAGTGCCTCGCCCAGCAGCTTGAATCGGTCGGTCAGCGCGTAGGCGGCGCGCGCGCCGCCCTCGGTACGGCCCTTCGGCAGGCTGGACGACGGGTTGTCGAAGTTCGCGTCGGCGCGGCCGAGGAAGACGTGGCCATCCAGCCGGCCGTCGGCGCGGGTCGCGTCGATCCGCGCCGCGCGGCCGGTCTCGCCCATGCGGTCCATGTGCGCCGCCTCGACGATGACGGTGGTCTTGTCGTCGGGCTTCACGGTGGCGCTGACGCTGGCCAGCGTGGTGGCGGCGATCGGGTTGCGGTCGTCGACATAGCTGGCGCCCACTTCCACCTGCCGGCCGATCCTGTACTGCGCGGCGGCGCCGGCTACCCAGAAGGTCGGGCTGCCCTGGTCGACTTCGTAGCTGATGCGGATCGATACCGGGTTCAGGCCCGCGTCCAGGCTCGGCACCGGGGCGCGCATCAGGATGCGGCCGGTCAGCGGCTCGATGTCGTAGTCGGCACGGCGCACCTGCGTGCTGGTGGACAGGATCACGCCCGGCTGGCTGCGGCTGCGCACGATTACTTCGACGCGCTCGCTGTTGATGACCATGATGCCGCTGCCGGTCAGGAATGGCCCGGAGGTGCCGTTGGCGGCGAATTCCTCGACGACCTGGCGTGTGCTGTCGTGGCTGGCGAAGGCGTCGACCGCCAGGCCGCCGGCTTCGTAATGGCCGCGCAGGCCGTTCAGGCTGCGGTGGTAGGCGCCCAGGTTGCGTGCCGGGGTGACCGACGGCGGCGTGAAGTCGCCGTACATGAGCCACGACTTCTCGCGGTCGGCGCGCAGGTACAGGCGGCCGGTCGACTGCGCGTCGAAGCCGCGCTGCGAGTCGTCGCCGTAGGTGGTGTAGTAGGCCAGCGGGTCGAGGTCGCGGAACAGCTTCTGTTCCTTTTCCTTCTGCGAGTCGTAGGCCAGCGTCAGCAGCGTGCCGTTGCCGACGTCGCCCTTCATGAAGACCGCGGCGCGGCCGCCGGCCTGCAGCGTGCTCGCGCCGGACGATCTGGACAGGCTGTGCAGCGCGTCCTCGAAGCCATCGAAGCTGCGCGCCGGGCTGGTGGTGTTGCCACTGGCACGGCTCACGCCGAAGGTGCCTTCAACGATGCCGGCGGCCACCAGCGGGCGCAGGTCGGGCACGAAGGCGACGTTGCCGATGCCTTCGATGGTGCCGCTGCGTACGACGATGCGCGCATCGCCGGCGTCGCTGGAAGCGCGCAGCGCGAAACCGGCGCTGCCGCCTTCGACCATGGCCTGCAGGCCCGGCTCGCGCGGATCCGGGTCGGTTTGCTGCCACTGTCCGCGCGAGGCATCCAGCGTGACGGGGGTGCGGGCGGCGACCGGCACGCCCTGCGCGTCTTCGAGGTGGACGCGCACGGTGGCCGGCGTGCGGCCATCGGCGGCGACCTGCGTTTTCGGCAGTTCGACGCGGATGCGCGCCAGCGGGCCCGGCGCGACCACGGTGATGCGGCGCTGGCCGCGCGTGTTGCCGAACTGGTCGCGCTGCTCGAGGTCCAGCACGTTCCTGCCGGCGCGCAGCGGCACGCCGATGAACTCCCAGCTCTCCATCCGGCGCTCGGCCAGCGTGCTGCGGTTGCCGACCCGGTCCTCGGCCACCGCTTCGCCATTCACTTGCAGCGTGAACGTGACACCGGCGCCGCCTTTGACGCGCACGGTTGCCTGCGTGCCCGGCATCACCGCGCCGTCGGCCAGCCCGATGAAATCGAGCTTGTTGTCGAGCGTGGCGAGTTCGCTTTCCGCGGCTGGCGCGGGCATGACGGCGATGGAATGCTGCGCTGCCTGTTTCTGCTGCTTCATGGCCGCCGCGCGCGCCGCGATGGCGTCGCGCTGGGCGCAGCCGGCGATGGCGAAATCGGCCTTGGCCAGCTCGCCGTCGCGCAGGTCGACGAAGCGGCTGCCGGCATCGCCCGCGTGGCGGTTCGACAGCACGGCCAGCGTGGCGCCGGCCGGCAGCGTGAATGCGTCGAGCTTGGCGGCGTGGGTGCGCGGCGGCAGTTCGGCGAAGCTGTAGCGGCCGTCGGCATCGGTGATGGCGTAATTGCCGTTTTCCAGGTAGAGGCGCACGCCCGGCACGCCCGGTTCGCCGGCGTTGCGCAGGCCGTTGCCGTCGCAGTCGGCGAAGACGTTGCCGACGATAAAGCCCTTGTCGCTGAACACGCCGGCTTCGATGCTCACCTTGGCGGCCGCTTCGCTGCTGGCCAGGGCCGGCATCGTGCTGGTGGCGCGGGCGCGGTTGATGCCGTCGCCCTGCAGCGCGCCGGCGCCGATCCGGACACGGTAGCGCAGCACGGCGGTGCCGCTGGCCGGCAGGTCGCCGATGGCGAAGCGCAGCGCCGCGCTGTTCGCGCCGGCCGGATCGGCCATGGCGGCGCCATCGAGGCGTGCCGTGCCGGGCTGCAGATGGAAACCCGCCGGCAGCGTGTCGTCGACGGCCACGCCCTGCAGGGCGACGTCGCCGGTATTGTGGACGCGCACCGTGTAGTCGACGAAATCGGCGATGCCGGCGGTGGCGCGCGAGGCGGCTTTTTCAATGTACAGCGTGCCCGGGACACTGTCGACCGGCAGGTCGATCATCACGGCGCCGCTGGCGGCGCTGACGATGAAACTGCCGCCGAACGAACCATGCAGGTGAATGTCGCGGCCGGCCGGCAGGCTGCCCGCTTCGACTTTCGATGGGAAGGTGTAGTTCTTCGGCGCTGCCACGTCGAGCCGGTACAGGCTCGCTTCCACCAGCGGAAACACGTAACGGCCGTCCTCGCCGGTCACCACCGTGCTCGGCATCGCGGTGCTGCCGTCGATGTCGACCACGCGCGCCGGCGCGCCAGGCATGCCGCCGTTCCCTTCGCCGGTCACGTCGACCAGGGTGACGGTGGCGCCGGCGATGGCGGCGTTGCTGCGGCTGTCGAAGACGATGCCGCTCGGGTCGATCAGGACCGACGCGCTGGCTTCGCCCATGCCGCAGTCGCTGATCCAGGCGATCAGCTGGTCGTTGGCGCCCACGTGCAGCTGGCCGTCGTTGGTGCGCGGCGCAGCTTGTGCGGTGACATACGCGGGGGTGACGGTGGAGTCGATGCGGAACATGCCGCTGTCGGCCGCGGTCTCGGTGGCGCTGTATTGTTCATTGTCGCCGGTCTTGGCCGACTTCAGCACGATGGCCACCGTGTCGACGGCGCCGGCATCGGCGTTGCAGGCGCTTGCCGCGGCCTGCACGTACAGCGGGCGGCCGGCTGCGGCCAGTTTCGCGGTGCGCGCATAGTCGCTGCCGGTGAAATACGTGATCGACACCGCCAGATCGGCGCGTACCGCGTTCGATTGCACGGGCTTGGCGCCGTCGGCGTACGTCGCGCTGGCCTGGTTCGTGATCGACGCCTGCGCCGGCAGGCCGAGCAGTGCAAGGGCGGCAAGCAGTACGGTGGCGGCGGTGCGGGCGAAGGCGGTACGCATGGCGGTCGATGGGAAAAATTCTGGATGCAGGAATCCTGCCCGCGATGCCCGGAGGCACGGCGGAGGCAGGTGTACAGGTGGGCTGGTGTTACAGGTGGACGGTGTTACGGGTTGATCTTGACGCCGAACGACATCGTGGCCGACTGGCCCGGCGCCAGCGTGCCGACGCCGGCTTCCAGCTTGGTGACCGGGCCGGCCAGCAGCGTGGTGATCGCGCCGACCGTCGTGGCGACCGGGCCGGTCGGATGGTACGTCGTGTTGGCGGGGATGTCGTCGCGAATGACCACCAGGTTGACGTTGGCCGCGCCCGAATTGGTCGCCGTGATCTGGTAGCGGATGCAGGCGCCCGGCACCGCGCCGGTGGTGATCGGCGCATTGCTGTACGGCGTGTCGGCCGTGCCGTCGCATTCCTTGTCCAGCGCCTGCGCCTTGCTCAGCGTCAGCGGCGCCGGGGCCTCGCCCACCGTCACGGCCTGGTGGATGATGTCGCCGACGTTGCTGGTGGGCGAGGTGACGCGGAAGTACAGGTCGGTCGTGCCCTGGGTGGCGCCGGCCGGCACGGTCACGTCCGCGTAGACGATCTTCTGGCCGCCGGCGGCGACGCTGGCGCTGGTGATCACGTTGCCGCTGCCATCCTTGAACACGACGGTCCAGCCGCTCGGCAGGTTCTGGTTGGCGAACGTGGCGCTCGTGCTCGACTGCAGGTTGAAGGTGTCCGGGCTGCCGCCGGCATTGTTCAGCACCAGCGTGAAGCGCGTGGTGCCGCCAGCCGCCACGGTATTGGTGATCACGGCGGCCGCTTCGGCACCGGCGCCTGCACCCGGCGCACTGCTGCCGGCGGTATTGGCGGTGATGTCCAGCTGCGCGGCCGATGCGACGGTGGTCGTGTCGGTGCTGGTGGCCTTGACGGTGTTGGTGAACGCGCTGGTGGCCGTGACGGTCAGTGCATTGGTGGTGCCGTTGGCAACGCCGGCCGGCAGCGTGCCCACCGCCACGAAGCTGAACGTGGCGCCCGCTGCCAGGCTGCCCGTGCTGGTGATCGGCGTGGCATTGTCGGCCACGCCGTCGCCGTTGGCATCGGCGTAGAACACCACGCCGGTCATCGTGAAGCCGCCGCTGTTCGCGGAAGTCAGGTTGAACGTATCTGCGCCGTTGCCGGTATTGGTCACGCTGTGCGGATAGACCACCTGGGCGCTGGCGGCGGCGCTCTTGGCGGTACCGGCCGGCATCGTCAGGCTGGCGACCTGCTGCACGGTGGTGACGACGGTGTTCGACGTGGCCGCCTGCTGCTTGTTGGCGGAGTCGAAGTAGGTCGCGGTCGCCTGGTTGGTGATCTGGGTGCCGGCCGCGGTGGCGGCCAGCGCGCCGTGCGCGGCGGCGAACAGGGTGGTGGCCAGCACCAGTTGCGGTGCGCGGGCTTGGAAGCTAGGGGCTTTCATGACGATTTCCTGGTTAAGAACGATTTATTGTTGGGCGTTGCGTTGCGCGGCGCCGGCCGTAAGGCGCATGCGCGATGTCACGGTGGCGGACTGGCTGGCGGCCAGGTCGCCCAGCTTCCAGCGCAGGAAGCGGTATTCGGACACGGGAACGGCTACAGTGACCTGACGGCCATCGCGCAGGACAGTGCGCTGCAGCGGCACCGGCGCGAACTGCTTGCCGTCCACGCTGGCCTGCACCGCGGCGGGCGCCGCACTGTCCGGCAGGTAGGCCATGCCGCCGGCGGGAACGGGCAGGGTGGCGATCACGTCGCGCGCCGGCGTCTTGCCGCCGTTACGGTAAGTGACCTGGTATTCGATGGTTTCGCCCGGCTGCGCCGACTCGGTGCGCACCAGTTCGGCGCCCTTGGCGGTGGTGACGACCCTGAATGCCTGCATCGTCACGGCGACGTCGCTGTCGGCCGCGAAGACGGGCGCGCCCAGCAACTGGGCAAGGCAAAGGAAAAAGGCAAGGACAATGCGTTTCATGGAGCTCTGCTGGTGAAACCGCCGCCGGATCCCGGGCGGAGTGGGAACGGCAGGTATCACTTTTATCGATTCAGCCGCGAAACGGAGTGTATCACTTTTACTGATTTCCACAAGGCATTACATTTTCCCTGTGGCAAATCAGTAACGGTGCCTGAGGTATCGGCTACGTGAGCGGGATGGCGCGGCGCATGGGCCGCCAGCCGGCCGCGGCGGGCGGCGGCCGGTATGCAGGGCAGGTCGTTATTGCGGAAGCAACTCAGCGACGGTGGCAAACAGCCCTTCCGGGCTGAAGGGCTTGACCACATAGCGGTCGGCGCCGCTGGCCAGGCCGGCGTCGATGTCGCTTTGCTGGCCGCAGGCGGACAGCAGCACGATGCGGATCGATTGCAATGCCGGATCGGCTTTCAGGGCGCGGCACAGGTCCAGCCCGTTATCGGCGTCGCCAAGGACGATGTCGAGGACCAGCAGGTCGGGCCGTTCGCGCGCGATCAGTTCGCGGGCACCGGCGGTGCTGGCCGCGCAGTCGACCCGGCCGAGCGGGGCCAGGGTCAGCATCGCCAGCAGGCGCAATTCTTCCTGGTCGTCGACAACCAGGATCAGCGGATTCATTGGGCCGCCGCGGGCAGCAGCAGGGTGACCGTGGTGCCGGCACCGGGCGCCGAAGCGAGATGGACGCTGCCGCCGTGCAGTTCGACGATTTCCTTCACGATGGCCAGGCCAAGGCCGCTGCCGACCACGTCGCGCCGGTCGCCGGCGCGATAGAACGGCTCGAACACGTGTTGCTGCTGTTCCGCCGAGATGCCGGGGCCCTGGTCGCGAACGCGGAAGGCGACGCCGCCCTGGTCATCGAGCGGCGCCGTGCCGATGTCGATGTCGATCGGCGCCCCCGGCGGAGCATACTTGATCGCGTTGCCGATAATGTTCAGCAGGGCCTGCTGCAGCTTGGCGGCGTCGGCCATGACCGGAGGCAGGCCGGGGGCCGCCTCCACGCGGATCGGGCCGCGGTCGTCCTGGCCGTCGATGCCGGCAATGGTTTCCTCGACCAGCGCGGCCCCGTCGCATGGCACGATATCGAGTGCTTCGGTGCCGCCGGTCTCGATGCGGGCCAGGTCGAGCATTTCGTTGATCAGCTTGACCAGCCGCGTCGATTGCGTATGGATGATGCCGACGAATTCACGCATGCTGTCGGCCGAGAAATCGCGCTTCAGCAACAGTTCGGCAAAGCCGACCACGCTGGCCATCGGCGTGCGCATCTCGTGTGTGGCGGTGAGGAAATATTTGCGGCGGCGGGCATCCGTGGCGCGCTCGCGCCGCTCGTTTTCCCTGCGCCACGTCACGTCCCGCACGATCACCACGTAACGTTCGCTGTCGGACATATGGACCATGCTGGCGGAGAATTCGGCGGCGAAGGCGGCGCCGTTCAGGCAGCGTGCGCACGCCTGCAGCTGGCTGCCCGTGCCTTCCCGCACCTGGCGCAGCAAGGGACCGATATCGCTGGAAAGCAGATCCGATGCGGCGCGCTGGGCGAGCTCGCCCGGGCCCGCACCGAACAGGCGTTCGGCCGCGGGATTGGCCGACAGCACGGTTCCCGCCGCATCGAGCAGCAGGAAGCCTTCGGGCAGCTTGTTCAGCAGGCCGGTCATCGATACTTCGTTGTCGCGCTGGATTTTCAGGGCGCGCCGCAGGGCGCCGGCGGCGACTTCGCTTTCGATCGTTGCCGCCAGGTCGGCCAGCAGCGCGCGCTGCGCGGCATCGAGCCGGCGCGGCCGCGTGTCGGCCACGCACAGGGTGCCGATCGTGGCCCGGTCGGGAGCCTTGACCGGCACGCCGGCGTAGAACCGTATCGGGGTCGGCCCCTGCAAGGCGGGAATGCCGGCAAAGCGCGTGTCGTCGGCCGGATTCGGCACGATCAGCATGTCGTCGGACAGGATGGTGTGCGCGCAGATCGATTCGGCGCGTGGATATTCGGGCGGACCCCAGCCCAGCCGCGACTTGAACCACAGGCGGTCGCGGTCGATCAGGCTGAAGATGGTGATCGGCATGTTGAACAGGCGCGCCGCCATGCGGATGATACGGTCGAAGCGCTCTTCCGGCTCGGTGTCGAGCAGGTCGAGGGAGCGCAGCGTCTGCAGGCGCTGCTGTTCGTTGTGCGGTAGCGGAAAGTCGATCATCGGGGCCTCGCAGGTGTCCAGGACACTGGGGCCCAGCCGTCAATCCGCCTGCAGCGCGGCCTCGACGGCGGTTCGCAGGCGCTCGAACGGCACCGGCTTGGGCAGCACCAGTATGTCGGGCGGCAGCGGCATCGAGGCAATCGTCGAACGCTCGATGCCGCTGACGACGATAACGCTTATGTTAGCGTAGTCCGCATTCGCACGCAGTTTCTCGATCATGCGGAAACCGTCCATGCCGGGCATGTGCAGGTCGGTGATCAGGACCCGGGGCCGTTCACGGCCGATTTCCAGCAGCGCCTCGAAGCCGTCGTGTGCCTTCACGAGGTCGATCGGCAGGCCCCAGCCTTCCAGCTCCATCTCGTACAGTCGCAGCATGGCCGGCTCGTCGTCCACGACAAGCACGCGGTAGCGTTGCGCCGCCGCGCTGTCGGTGCGCGCCTGGCGCCGCTCCAGCACGAGACGCTCGACGGACTGCTTGACGATCCGGCGGTGGCCGCCCGCCGTCTTCCACGCCTGCAGTACGCCACTTTCGACCCAGAGCTGGACGGTACGATGCGCCACGCCGAGGATGGCGGCGGCTTCCTTTGTCGAATAGTACTGGGTGGCGTCGTCGGCATTGTCCCCATGGCCGGCATTGATACTTTTTGTCATCGTTTGGTTTGTTGCAGTCGGCGTTGCTAAGGTATTCAGGCAAATTTGGTCGCTGTAGGCCGACGAATCGGGTCAGATGATGAGCAAGGCGTGAATATTGGTGAGAATTATAGAGCAGTGCCTGGCAGTGACACGCCGCGCACCGGACCTTTTTTGGGATTTCAGGAGCATAGTGTTGCTTCGCGGCACGAATGCATTTGGGCAAAACTACCTTGGAGAAACGGGGCCGTCAAGTGGTAGCATTGCCGGGCTGGCTAGCCTGATGGCGACGATGGGCGTCACGATGTTGTCACAAAGTTAGTTTAACTTTGACAACTATCTTTCTTCCGGAGCCATTCGATGACCCTGCCACATTCCCCGTTCCTGTGCCGCCGTACCGGCCTGCCGTTCAATGCGCTGATGATGGCGGTCGCGCTGGCCAGCCCGGCGCTGGCCAGTGCCGCCTCGTTCAACATCGCCACCAGCAGCGGCACGGCGCAGACCCTCGGCAAGGGCGAACGCGGCACCGTGGCCGCCGGCGCCACGCTGGCGGTGGGCGGATCGGCGGTGGCGGTGGCGGTCAGCGGCGCCGGCCCCACGCTGAACAACCAGGGCACGATCGCGCAGACCGGCAGCGGCCGCGCGATCCGCGCCACCGGCGCCGTCAGCGGATTCGTCATCGACAACGGCAGCGCCACGAATGGGGCGGCGCTGATCCGCACCGCCGACGCCGACGTGGTGCAGGTGAACAGCGCGGCAGCGACGGTTACGCTGAACAACTACGGCTCGATGGTGTCGCTGAATGGCTCGGCGGACGGCGCGCAGGCGGTCGACTTCAATGCCGTCACGGGCGCGAACACGATCAACAACTTCGCCGGCGGCCTGCTGCTGGCCAATGAAGCCGACGCGATCCGCCCGGGCGAAGGCGGCGTGGTGTTCAACGCCGGCATCATCCGCTCGGTGACGGCGAGCGGCAGCAGCAGCGACGGCATCGACGGCCAGGAAAATTCCGGCATCCGCGTGACAAACGCCGCCACCGGCCTGGTCGATGCCGGCCGCCATGGCATCACGTTCGAACAAAAGAACGCTGCCACCGCGTCGACGCTCGATCTCACCAACCTGGCCGGCGGCATCGTGCGCGGCAACGACGGCTCGGGCATCAATGTCGACGGCTTCAATGGGCGGCAGCTGGTGACGGTCATCAACGGCGGCCTGATCTCCGGCAACGGCGTGACGGGCGACGGCGACGGCGTCGACGTCGACGGCCTGGTCCACATCACCAACAGCGGCATCATCCGCTCGCTGAACGCGGTGGAGGCGGGCGGCCTGGCGTACAGCGAAGGCATCTCGGCCGGCGGCGGCACGATCGCCAACAGCGGCACGATCGAAGGGCTGGTCGCACCCGGCAACGCGGGCGCGGTGGGGCGCGGCATCACGCTGGCCGGCAACGACATCGAGAGCGGCCCGCTGGCCGGCACCCGCGAAGGCCTGTACGGCAACGCGACGATCGTCAACCATGCCGGCGGCGCGATCCGCGGCCAGAGCGATTCCGCGATCGCCGTCACCGGCGCGGCCAGCGGCTACGCGGTCACGATCGACAACCACGCCGGCGCCACGATCCGCGGCGGCGGTACGGCGAGCGCGGCGATCCGCACCAATGCCGACAATGCGTACATCAGCAACGCCGGTACCATCGACGGCAGCAGCAGCGGCCAGGCGATTGCTTTCGGCGGCGGCAACGACACGCTGGTGATCAGCGGCGGCAATGCGGCCGTGCTGGGCCGGGTGGATGGCGGCGCCGGCACCAATGCACTGGTGATCGATGCCGGCGCCGGCAACGCCTTTGCCTATGCGGGGGAAATCGTCAACTTTGCCAGCGTCGAGGTGCGCAGCGGCACGCTGGCACTGCAAGGCGCGGAGATCGTTTCCGCCGGCAGCGCACTGGTGCTGGGCGGCGGCACGCTGGACCTGTCCGGCGCCGCTTCCCAGTCGTTCGCCAGCCTGGCCCTGGCCGACAGCTCGGCCATCGTGCTGGGCGACGCCGTGCTGACGTTCAATGGCCTGGGCACGATCGCGGCCGGCGAAACGCTGGCGCTGACGCATTCCGGCGCCGGCTACACGCTGCGCTTCCTGGGCGATTATGCCGGCAACGCGGCCTTCTCCCGGCTGATGGGCGCGACGACGATCGACAGCATGTCCGTGACATACAGCTTCGACGGCATGTACACCAACGTTACGGGCGTGAGTGCGGTACCGGAACCGGCGAGCGTGGCGATGCTGTTCGCCGGCCTGGGTATCGTGGCGGCCGCGGCGCGGAGGAAAAAAGCGGCGACCTGAGGCACCCAGGAATGAAAAGCCCGGCACGCAGCCGGGCTTTTTCAATCCTGCAAAGCGATATCGTCAGGCGATATCGACGTCCTGGTGATCCTCGCCGTACGGATACAGCGTGACGATGCGGCCCGTCTCGTCGTAGAACAGTTCCGTGACCTTCACCGAGCGCAGGTGCGTGACGCCGCCGGACAGGCTGCTGTCGTGGTAGTACAGGAACCAGCGGCCTTCCACCTCGACGATCGAATGGTGCGTGGTCCAGCCGATCACCGGCGTCAGGATCCTGCCCTGGTAGGTGAACGGGCCGTAGGGATTGTCGGCCGTGGCGTAGCACAGGAAATGCGTGTCCCCGGTCGAGTACGAGAAATAGTACTTGCCCTGGTACTTGTGCATCCATGGACCTTCGAAGTAGCGGCGCTCATGGTCGCCCGCCAGCAGTTCCTTGCCGTCTTCGTCGACGATGACGACGGGCCGCGGCGCCTCGGCGAACTGCTTCATGTCGGCCGACAGGCGGGCCACGCGGGCCGGCAGCGCCGGTTCGTCGTCGGCCGGTTCTTCATTGCCGTCGGCGTAGGCGTTGTCGCGGTATTTCTGCAGCTGGCCACCCCAGATGCCGCCAAAGTAAATATAGTGTTCGCCGCCGTCCTCGAACACGGCCGGATCGATCGAGTAGCTGCCTTCGATCGGTGCCGCTTCCGCCGCGAACGGCCCGGCCGGACTGTCAGACACCGCCACGCCGATCTGGAAGATGCCGTCGGCGCGCTTGGCGGGGAAGTACAGGTAGTACTTGCCGTCCTTGCGCGCCGCGTCGGGCGCCCACATCTGGCGCGCCGCCCACGGCACATCCTTCACGTGCAGCGCCACGCCGTGATCCGTGACTTCGCCGTCCGGGCGGTCCATCGAGAAGACGTGGTAATCCTCCATCGCGAAGTGGTCGCCGTTGTCGTTGAACGGGATGCCGGCTTCGATATCGTGCGACGGATAAATGTAGATGCGGCCGTCGAACACGTGGGCCGATGGATCGGCCGTGTAGAGGTGGGTGACGAGCGGTTGCGAGATCGCGCTCGTCTTCAGCTGTTCCACGCGTGCCAGCGTATCCTTGCGCTTGTCGTCTTCGTTATTTGCCATGTCGTTGCTCTGGTTGATGATGGTGTGATTCGTTACATGCCGGATTGGGCCGGATTGGGCCGGATTGCGCCGAATCGTGCCAATTACTGTTGCGCGGCGCGGCGCAGCCCCAGTTCCTGTTCGATCGTGCGTTCGGTCGATTTCCTGATCTCGTAGAAAGCCAGGCAGCCGACGGCCAGCAGGAACGGAATCGCGGCGTACACGCTGATGGAGAGGCGGATGCCGTCCGCCACCGCCGGTGCCTGGGTGGCCAGCGTGGCGTCGTAGCCGACAGTCGACAGCAGCGCGGCGACCATCGCGCCGCCGACCGACAGGCCCGCCTTCAGGCCGAAGATCATCGCCGAGAACAGCAGCGCGGTGGCGCGGCGGTTGTTCTTCCATTCCGAGTAGTCGGCCACGTCGGCGATCATTGCCCACAGCAGCGGGATGGTGATGCCGTAGAAGAAGCCGTGCAGCAGTTGCGACAGGAACACCAGGCCGATCGAGGTGGGCGCGTAGAAGTAGAACGCCAGCATGAACAGCGTGGAGATGAACAGCGCGATACCGAACACTTCGCGCTTGCCGAAACGGTCGGCCAGCGGGCGCGAGAAGCCGATGCCGATGATCATCATCACGATGCCGATTGCATTGAACACGCTGAAGGCCGAGGTGGGAGCGTCTTCCGGCCACTGGAACGCGGTCAGGCCCAGGCTCGCCAGCACGGCGTTCAGGCCGGCGATGAAGCCGTTGAAGCCCACGTCCTGCAGGAACGTGGCCAGGTGCTCGCCCGACAGGTAGCTGCGGAAGTAATAGATGTACATGCCGCCCTTCAGTGCCAGCGTGACGAACACGAGGATCGTCACCGCCAGCATCACCATCCACGGGCGGTTGCGCAGCAGGTCGGTGATGTCCTGGCCGATGCTGGAACGCTGCGCCGCGGTGGGCACGATGCGCTCGCGGGTGGTGAAGAACGTGATCAGGAAGCAGATCGTGCCGGCAACGGCAAAGATGATCATCGTGTTGCGGAAGCCGGCCACCTTGTCGCCGTCGCCCAGGATCAGCACCAGCGGCAGCAGCAGCACCTGGATGATGAACTGCGCGACCATCACGGCCACGAAGCGGTAGGCGGACAGGCTGTTGCGCTCGCTCATGCTGCCGGTCAGCACGCCGGACAGCGCCGAGTAGGGCAGGTTATTGGCCGAGTACACCAGCATCAGCAGCACGTAGGTGAGCGAGGCGTAGATGATCTTGCCGTCGGGGCCCAGGTCCGGCGTGCTGAACGCCAGGATCGCGATCAGGCCGAACGGCACCGACGTCCACAGGATCCACGGGCGGAACTTGCCCCAGCGCGTGACGGTGCGGTCGGCGATCAGGCCCATCAGTGGATTGAAGCAGGCACCGACGATGCCGCCGGCGAAGATGATCGTGGCCGCGGCGTTGGCGGACACCTTGAACACGTCCGTGTAGAAGAAGGCGATGAAGGTCAGCAGGGTCTGGAAGATCAGGTTGGCCGCCAGGTCGCCCAGGCAGTAGCCGACCTTCTCCGATACCCGCAGCCGGTCGGTAGCGGTGTCTTGAGTAATGGTCATGATGTCTCGCTTTATCGTTATGTCATCGGTCGCGCGGGCTTCGCGTGAGCTTTAACACTCGCAATAGTGCAAATGAATAGCGCAACCATCGCCGTATGGTAGCCCATCTTGCGTTGTCGTTGGAATATTTCTGGTTGCGCTACCGATGAGATCGAACCAGTTATTCACCAAACTCATGTGTGTCATGTGGGAAATAAAGTGGCGGAATGCCGGCGCCGGTGCGAAGATGCATCCGTCTCCTCCAACTCTCCCAGAGAATTGGACTTCAGCCGGCCCAGCGCCGGCTTTTTTTTGCCCCGAATTTACATGCACAAAAATAGGGACGGACCCTGTTTTTCAGGAAACTCGCCAAAAATGGGGACGGACCCTGTTTTTCAGGAAACTTGCGGGCCGGCGTCAGCGCAATGCCGGGTAGGTAAACATCAGGAAGTGCGTGGCGTTGAGCGCGAAATGCGTCAGGATGGCTGCCTCGATGCGGCCGCTGCGCTGGTAAGCCAGCCCGTAGCCGAAGCCGGCGAACGTGGCAAGCACGATCAGCGCCGGGCCGCCATGGGCGTGGGCCGCGCCGAACAGCAGCGCCGCCACCGCCACGGCGATCCGCGCGCCATCCGGCCGCTGCGACAGCGCATCGGCTAGCCGTCCCTGTACCAGTGCGCGGAAGAATGCTTCCTCGGCCAGGCAGGTCGTCATCAGGTTCGTCAGCAGGAACAGCGGCGCGTAATGGAACCAGCTGGCGAACCATTTCGGATCGATGGCGATGACGCCGGCGCCATAGCCTGCCAGCAGCACGATCAGCGGCGTCGCAACAATGACCGGCCAGGCCGCCAGGACGGCGCTCCGTGCGGCGCGGCCGCGCGCGGGGGCGGCAAACGTGGCGCACAGCACGATGCCGACCGCCGTCTTGTCGAGGTTCAGGTACAGCGACACGGCCGCCGTGTCCGCGCTGACCTGCAGCTGGTCCACCAGCAGCGGGTTCGCGAAGCCGGGCACCTGGTGCAGCGCGAGCGCCAGCGACAGCAGGGCGATCGCCGCCAGCAGCAATCCTCTCGCCAGCCGGTGGCTTGCGCGTTGCCAGCCGACGCACAGCGACGCAAGCAGGAGCAGGGCCAGCACTCCGGGCGCCTGCATCGCGCCGAGGGCGACGGCCGTGCCGACGGCGATCGCCAGCCCGGGTATCCAGGCGCTCACCCGGAACTGCGGCGGCATCCACAGTGACAGTACGGCGAGCATCCAGGTGGCGGCCAGGGGCCAGAACGACGGTGGCAGGGAAATCATGGTCGGCGCTGAGGGAGATGGGCTGGCCATTATAGACAAGCCTGCAAGGCCGCCGGCTGCCGCGCAGGGTGCCGCGCTGTGGATGAAATGTCTGCCGCGGCGCGTTTCGCGACCTGTCCCTTAGAATGGCGGCTCATTCGTTGCGGGAAGCACACCGATGTTCGAGATCAGCCAGCTCCGCTGCTTCGTGGCAGTGGCGGAGGAATTGCACTTCAGCCGCGCGGCCGAGCGCCTGAACATGACCCAGCCACCGCTGAGCCGCCAGATCCGGCTGCTCGAACACCATGTCGGCGCCCAGCTGCTGGAGCGGAACAGCCGCACCGTGCGGCTCACGGCAGCCGGCAGGGCGTTCTTTCCCGAGGCGGCACGGATCCTGCGCATGGCCGAGGAGGCGGCGTTCACGGCGCGCCGCGCGGCCCGTGGCGACCAGGGCACCCTGGCGGTCGGCTTCACGTCGGCATCCGGCTACAACCTGCTGCCCGAGGTGGTGCGTCGCCTGCGCGACCGCGCCCCGGGCATATCGCTGACCCTGAAGGAGCTGGTCAGCACCACGCAGGTGGAGATGCTCAACGCGGGGCAACTGGACCTGGGCCTGATGCGGCCGCACCCGATCAACGCCGAGCTGGCCAGCACGCTGCTGGCTACCGAGCCGCTGATGCTGGCCATTCCCGAGAGCGAAGCCGGGGCATGGCCGCTGGAACCCACGCTGGCCAGCCTGCACGGCAAGCCGTTCATCATGTATTCGCCGTACGAGGCGCGGCCGTTCCACCAGATGCTGACCGAACGGTTTTCCCGCGACGGCGTGGTGCCGGACATCGTCGAACACATCGGGCAGGTCCACACGATGCTGGCGCTGGTGCGCGCCGGCATGGGCGCGGCGCTGATCGCCGCCGGCGCCTCGCGGCTGCATTTCGAGGGCATCGTGCTGCGCGAAGTGGCCACCGAACCGGTCGAGATGGTGTGCACCTACCGGCGCAACAACGACAATCCAGTGCTGCAACTGTTCCTGCAGGATGTGCTGCCGACCTTCCTCGCGCGCTGAGCTGCTCCCTGCCGTGTGTACGGCCGGTGCCGGCAATGACCTGGCGTGGAAACGCGGGAGGCGTCATTCATGAAGCTGATGGGCGGTATGCGGGAAATAAAGTAGCGCAATATGGGAGTGGATGAGATGATGCATCTGTCTCCTCCAACTCTCCCAGAGAATTGGACTTAAGCCGGCCCAGAGCCGGCATTTTTTTTGGATGCCGCATCGGTGCGGAAGAACGTCACGGCGCTCTTTTGTATCCCGATGTACCCGCGCCCATCCGCGATACCCGCGCTGACACCGGACCGGTGCCGTGACATAAGCCATACACGTGCGCCGGTTGTAATGCTCCTACACCCACTTGAACGGAGCACGACATGAAAACCACCACCACCACGATCTTCGCCATCCTGCTGGCCACCGCCGGCGTCGCCAACGCGCAGTCGCCGTCGCAATCCCTGACACGCGAACAGGTACGCGCCGAAGTGCTGGCGGCGCGGGCCGCCGGCACGCTGGGCAGCGGCGGCGAGGGTTACCAGGCGCTGGTATTCGACACTCCGTCGACGCTGACGCGGGCCGAGGTACGTGCCCAGCTGGCAGCCGCCCGCGCCGCCGGAGCGCTGTACGAGGGCGAGGCCTATCCCGGGCCGGTCCACTTGCTCCCGGCCGCACCGGCAGCGAACCAGCTCACACGGGCACAGGTCCAGGCGGAGCTGGCCGCGGCGCGCGCGGCAGGAACCATCCATATCGGCGAAGCGTATCCGGGCCCGCTGGCGCCCGGTGGATGAGCGGGGCTTGGCGAGCCGGACCGGTTTGCGCGCGCGGCTGCTCAACCCACCTGCGCGATGCGCAGCAGGTTCGTGGTCCCCGGCGTTCCGAACGGCATGCCCGCCGAGATGACGATGGTGTCGCCCGGCCGGGCGATGTCCTCGCTCAGCGCCATCGCGCAGGCCTGGTCGCTCATCTCGGCCACGTCCGCCACCGCCGGGCACAGCACGGGGTGCACACCCCAGGCCAGTGCCAGGCGCCGCGCCGTCTCGACCGATGGCGTCATGCCGACGATCGGCGCACGCGGCCGTTCGCGTGCCATGCGCAGCGCGGAGTAGCCGGAGCAGGTATAGGCGACGACGGCCGCCACATGCAGCGCCTCGGTCACGCTGCGCACGGCAACGCCGATGCCGTCCGACGCCAGCGTGGCCGCAGCGCCGCCGGCGATCGCCAGTTCCTCGCGGTAGTAGGGATCGGCCTCGGTCTGCGCGATGATCGAATTCATGATGCGCACCGCGTCGCGCGGGTACTGGCCGGACGCCGATTCGGCCGACAGCATCACCGCGTCCGCCCCGTCGTAGATCGCCGTGGCGACGTCGGATGCCTCGGCGCGCGTCGGCACCGGCGCCGCCACCATCGATTCGAGCATCTGCGTGGCCACGATCACCGGCTTGCCGACCTTCCTGCAGGCGCGCACGATGCGCTTCTGGATCGCCGGCACCTGTTCCGGCGGCATTTCCACGCCCAGGTCGCCGCGCGCGACCATGATCGCGTCGGCCTCGGCCACGATGGCATCGAGGCTGTGGATCGCCGCCGGCTTTTCCAGCTTGGCCATGATGGCGGCGCGGCCCGCGACGAGCTCCCTGATCTCGGCGATGTCCTCGGGCCGCTGGACGAACGACAGCGCCACCCAGTCGATGCCCAGCTTCAGGCCGAATTCCAGGTCCTGCCGGTCCTTTTCCGTCAGCGCCGACAGCGGCAGCACCACGCCTGGCACGTTGACGCCCTTGCGGTCGGAGATGCGCCCGCCGGTGACGACGCGCGTGGCGGCGAACGCCGGCCCGCAGGCTTCGACATGCAGCCGGATCCGGCCATCGTCGACCAGCAGGTCGGTGCCCGGCACCAGCGCCGCGAAGATTTCGGGGTGGGGCAGCGGCGCGCGATGCCGGTCGCCGGGCACCTCGCGGTCCAGGTCGAGGCGGAAGGCGTCGCCGGCGGCCAGCGTGGCCGCGCCATCCGTAAACGTGCCGAGCCGCAGCTTGGGACCCTGCAGGTCGAGCAGCACGCCGACCGGGCGGCCGGTTTCCGCTTCGATGGCGCGGATCGTCTCGAGGCGCTGGCGGTGGTCGGCATGGCTGCCGTGGCTGAAGTTCAGGCGGAACACGTCCGCGCCGGCGTCGAACAGCGCGCGGATGGTGTCCGGATCGGAACTGGCGGGGCCGAGGGTGGCGACGATTTTTGCATTGCGTTTGCGGTGCATGGGATTCCCGTATCAGGTGGCGCGCCGCGGTAACACGAGCAGCGCGCGAAAATCGTTGACGTTGGTCAGCGTGGGGCCGGTGACGACGCTGTCGCCCAGCGCCCCGAAGAAGCCGTGGCCGTCATTGTCGTCCAGGCTGTCGTGCGGACGCAAGCCGGCGGCCCAGGCGCGCTCCAGCGTGTCCGGCGTGATGATCGCCCCGGCGATTTCCTCCTGCCCGTCGACGCCGTCGGTATCGGCCGCCAGCCCGTAGACGCCGGGCTCGCCGCCCAGTGCCAGCGCGCAGGACAGCAGGAACTCGACATTGCGCCCGCCGCGGCCATTGCCGCGCACCGTGACCGTGGTCTCGCCGCCGGACAGCAGCACGCATGGCGCCGCGAACGGCTGGCCGCGCCGCGCCGCCTGCAGCGCGATCCCGGCCAGTACCTTGCCGACGTCACGCGCTTCGCCCTCCAGGCTGTCGCCGAGGATGTATGGTGCGATGCCGGCGTCGAGCGCCACGCGGGCCGCCGCTTCCAGCGCCATCTGCGGCGTGGCGATCATCCGCACTTCCGAACAGGCCAGCCGCGGGTCGCCGGGTTTGACGGATTCGCCGCTGCCACTGCGCAATACGTCGAGCACGCGCTGCGGCAAGTCGATGCCGTAGCGGCGCACGATGGCCAGCGCATCGTCGCGGGTGCTTGGGTCGGCCACCGTGGGGCCGGACGCGATGTCGCGCGGATCGTCGCCGGGCACGTCGGAGATCAGCAGCGTCACGACTTTCGCCGGATGGCAGGCCGCGCCCAGCCGCCCGCCCTTGATGGCCGAAAGGTGGCGCCGCACGCAGTTCATCTCGCCGATCGTCGCACCGGATGTCAGCAGCGCGGCGTTGACGCGCTGCTTGTCTTCCAGCGTGATGCCGGCCAAAGGCAGCGGCAGCAGCGAGGAACCGCCGCCCGAGACCAGGCACAGTACCGTGTCGTCCTCGGACAGGCCCTGCACCAGTTCCAGCATGCGCTGCGCGGCGGCGTGGCCGGCGGCGTCGGGCACCGGGTGCGCCGCCTCGACGATCTCGATGCGCTCGCACGGCACCGCGTAGCCGTAGCGGGTGACGACCAGGCCCGCCAGCGGCCCGCTCCAGTTGCGCTCGACGGCGCGCGCCATCTCGGCCGACGCCTTGCCGGCGCCGATCACGATCAGGCGTCCGTTGGCCACTTCTTCCGGCCGCGGCAGCAGGCCGGGGATGCACAGGGCCGGCTGCGACGCGGCGATCGCCGCGTCGAGCATGCGCCGCAGCAGCGCGTGTGCCTCGGTGTCGTTCATCGTTGTACCTCCATGCTTGCCCGATAGGCCGATACTATATGTCATGCGGAGACCTTGCCGACCTGGATCACCTGCGCCAGCTCCGGCGCGGTCTTGCCATCATCCCCGTCCTCCGGGGAGTACAGTGCCTGCAGCTCTTCGGCCGACGACTGGCCGTCCAGCACGCGGTGCATCTGCTTGCGGTCCAGCGCGCCGACCCACTGGGCGATCGCCATCGTGCCCACCGCGTTGCCGATCGTGTTGGTGATGGCGCGCGCCTCGGACATGAAGCGGTCGACGCCCAGCAGCAGCACCATGCCCTCGACCGGGATCTTGCCCATCGAGGCCAGCGTGGCGGCCAGCGTGATGAAGCCGGAACCGGTTACGCCGGCCGAGCCCTTCGACGTCACCATCAGCACGGCCAGCACCACCAGCTGGTCGGTGAGTGTCAACGGGGTATTCGTGGCCTGGGCGATGAAGATCGCCGCCATCGTGTAGTAGATGCACTGGCCGTCCGGGTTGAACGTGACGCCGGACGGAATCACCAGGCCGACGACCGGCTTCGACACGCCCACGTGCTCCAGCTTGCGCATCAGCTGCGGCACCACCGATTCGGACGAACTGGTGCCCAGCACGGTGAAGATCTCGTCCTTGATATAGCGCAGGAATTTCCACAGGCTGAAGCCGGCAATGCGCGCGACCATGCCCAGCACCGCCACCACGAACACGAAGCAGGTGAGATACATGCAGGCCATCAGGTAGCCCAGCGACACCAGCGAACCCAGGCCGTACTTGCCGACCGTGAAGCCGATCGCGCCGAAGGCGGCCAGCGGCGCCACGCGCATGATCATGCCGACCACGATGAACATGCTGTTGCTGAACGCTTCCAGGAAATCGACCACCGGCTTGGCACGGCGCCCCATGTGCGACAGCGCGATGCCGAACATCGTGGCGAACACGAGGATCTGCAGGATGTCGTTCTTTGCCAGCGCCTCGACCACGCTGGTGGGGATCATGTGCAGCAGGAAATCGACGAAGCCGCCGGAGTGGCCGGCGGCGGCGGTGTAGTTCCTGATGCCGGCGGTGTCGAGCGTGGCAACGTCGACGTTCATGCCCACGCCGGGCCTGGCCAGGTTGACGACCACCAGGCCCAGGCCCAGCGCGAATGTCGACATCACCTCGAAGTAGATCAGCGCGCGCGAGCCGACGCGGCCCAGCTCCTTCATGCTGTCCATCTTCGCGATGCCCAGCACCACCATCGCGAAGATGACCGGCGCGAACACCATCTTGATCAGGCGGATGAAAGCATCGCCCAGCGGTTTCAGGTCGGCCGCGAAATGCGGGTAAAGGACGCCGAGGATGCCGCCGGCGAGCACGCCGATCAGCACCTGCACATACAGCTTTCCAAAGAATCGTTTTGACATGGTTGTCTCCATATGGTCCCGGTGAGGGGCCCGTTGAGGGTACTGCTGCACCCGTCCCGCCTGGCTCTTGGCGGCTGGTCGGAACGGGGGGAACGCGATGCCGGACGATCAGGCCGCCTTGCGGTCCTCTCCCCGCGCCAGGAAGTCGCACACGGCGCGCGTCACGTCGGCGGTGGTGGCCTTGCCGCCCAGGTCGCCCGTGTGCAGCGCCCGGTTCGCGGTGACGTGCTCGATCGCCGCCATCACGCGGGCCGCCGCTTCATGCTCGCCCAGGTGTTCGAGCAGCATGACGACCGACCAGAACGTGCCGACCGGGTTCGCCAGGCCCTTGCCCATGATGTCGAACGCGGAACCGTGGATCGGTTCGAACATCGACGGGTAGCGGCGCTCCGGATCGATGTTGCCGGTGGGGGCGATGCCCAGGCTGCCGGCCAGCGCGGCGGCCAGGTCGGACAGGATGTCGGCGTGCAGGTTGGTGGCCACGACGGTGTCCAGCGTGGCGGGGCGGTTGACCATGCGCGCGGTCGCGGCGTCGACCAGTTCCTTGTCCCATTTCACGTCCGGGAATTCCTGCGATACCTGCAGCGCGATCTCGTCCCACATCACCATCGCGTGGCGCTGCGCGTTGCTCTTGGTGATCACCGTGAGCAGCTTGCGGGGGCGCGACTGCGCCAGCTTGAAGGCGAAGCGCAGGATGCGTTCGACGCCCACGCGGGTCATCATCGACACGTCGGTTGCCGCCTCGATCGGGTGGCCCTGGTGCACGCGGCCGCCCACGCCCGAGTATTCGCCTTCCGAATTTTCCCGCACGATCACCCAGTTCAGGTCTTCGGGGGCGCAGCGCTTGAGCGGTGCGTCGATGCCGGGCAGGATGCGCGTCGGCCGCACGTTGGCATACTGGTCGAAGCCCTGGCAGATCTTCAGGCGCAGGCCCCACAGCGTGACGTGGTCGGGAATGTCCGGATCGCCGGCGGAACCGAACAGGATGGCATCCTTGCCCCGCAGCGCGTCCAGGCCATCGGCCGGCATCATCACGCCATGTTCGCGGTAATAGTCGCCGCCCCAGTCGAAATCCTCGAACTCGAACGTGAACGTGGTGCTGCCGGCGGCCAGCGCCGCGAGGACGTCGCGGCCGGCCGGTACTACTTCCTTGCCGATGCCGTCGCCTGGAATGGTCGCGATCTGGTAGGTCTTCATGGTGTCTCCCTGGTTGAATGAAAGTGGGATGACTGTAGCGGGTGGACCGGCGTGCAAATGGCCGCTAAACTCAATCCGTTGTTAACCTGGGTATCAACAATGAACGCAAACCTGCAACCTGCGGAACTGGCCTTCGTCGTCACGCTGGCCACCATCGGCAGCCTGGGCGGCGCGGCGCGCGAGCTGGGCATCACCACGTCGGCCGTCAGCAAGCGCCTGGCGCTGCTGGAGGGGCGCATCGGCGTGCCGCTGGTGAACCGCACGACGCGGCGCATGAGCCTGACTGCCGAGGGAGAAGTGCTGTTCGAGCATGCGCAGCGCATCCTGCAGGAGCTGGCGGACCTGGAACAGATGCTGACGAAGTCGAAAGGCACGCCGAAAGGGCAGTTGCGGGTGAATGCGACGCTGGGATTTGGCCGGCTGCACATCGCCCCGGCGATTTCGCAGTACGTGCTGCGCTACCCGGAAGTGGACGTGCAGCTGCAATTGTCGGTCGATCCGCCGCCGCTGGCCGACGACCAGTTCGACGTGTGCATCCGTTTCGGTGCGCCGGGCGATGCGCGCGTGATCGCGCGGCGCCTGGCGGCCAACCGCCGGCTGTTGTGCGCCGCGCCGAAATACCTGGCGCGGGCCGGCGAACCGAAGACACCGGCCGACCTGGCGCGCCACAACTGCATCGCGATCCGGCAGGGCGACGAGGCATATGGCGTGTGGCGGCTGCATACGGGAAAAGAGGGCGAACGGGATGCGGTGGCCGTCAAGGTGCGCGGCAACCTGACGACGAACGATGGCGAGATCGCGGTGAACTGGGCGCTGGACGGGCACGGTATCCTGATGCGCGCGGGCTGGGATATCGAGCGCTACCTGCAAAGCGGCCGGCTGGTGCAGGTGCTGCCGGGGTACCGCACGCCGGATGCGGATATCTATGCGGTGTATCCGCACCGGCATCAACTGTCGGCGCGGATCCGGACCTTCGTGGATTTCCTGGTGGAGCGTTTCGGGGAGATGGACAGGCCGTGAGGCGCCATGCGCGGGCGCCGTGGCGTTGCCGTATCAGGCGCGGCGCAGCTTCCTCGTCATCGCCAGCGCGGCCAGGCCGAGGCCGAGCATCGCATAGGTGGCGGGTTCGGGAACCGGCGCGGTCACCAGTGTCAGCGACGTGATGTCCGCCTCGGCACGCATGAAGTCTCCATTCCCGGGGCTGAGGAAGCTGAAGGTGACCGTCGCAAACTGGAAGTCGGCGAGTTCCAGCGACGCCGGAGGCGTGCTGCCCGGCAGTGCATTGCCGTACAGGTCGTGGAACCAGAAACTGCCCACGGTAAAATTACCGCCGCCATCGTATGCGTACGTATCGAATGAAACATAGTCGGATCCGGCCTCGGCTGGCGAGTCCAGTACCGACATCGCGCTCAGCCACGTCAGATCGGCACTGGAGCCGAACGCAAGTCCGGTGTGCGCGTCCGTGATCGTGGATGCCATGAAACCTTCGTACATCTGGTAACTGCCCTGTGCCGGCTGGGATGGTTGCCAGGCGCTCAGCACGAGATCGGTGTCGTAGGAAAAGGATCCTGTCCACGTATTGCCCAGGCTGATAGCTGGGCCCGCCATGCTGCTCGAATCGAGAAAACTGACCTCGCCCGTACCGCCAGGTATTTCCGCGATGCTTGACAAGGTGGCGGTGAACTCGTACGTGACGATGGCGGCGTGCGCCGGAGCGGCGACGACGGCGGCAAGAGACACGAGGGATACTCCGAACAGACCGGATGCGCGCATGGCAATTTTCCTGTGGTTGAAAATTGCATTATTTGCATCGTGCGATGTGGCCGTCAACAAAAATATATTTATTGCAACTTGCTAGGCGCCTGCGTGCGCCGAACCCCGCACATCCCGGTATCGTGCGGCCTCGGCCTTCAGCCATTGCCTGAGTGCCGCGAGCGGCGCAAGTTCCGCCTTGCGCTCCGGGTACAGCAGGCGGTATGACCGGTCGCTGCGATGCACATGCGGCGTGACGAGCACCAGCGTGCCGCGCGCCAGTTCCTCTTCAATCAGCATTTGCGGAACCAGGCCGATGCCCATGCCCTGTATCGCCGCTTCCGCGACCATCGAGAACAGTTCGAAGCGCGGGCCGGCCATGTCCTTGTCCACGGCGAGATCCTGCGAGCGGAACCAGTCGCGCCAGTTGTAGGGACGCGTGCTGATCTGCAGTAGCGGCTGGCGTGCCCAGTCCGGCGCTGCGCCCGCCACCGCGCGCAGCGCCGGGCTGCAGACGGCCACCAGGTCTTCATGCATCAGGACGATGCCCTCGGTGCCGGGCCAGAGTGCGTTACCGGCGTGGATCGCCGCGTCCAGCGGCGTTTCGTCGAACAGGAAAGGGCGCGTGCGCGACGCGAGGTTGACGGTAATGCCGGGATGCAGCGCCAGGAAGCCCGGCAGGCGGGGCAGCAGCCATTTCGTCGCGAACGTGGGTACCACGCCCAGCTCCAGCGTGCCCCCGCTGCCGCCACCGGCCATCAGTTCCAGCGTGTCGCGCTCGACATCGTCGAGCCGGGCCGTCACCTTGCGGCTGTAGGCCTGGCCTGCTTCGGTGAGCGCCACGCCGCGCCGGCCGCGGCGGAACAGGGCCACGCCGAGGAATTCCTCGAGCGCGCCGATCTGCCGGCAGATGGCGCTCTGCGTCACGGCCAGCTCGTCGGCGGCCTTGGTGAAGCTCTGGTGGCGGGCCGCCGCCTCGAACGCGGACAGGGCCAGGGTGGACGGGATTTTTCGGCGCATCGCTATTCTCCAAGTGCGTTATGCGCACAGTTCAGTGCATATAAAACGTTTGCCGCACAATTGGCCGCATTGTACATTGCGGCCATATTGACCTTTCTCGCGAGTTCGAAATGACTTCAAAGCACAAACCCGCCTTCCATTGGGATGACCCACTGCTGCTCGACCAGCAACTGACCGACGAGGAACGCATGGTGCGTGCTTCCGCCGCCGCCTATTGCCAGGACCGCCTGGCGCCGCGCGTGCTGGAAGCCTTCCGCAACGAAAAAACCGACAGCGAGATCTTCCGCGAGATGGGCGAGCTGGGGCTGCTGGGCGTGACGATCCCCGAGGAATACGGCGGCGCCGGCCTGAACTACGTCAGCTATGGGGTGGTGGCCCGCGAAGTCGAGCGCGTCGATTCCGGCTACCGCTCGATGATGAGCGTGCAGTCGTCGCTGGTGATGGTGCCGATCTTCGAATTCGGCAACGAGGAGACGAAACAGAAATACCTGCCGAAACTGGCCAGCGGCGAATGGATCGGCTGCTTCGGCCTGACGGAGCCTAACCACGGCTCCGACCCGGGCAGCATGATCACCCGGGCGAAAAAGGTCGATGGCGGTTACCGGCTCAGCGGCAGCAAGATGTGGATCACCAACAGCCCGATCGCCGACGTGTTCGTGGTGTGGGCCAAGGACGACGAAGGCGCGATCCGCGGCTTCGTGCTGGAGAAGGGCTGGCAGGGCCTGTCGGCGCCGGCGATCCACGGCAAGGTGGGCCTGCGCGCGTCGATCACCGGCGAGATCGTGATGGATGAGGTGTTCTGCCCCGAGGAAAACGCCTTCCCGGACGTGCGCGGCCTGAAGGGGCCGTTCACCTGCCTGAACAGCGCCCGCTACGGCATCGCCTGGGGTGCGCTGGGCGCGGCCGAGGATTGCTGGCACCGCGCGCGCCAGTATGTACTGGACCGCAAGCAGTTCGGCAAGCCGCTGGCGGCGAACCAGCTGGTGCAGAAAAAGCTGGCCGACATGCAGACCGAGATCACGCTGGGCCTGCAGGGCTGCCTGCGGCTGGGCCGCATGAAGGACGAGGGCAGCGCCGCCGTCGAGATCACGTCGATCATGAAGCGCAACTCCTGCGGCAAGGCGCTGGACATCGCCCGCGTGGCGCGCGACATGATGGGCGGGAACGGCATCAGCGACGAATTCGGCGTGGCCCGCCACCTCGTCAACCTGGAAGTGGTCAACACCTACGAAGGCACGCACGACATCCACGCGCTGATCCTCGGCCGCGCGATGACGGGCATCGCGGCGTTCTGACGGCCATGGCGGACCCAATCGGCAAGGGCGCACTCGCCGGCCTGAAGGTGCTCGACCTGTCGCGCGTGCTGGCCGGGCCGTGGGCCGGGCAACTGCTGGCGGACCTGGGCGCGGACGTCGTCAAGGTCGAGCGGCCCGGCAGCGGCGACGACACCCGGGCGTGGGGGCCGCCCTGGTTGCCCGACGAGGACGGCAGGCCGACCGGCGAGGCGGCCTACTACCTCAGCGCCAACCGCAACAAGCGCTCGGTGGCGATCGACATCGCCACGCCGGAAGGCCAGGCCGTGGTGCGCCGGCTGGCGGAAGAGGCCGACGTGGTGCTGGAGAACTTCAAGGTCGGCGGCCTGGCACAGTACGGGCTCGACTACGCGAGCCTGAAGGCGCTCAACCCCCGCCTGATCTACTGCTCGATTACCGGTTTCGGGCAGGACGGCCCGTATGCGCAGCGTGCCGGCTACGACTTCCTGATCCAGGGCATGGGTGGCCTGATGAGCCTGACCGGCCGACCGGATGGCGAGCCTGGCGGCGGCCCGATGAAGGTGGGCGTGGCGCTGACGGACGTGATGACGGGCCTGTACGCTTCGAACGCCGTGCTGGCCGCGCTGGCGTACCGGGAGCGCAGCGGCGAAGGCCAGCACATCGATCTCGCGCTGCTGGACGTGCAGGTGGCCGTGCTGGCCAACCAGGCGGCCAATTACCTGATCGGCGGCACCGCGCCGCGGCGCATGGGCAATGCCCACCCGAACATCGTGCCGTACCAGGAGTTCGCCACTGCGGACGGCTACATGATCGTCGCCGTGGGCAACGACGGGCAGTTCCGCAAGCTGTGCGGCGTGCTGGGCCGGGCCGAGTGGGGCGCCGACGAACGGTATGCCACCAACCCGCAGCGCGTGCGGCACCGCGCGGAACTGATCGCCGGCATCCACGCCGTCACTGTCACCCGTCCCACCGCCGAGTGGGTGGCGCTGATGGAAGGCGCCGGCGTGCCGTGCGGCCCGATCAACACGCTCGACAAGGTGTTCGACGATCCGCAGGTGCAGGCGCGCGGCATGCGCATCGACATGCCGCACCCGGTGGCCGGCAGCGTGCCCCTGGTCGCCAACCCGATCCGCATGTCGGCCACGCCGGTCGCCTACGGCCGTCCGCCGCCGATGCTGGGCGAGCATACCGACGAAGTGCTGGCCGACTGGTTGGATACCCGATAACAGCGGATCGAAAAAGTCGTCTCAGCAAGTTGCCTGAAAAACAGGGTCCGTCCCCATTTTTCAGGCAACTTTCCTGGAATTACGCACTTCACAGAGAATTTTATAAGTGTAATACTGCTTGAAATCCAGATACCGGTCGGTATAATTGATGCCTTTCATCAATTCTCGACCGCCTATGCGCGATTGGCACCAATCCGACGAATCCGACCTGCCGCTGTGGGTACTCGACCTCGACGATGCGCTGTATAGCGTCGAACACCGCCGCCTGTGTGTCTGGCCCGACGAGTTCGACGGCCGCTGGCACTGGGAAATCCAGACTTATGACGATGCCGGGCTGGCCGATTCCGGCATCTGCGCCACGCTGGCCGAGGCCAGGGAGGCTGCCGTGTCGGCGGCGCACCTGCTCGCCGCCAACTCCACGCGGATCGACTGACGATGGCCGCGCAACCGACCGCATCGGCGCCTGCCGCAGTGCCGGCGGCCTTGCCGGCCGCCTCGCCGGCCGCCTCGCTGGCCCCATCCGCACCGGCTATCCACCCGTTCGGCCCGCGCCTGCTGACCGGCGTGACCGGGGTGTTCGTGGCCGCGATGATGTCCGGCCTGAACAGCCGCATCGGCACGCTGGCGCTGGGCGATATCCGCGCCGTGTACGGCATGGGCATCGACGACGGCAGCTGGGTCGCCAGCCTGTATGGCGCCTTTGAACTGGCCGCGATGCCGTTTTCGGCATGGTTCGCGATCACGTTCTCGTTTCGCCGCTACCACATGGCCGTGGTGGCCATCTTCACGGTGCTGGGCCTCGTCACGCCGCTGGCGCCGGATGCGGCGACGCTGCTGGTGCTGCGCTGCCTGCAGGGGCTGGCCGGCGGCCTGCTGATTCCCGTGCTGATGGCTGCGGCGCTGCGCTTCTTCCCGGCGCCGGTCCGGCTCTATGGCCTGGCCTTGTATGCCATGACGGCCACGTTCGCACCGAACGTGGCGACCTGGCTGTCCGCCACGTGGACCGACGGCGTGGCCGACTGGCGCCTGCTGTTCTGGCAGACGGTGCCGATGGCACTGTTCTCGCTGGCCGCGGTGGGGTGGGGCATTCCGCAGGACCCGGTGCGGCTCGAGCGCTTCCGGCAGATCGACCTGCCCGGCCTGGTGACGGGCCTGGCCGGCCTGGTAATGATCGGCATCGGCCTGTCGCAGGGCGAGCGGCTGGACTGGTTCAACAGCGTGCTGGTGTGCTGGCTGTTCGGCGGCGGCGCGGCCCTGCTGGCGATCTTCCTGGTCTGCGAGTGGTTTCACCCGATGCCTTTCGTCAAGCTGCAACTGCTGCATCGCCGCAACCTTGGCCTGGGCTTCACGGTATTCGTCGGCATGCTGGTGGTGCTGCTGTCCGGCTCCCTGTTGCCGGCCGATTACCTGGGCCATGCCTGGCATTTCCGCACGCCGCAGCTGGCCGTCATCGGCCTGCAGGTGGGGCTGCCGCAGTTCGTCCTCGGCCCGGCGGTGTCCTGGCTGCTCTATAAAAAATGGGTCGACGCCCGCCACGTGTTCGCCGTGGGCCTGGTACTGATCGCCGCGGCGTGCTGGCTCGGCTCGCGCATCACGCCGCAGTGGATGGCGGCCGAATTCGCGCTGGCGCAGGCGCTGCACGCGTTCGGCCAGCCGATGGCCGTGATCGCGCTGCTGTTCCTGGCCACCAGCGTGGTGCAGCCGATGGAAGGGCCGCAGGTGTCGGGCATCGTCAACACGCTGCGCGCGTTCGGCACGATGCTGGGCAGCGCGCTGGTCGGCCGCCTGCTGGCGGTGCGCGAAGCCACCCATGCCAACGTGCTGCTCGACGCCGCCGCCAACATGCGGCGCAGCGCCGGCGCCGTGCCGCCGGAAGCGCTGGCCGGCGTGGCCGGGCGCGTGTCGCACCAGGCCTTCGTGCTGTCCATCGCCGACGGCTACCTGGTGCTCGGCGCGCTGGCGCTGGCCCTGGTGCCGCTGGTGCTGTCGCTGCAGTACATCGCGCCGCCGGTACTGCCAAAACAATAATTCAATTCATTCGAGGATCACATGTCTCTTCCAACTTCCGCAAAGATCGCGATCGGGGTACTGCTTGCGGCGCTGGCCGCCGGCAGCGCCTGGTCATTGAGCCACGACGAAGGCGGCGGCAGCCGCCAGAGCACGGACGACGCCTACGTCACCGCCGACTTCACGCTGGTCGCGCCCCAGGTCGCCGGCAGGGTGGCCGAAGTACTGGTCGAGGACCACCAGGCCGTGCGCAAGGGCCAGCTGCTGGCCCGCATCGACGATCGCGATTTCGTGGTCGCCGTCGACATCGCGCGCGCCGAGCTGGCCAAGGCCGAAGCGGACCTCGCCAGCGCGCGCGCCGCCATCGCCCAGCAGGGCAGCACGATCCGGCGCGCCTCCGCCGCGATCGATGCCGGCGCCGCCACGCTGAAGTATGCCAAGGCCAACGCGGAGCGCTATCGCGACCTGGCGTCGGACGGCTCGGCTTCCGTGCAGGACCGCCAGCAGGCCGAATCGCAGACCGACGCCGCCGCGGCCAATCATGCGGCCGACGTGGCCGCGCTGGCCGCTGCGAAACAGCAGCTCGACGTGCTGGGCGCGCAGGTGGCGCAGGCCCGCGCCCAGGTGGCGCGCGCCACCGCCGCGGTGGCCGCCGCGGAGCTGAACCTGTCGTACACGCGGATCGAGGCGCCGGTGGACGGCATCGTCGGCCAGCGTGCGGTGCGGGTCGGCGCCTACGCGCAGGCAGGCAGCGCGATGCTTGCCATCGTGCCGCTGCAGCACGCCTACATCGAAGCGAACTTCCGCGAAACGCAGCTGGCGAAGATGCGCGCCGGCCAGCGCGTTACAATTGCGGTCGACATGCTGCCCGGTACCACGCTGACCGGCCATGTCGAAAGCCTTGCGCCCGCCAGCAGCGTGTCGTTCTCGCCGATCGCGCCGGACAATGCCACCGGCAATTTCACGAAAGTGGTGCAGCGCCTGCCCGTGAAGATCGTCATCGATCCCGGCCAGCGCGCCGCGCAGCTGCTGAAGGTGGGCATGTCCGTCACGCCGACCGTCATCTGCGAGGCAGGCTGACGCATTTCAAGAACAGGATCATGACAGACCAGGATGCCACCGTTACCGCCACCGCTGCCGCCGCCAATGCGCCCGTTGCCAGGCCGCCGCGCCTGACGCGCGAACAAAGCCGTGCCCGCACGCGCGAACGCCTGCTGGCCGCGGCCGCCGTGGTGTTCACACGCGAAGGCTATGCCGGCGCGTCGGTCGACCGTATCGCCGAGGAGGCGGGCTACTCGAAAGGCGCCATGTACTCGAACTTCGCTTCGAAGGACGAGCTGTTCTTCGCGATGTTCGACTACTACGCGCTGGGCCAGGCCGATGAGCTGTGCCGGCGCCTGGATGCGGCCGGCGATGCCGATGCGATCATCGCCACGGCCTGTGCGTGGGCCGACGGCATGCGCCACGAACCGGACCTGCGCCTGCTCGTGGTCGACATGGCCCGGCTGGCACGCGCCGATGCGGCGGTGGCGGCGCGCCACACCCGGATGTTCGACGACGAATGGCACCAGGTCGGCGCGCACCTGTCGAGGATATTCCCGGACGGCGTGGCGCCCGTGCCGGTGCTGCAACTGGGCGCGCTGGTGATGAACATCGCCTACGGCCACGTGAAGCAATTGCATGGCGGCCTGACGGCCGGCGACCTGATCGGCGTGGCGCTGCGCGCCTTGCGCGATGCCCACGACAGCCGGCCGGCGGACGCGGGGAGCGTGTGACGATGCTCGACCAGGCCGCACCGTTCGAACCCGACAGGTCGCAGGGCGCGGCCCGGCAGGTCTACGGGCACCTGCGCAGCGCGATCGTCACGCTGGCATTCAAGCCGGGCATGAACCTCGACCGCAACGAGCTGGCGCGCTACTACGGCGTGTCCGTCACCCCGGTGCGCGACGCGCTGCTGAAGCTGGAAGAGGAGGGGCTGGTCGACATCTTCCCGCAGCACGGCACGCGGGTCAGCGCGGTCGATATCGACTCGGCCCGCCACGCGCATTTCCTGCGTCTCGCGCTGGAACTGGAAATCGCCCGCACGGTGGCGCGGCAACGCGATGCCGGGCTGTCGGACGGCTTGCAGGCGCTCGTCGCCCGCCAGCGGCAGTGCCTGGATCGGGGCGACGTGGAAGCATTCATCCACACCGACCAGGCATTCCACGAACGCCTGTTCGCCGCCGCCGGGGCGCCCGACCTGTGGCGGCTGATGCGCGGCAGCAGCGGCAACATGGACCGCCTGCGCCGCCTGCACATGCAGCTGAACGGCAAGGCCGAGTCGGTGCTGGGCGAACACGCCGAGCTGGCCGATGCCATCGCGGCGGGCGACGCCGACCGCGCCGAACAATGCGTGCGGCGGCACCTGAGCGGCACGCTGTCGCGGCTGATCGCACTGCGCGAGCAGTATCCGGAATACTTGGCAGGATAATTCTCCGCCAGCCTTTTGGCCTATCGTGATATATTAGTGCATCACAACCAGCGCAACATTGGGGCAAACCCTGTTGCCAAAAAACTGGGGACGTACCCTGTTTTTGAGGAAACAAATACTTGATAAAAACTGAAACTGGGGACGTACCCTGTTTTTGAGGAAATTGAAGCCGATGCCATGCCCTGTCGTACTGCATTGGCAAAGTTTCCTGAAAAACAGGGTCCGTCCCCATTTTTCTGTCGTACTGCATCGGCAAAAGTTTCCTGGAAAACAGGGTCTGTCCCCGATTTTCTGTCTCTCATTTTCTGACCGTTCCCGCAACTCCATGCCCATCCCGACCATGACTTCGACCACTCCCGTCATCACTTCCATGCGCGCCATTCCCGTTGCCGGGCGCGACAGCATGCTGCTGAACCTGTGCGGTGCGCATGCGCCGTACTTCACCCGCAACATCGTGCTGCTGACCGACAGCGCCGGCAATACCGGCATGGGCGAGGTGCCGGGCGGGGAAGGCATCCTGAAGGCGCTGGAGCGCATCGTTCCGCTGGTGGTCGGCACGCCCGTCGGCCGCTACCAGCGCACGCTCAACGCGTTGCGCGCGGCATTCGGTGCGCGCGGGGGCATGCAGCACCAGGTCACCAACGAGGCGGAAGCGGCGGTGCTGCGCCAGCCGCACGAGATCAACCTGCGGCTGGACAACGTCATCACCGCCGTCGAGGCGGCGCTGCTCGACCTGCTGGGCCAGCACCTCGGCGTGCCCGTCTGCGAATTGCTGGGCAACGGCCAGCAGCGCGACAGCGTGACGATGCTGGCCTACCTGTTCTACATCGGCGATGCCGGCAAGACCGACCTGCCTTATGTGCGGGCAGAGGCGGGCGACGACTGGTACCAGCTGCGCCACCGCGAGGCGCTCACGCCGGAAAGCGTTGCCGACCTGGCCGATGCGGCCGTGGCGAAATACGGCTTCCGCGACTTCAAGCTGAAGGGCGGCGTGATGTCGCCCCAAGACGAACTGCTGGCGGTAGCCGCCATCAAGGCACGCCACCCGCACGGCAACGTGACGGTCGATCCGAACGGCGCCTGGTCGCTGGAGCAGGCGATCGCCGCCTGCAAGGGCAAGGGACATCTGCTGGCGTATGCGGAAGATCCGTGCGGCCCGGAAAACGGCTACTCGGGCCGCGAGACGATGGCCGAATTCCGCCGCGCCACCGGCATCCGCACCGCCACCAACATGGTGGCCACCGACTGGCGCCAGATGGGCCATTCGCACCTGCTGGGCGCCGTCGACATCCCGCTGGCCGACCCGCACTTCTGGACCATGCAGGGTTCCGTGCGCCTGGCCCAGCTGTGCGCCGACTGGGGCATGACGTGGGGCTCGCATTCGAACAACCACTTCGACGTGTCGCTGGCGATGTTTACGCACGCGGCAGCCGCGGCGCCGGGCGACATCACGGCGATCGACACGCACTGGATCTGGCAGGAAGGCGCGGAACGGTTGACGCGCGATCCGCTGCGCATCGAGCACGGCGCGGTGGCGGTGCCGGACAGGCCGGGCCTCGGCATCGAACCGGACATGGACCGCATCGAAGCGGCGCACGAACTGTATAAACAGGTGGCCGGCGGCGCACGCGACGATGCGATGGCGATGCGCTATCTGGTGCCCGGCTGGACGTATCACCCGAACAAGCCCAGCCTCGCGCGGGATTGACCTCAGGCGCCGGGTGCCAGGTACTCCGGATACCGTTCCCGGATCGCCTCGACGCCGGCCAGCGCATCGCCCAGGCAGCGCCGCACGCAGTCCATCGCCAGCCTGCCGTCGCCGGCGGCGATCGCCGCCGCGATACCGGCGTGATCGGCCAGTACGCGTTCCGCATCGGCGCGCGGCCGCAGGCGCTGCAGCCGTTCCAGGTTGCCGCCCTGGCGCTGCAGCAGTTCCCACAGGTCGGCAACGTGCGCGCGCTCGAACAGCAGGCGGTGAAACGCCGTGACGGCACGGTCGAACGCCGCATCGTCGTTCATCTGCGCGGCAAGCTTCTGCTGCGCGATGTGCTGTTCCAGTGCGAGTGCGAGCGCGGCGTCCGGCGATCGCGCCAGTGTATGGGCCACTTCCAGTTCCAGCGACAGCCGCAGAAGGTGCGCCTGCCGCGCCGCGTCGACATCGATGCGGCTGACGGTGGTTGTCTGCTGCGGCACGATGTCGATCAGGCCTTCCTCGCCGAGCCGCGACAGCGCATCGCGCAGCGGCGTCGACGACAGGCCGTAATAGTCCGCCAGTTCGTTGCGGTGCAATTGCGTGCCCGGGGCCAGCGCCAGCGTCACGATCAGCTCGCGCAAGTGGTCGAACACCTGTGACGAGGCATTGCGCAGGCGGTCGAGGCGGAACGGCGTGGAGGGCAGGCCGGGGATCATGGGATGCTGAAGTCGGTGCCGGGTAAAAAGCGGCTATTGTAGCCGCTCCCCCAGGCATCGCACGCCACCCCGGCCTGGTGCTTACGGCGTCTTGCTCTCCAGTGTCACCTTCGCGCCGTCCAGCCCCTCTGCCGTCGCGGTCAGCACCAGCTTGCCCGCCTGTCCGGCACGGGTCCGCACGATCGCCAGCGCCAGGCCGTTGAAGGCCTTGCGCTCGCGCGACTGGAACGATTCGAAGCTGGTCGGGTCGCCGTTGTCGGTGGCGATGATGTCGCCCGGCCCGGTCAGCGCGAACGTCACGCGGTTGCTCGCGCGCGGCACCGGCCGGCCTTCCTTGTCGACGATCGTCACCGTCACGAACGACAGGTCGTCGCCATCGGCGCGGATTGCCTGCCGGTCGGCCGACAGCAGCAGCCTGGCCGCCTTGCCGGTGGTATGCACGGTATCGCCGGCCCAGCGCTTGCCATCCTTGTAGACTACCGCCTCGAGCTTGCCGGGCTGGTAGACCACGTCATCCCAGCGCAGCCGGTAGTCGCGCGGCCCGCGCTTCTTGCGGCCCAGCGATTTGCCGTTCAGGAACAGCTCGGCCTCGTCGCCCGACGTGTACAGGTGCACCGGGGTGACCTGGCCGACGCGCTCCGGCCAGTTCCAGTGCGGCAGCAAATGCGCCATCGGCAGTTCCGGGCGCCAGCGTGCCTGGTACAGGTAGAAGCGGTCTTTCTTGAAACCGGCCAGGTCGACGATGCCGAAGTACGAGCTGCGCGACGGCACGGCGATCTTCTTCAGGCTGTCCAGCTGCTGTTCCATGCGCTGGCGCTGCGCCGGGTCGGTGAAGTTCAGCAGGTTCGTGCTGTCGCTGTTGTATGGCGTCGGTTCGCCCAGGTAGTCGAAGCCGGTCCATACGAACTCGCCGGCCACGAACGGGTTGTCGTCCTGCCCGCGGAACTCGGTATCCGGCGGCGATGCCCATGGCGGCGCGCTCAGGTCGTAGCTGCTGACGTGGAAGTTGGCCAGCCCCTTCGACTGGACGTCGCTGACGGGGAAGAAGTACTCGCCGCGCGAGCTGACGGTGGACGCCGTCTCGCTGCCGAGCAGCGGGATGTGCGGCGCGTGCTCGTGGAATTTCGCGTATTCCTGCGGTTTGTAGTTATAGCCGAACACGTCGACCGCGTTCTGGAAGCCGTTGTAGCCGGAACCGATGTGGTTGAAGGCCGCCGTGGTCGGACGGGTGCGGTCCTCGCCGCGGGCGATCTCGGACAGGTGCGCCGCCACTTTCCAGCCTTCGTGCTGGCCCTGCTCGACGATCTCGTTGCCGATGCTCCAGGCGATCACGCTGGGGTGGTTGCGGTCGCGCCGGATCATCGCGCGCAGGTCCTTGTCGTGCCATTCCTGGTAATGCAGGTGGTAGTCGTTCGGCGTTTTCTTCAGGCCCCAGATGTCGAACGCTTCGGCCACCACGACGAAGCCCATGCGGTCGGCCAGGTCCAGCAATTCCGGCGCCGGCGGGTTATGGCTGGTGCGGATCGCGTTGACGCCCATCTCGCGCAGGATTTCCAGCTGCCGTTCCAGCGCGCGCACATTGATTGCCGCGCCCAGCGCGCCCAGGTCGTGGTGCTGGCACACGCCGTTGATCGCCAGCCGCGTCCCGTTCAGCAGGAAGCCCTGCCTTGCATCGAAGGCGATGGTGCGGATGCCGAACGGCGTTTCAACCACGTCCACCACGCGGCCCTTGCCGGTCACGGTGGTTACCGCGACGTAGCGCTGCGGGGCGGCCGTGCTCCACAGCCGCGGATTGGACACCGACAGCGCCTGGCTGAGCTGCACCTGGTGGCCGGCGGGCGCCTTCCACGGGCTGGTCGCCTCCTTGCGTGCCACCGGCTGGCCGGTGCGCTTGCCGGTGGCATCGAGCGCGTAGATCTCGGTGGCCACCTGCACCTCGGTATCGGCGCCATGATTGTCGACGGTCACTTCGACGTTCACCGTGGCCGAGTCCTTCGTCACCACCGGCGTGGTGACGAAGGTACCGTACTGCGCCACGTGCACCGGCGCCGTCTTCACCAGCCACACGTTGCGGTAGATGCCGCCACCCGGGTACCAGCGCGACGAGGCCGGCGGATTGTCGAGGCGCACGGCCACCACGTTGTCGCCGCCGGGTTTCACGTGCGGCGTCAGGTCCACGCGCCAGGAGGCGTAGCCGTACGGCCAGCCGCCCACGTGCCGGCCATTGATCCAGACCTGGGCATTCGACATCGCGCCGTCGATGTCCAGGTAGACGCGGCGGCCGGCATCGGTGGCCGGCAGCGTGAAGTGCTTGCGGTACCAGGCCGTGCCCCACCACGGCAGCTTGCCGGTGTCGTTCGGGTACTCCTGCCGGAACGGGCCTTCGATGCCCCAGTCGTGCGGCAGCGCAAGCTTGCGCCAGGTGGCGTCGTCGAAGCCGGGCTGCGCGGCCGGCGCCGCCGGCTTTCCAGCTTGGTCCTTGCCGGTTTCTTGCTTGTTGAATTCTTCTTTATGAAAACGCCAGTCGGCGTTGAAGGCGATGCGTTCGCGGACCGGGGCTTCGGCGGCATGGACTGCCGCGCCGGCGAATGTGAGGAAGCCGAAGGCGACCAGGGGTAACAGGCGTCTGAACATGGATCGGGTGCATGATGATGGACCGAAAAGTCTAGCCGCAATTGCAACGCCGTTGCTATTCCATTTATCGCACGGGCTATCCGGAAGCGTTATAGCGCGGCCGGCCGATCAACCGGATGAGCGATCGGCGGCCGGCCCGCTCAGGGCGCCGCGCGCCGTGCTAAGGTACGGCGCCACAACACAAGGAGGAGGAGACCATGCCCACCAATGCGACCTTGCGCCGCGCCGTGCTTGGAACGGCGCTGCTGGCGCTTGCCGCCGGCGCCGCGGCCCAGCAGTCGAAGTGGCCCGACATCACGTGGATGTTCACGTCGTTCCAGGGCAAGGGCGATGGCCTGCACCTGTCGGCCAGCGCGGACGGCAAGGCGTGGACGGACCTGGGCAAGGTCTTCCTGAAACCGTCGGTGGGTTCGGGCCTGATGCGCGACCCGCACATCCTGCGCGGGCCGGACGGCGTGTTCAGGATGGTGTGGACCACGGGCTGGAAGGACAGGGGCATCGGCTACGCGGCATCGACGGATCTCGTCAACTGGTCGGCCCAGCGCTATCTGCCGATCCTTGAAAACACCGCCGGTGCCACCGATGCGTGGGCGCCCGAAACGTTCTACGACGAAGCGGGGCAGCAGTACGTGATCACGGTATCGTCCGACATCGACGGCCGCTTTCCGGAGACGAAGTCGGACGAGCGGATGAACCACCGCACCTACTACGTGACGACGAAGGACTTCGTCACGTTCAGCGAACCGAAGCTGTTCCTCGACCCGGGCTTCGATCACATCGACACGACGGTCGTGCGCGAGGGCGGACGCGAAGGTGCACGCTATTTCGCCGTCTTCAAGGAAGGCGACAGGCAGAAGGCAGGCAAGTGGGGCGCCATTCGCTGGGCGGTAGCGGACAGCGCGCTCGGCCCCTACCGCGTGATGCCGGAGCCGATCGTCAGCGGGCTGCGCGCCGAAGGGCCGACCCTGTACACGCAGGACGGCAAGACCACCTTGCTGGTCGATTTCTACGCGGACAAGCGCTACGGCGCGTTCGAGACCAGGGACTGGAAGCAGTGGACCGATGTGTCGGCGCAGCTTGCGGTGGCGAAGGGCCAGCGGCATGGCAGCGTGCTGGCCGTGCCGGCGTGGCTGGCGAAGGAGGTCGCCACGAAGCCGCCCGCGGCGGCGGCGGTGGCGCCGCAGCCTGCCCCGCCAGCCATCCTCGAAGGGTTCACGGCCGACCCGTCGATCCGCCTGTTCGGCGACACCTATTATATTTATCCGACTTCCGACAAGCCGAACTGGCAGACCACCGATTTCTCCGTGTGGTCGTCGAAGAACCTGGTGGACTGGAAGAAGGAGCGCATGATCCTCGACGTGGCCAACGACCTGAAATGGGCGAAGGTGGAGGCCTGGGCGCCGGACGTGATCGAGCGGAACGGCACCTATTACATGTATTTTTGCGCGGAGGGCAACATCGGCGTGGCCACGTCGACGTCGCCCACCGGGCCGTTCGTCGACGCGCTGGGCAAGCCGCTGATCGCCAAGGGCACCGGCGTGCAGTCGAACACCATCGACCCGTACCCGTTCATCGACGACGATGGCCAGGCGTATCTGTACTACGGCAACGGCAAGCTGGGCAACGTCTACAAGCTGAAGCGGGACATGATCACGCTGGACGGCCCGGTGCACACCATCGAACTGCGCGACCACCGCGAAGCGCCGGTCGTCTTCAAGCGCAACGGCAAGTACTACTTCATGTGGTCGATCGACGATGCGCGCAGCCCGGACTACCGGGTAGGGTGGGGCGTGGCCGATTCGCCCCTCGGGCCGGTGCGCTCGCCGGACAAGGGTTTCATCGTCCTGCAACGCAACGGCCCGGCCGTCGCCACCGCGCACCACAGCGTCGTCAATGTTCCCGGCACCGACCGCTGGTACGCGGCCTATCACCGGCATGCGCTGCCGCAGGGGAACGGCTACCAGCGGCAAACCCTGCTGGCCAGGATGGAATTCGATGCCGACGGGGCGATCAGGCCGATGGACCCGCTGACCGTGCCGTTCCGTCCGGGCGACGTGGGCGAGCCGGTAACGAAAGGGCGCGCCGCAGGCAGGTGACGCCGGGCGACGTGTTGTTTCGCAGCATGGTAAGGTGCGCCTTTGCGGCATGCCGCGCCACATAGTGCTCTGCCATGCCCGATCCACGCTCCGTTCCAGCTCCCGCCATCGACGACGCTTTCGACTGGGCTGCCACCCCGTTCGGCGCGGCCGCGGCGTGGCCGCCGGCGCTGCGCACGGCGGCCGGCATGGTGCTGCATTCGCGGCAGCCGATGTGCGTGATGTGGGGCGCCGAACTGCTCCTGCTGTTCAATGAAGGCTACCGGACGATGCTGGGCGCGCGGGCGCACGACGGCGTGATGGGCCAGCCGTTCCGCGCGGTGTGGCCCGAGCTGGCGGACCTGTCCGGACCGATGCTCGACGATGCCTTGCGCGGCCACGCTACCGGCGTGGTGGAGGACCATCCGTTCACTGTCCAGCGCAACGGCTATCCGGAACATCTCTACGTCACTTTTTTCACGAGCCCCATCCACGATGACACCGGGGCGATCGCCGGCCTGCTGGCCACCTGCGTGGATACCACGGCCAGGGTGGCGTCGCGCCGCGAGCGCGACGATGCGATGGAGCGCCTGCGGCTGCTCGACGAGATCGGCGAGGCCACCCGCGTGGCCAGCGAGCCGCGCGCCATCATGGAAGAGGCCACCCGGCTGCTGGGCGAATACCTCGGCGTGACGCGCGTGGCCTACGCCGACCTGGAACCGGACAACGACCGCTTCACGATCCGCCACGACTGGCGCGTGCCCGGTGCTGTCAGCACGGCGGGCGTGTATTCGCTCGACCTGTTCGGCTCGCGGGCGACCTCGAACCTGCGCATCGGCCGCACGCTCGTCATCGACGACGTCGACCTGGACCTCGCCCCGGGCGATGGCGACGGCATGTTCAACAGCATCGGCATCAAGGCGATCATCTGCTGCCCGCTCGTCAAGGGCGGCCGGCTGGTGGCGATGATGGCCGTGCACCAGGTGCATCCGCGGCGCTGGACGGCCGAGGAACTGGCGCTGGTGGAAGCCGTGGTCGAACGCTGCTGGGCGCACATCGAGCGGGTGCGCTCGACGGAGGCGCTGCGCGAGGCGGACCGCCACAAGTCGGAGTTCCTGGCCGTGCTGGCGCACGAGCTGCGCAATCCGCTCGCGCCGATCCGCAATGGCCTGGAACTGCTGCGCCTCGGCGACGGCGGCCGCGACACGGTCGCCAGGGTGGGCGGCATGATGGACCGCCAGCTGAGCCACATGACCCACCTGATCGACGACCTGCTGGACATCGCCCGCGTGTCGAGCGGCAAGATCGTGCTGCACAGGGTGCCGGCGGACCTGAGGCGCATCGTGGCCGGCGCGATCGAAGCCAGCATGCCGGCGCTCGAGGCGGCCGGGCATGACCTCGCCGTGCAGCTTCCGGATGGCCCGCTGCCGGTCGACGCCGACCCCGTGCGCATCAGCCAGGTGATCGGCAACCTGCTGACCAACGCCGCCAAGTACACGCCGCGCAACGGCAGGGTCCGCGTTGCCGCGCAGGCCGAGGCGGGCGCCGCCGTGGTCACGGTCGCCGACAACGGCATCGGCATCCCCGCCGAATCGCTCGACGCCGTGTTCGACATGTTCACGCAAGTCGCGCGGCACAGCGAACGCTCCAACGGCGGGCTCGGGATCGGGCTGTCGCTGGTACGGCGCCTGGTGGCGCTGCACGGCGGTAGCGCCACGGCCGCCAGTGCGGGGCCGGGGCAGGGCAGCACGTTCACGATCCGCCTGCCGCTGGCGGCCGCGTTGCCGGCGCCCGCCGATGCTGCGCCGCCCCTGTCCGCGCCGGCGAACGGCAGGCGGCTGCGGATCCTGGTCGCCGACGATAACGTCGATGCCGCACACTCGCTGGCCGACCTGCTGGCGCTGGGCGGCCACGAGCTGCGTGTCGCCGCCGATGGCGTGGCGGCGCTGGAACTGGCAGCCGGTTTCCTGCCGGATGTGGTGTTCCTCGATATCGGCATGCCGGGCATGGACGGCTACGAGACCGCGCGCCGCCTGCGCCGCCTGCCCGGCATGGCGGCCGTGCGGCTGGCCGCGCTGACCGGCTGGGGTGCCGCCGCTGACCGGGAGTGCAGCCGCGCCGCCGGCTTCGACCACCACCTGCTGAAGCCGGCGGTGCCGGCCGAGGTGAGCGCGGTGCTGGCCGGGGCCTGAACGGCACGCCCGGCCCGGTCAGGACGCGGCATGGGACGATTGCCCCTTTTAACGATAATGAATTCTCATTATAATCAGGGGAATCTTTCACCCATTGCAAGGATTTCACCCCATGTACGACAAACGCACTCCGCTCGCGCTGGCCATCGCGCTGGCCTTCGGTTCCACTTTCTGCGCCATGTCCGGCGCGCACGCCCAGGCATCCCAGGGAGCCGGCGACCGCCATGGCGGCGATCCGGACAGCATTCCCACCGTGCTGGTTTCCGCCAGCGCGCTCGGCGTGCTGGCCGACGACATGATCACGCCCGCGACCACGCTGTCCGGCGACGAGCTGGTACGGGTGCGCGAATCGACGCTGGGCGAAACGCTGGGGCGCCTGCCGGGCATCACGTCGAGCCACTTCGGCGCCGGCGCCAGCCGGCCGGTGATCCGCGGCATGGATGGTCCGAGGGTGAAAATCCTCGCCGACGGCGCGGAAGTGCAGGATGCGTCGACCATCAGCCCTGACCATGCGGTGGCGTTCGAGCCGCTGCTGGCCGAGCGCATCGAAGTGCTGCGCGGCCCGTCGGCACTGGCCTACGGTGGCGGCGCGGTGGGCGGCGTGGTCAACATCATCGACCGGAAAATCCCGACCGCGCTGCCGTCGAAGGCAGTCGAGGGCAGCGCCGAGGTGCGCGCCAATTCCGCGGCGCGCGAAAAGGCGGGCGCGTTCGAAATGACGGCGGCGGCGGGCAGCGTGGCGTTCCATGCCGAGGGCGCGAAGCGCGATGCGGACGACTACCGCGTCGGCAAGGACTGGCCGGAAGGCCGCCGGGTCGGCGGCAGCTACAAGGAGTCGGAAACGGGCACCGTCGGCCTGTCGTGGATCGGCGAGCGGGGCTACATCGGCGCGGCCTACACGAAGGAGCGCTCCGAGTACGGCATTCCCGGCCACAGCCACGAGTTCGAAGGCTGCCATCCACACGGCGACCATCTCCACTGCGGTGGCCACGGCCACGAGGAAGAAGAGGAAGGGGAGCACGATCACGGCCACGAGCATGAGGAAGGCGCGGTGCCCTGGGTAAAGCTGGACAGCGACCGCTGGGACGTGCGCGGCGAGTACCGCGAGCCGCTGGCCGGATTCTCGAAAGTGCGCGTGCGCGCGTCGTTCACCGATTACCGGCACGACGAGATCGAAGGCTCGGAAGTGGCCACCACGTTCACCAGCAAGGCGCATGATGCGCGGCTGGAGCTGGAGCACAAGCCGGTGGCCGGCTGGCGCGGCGTGATCGGCCTGCAGACGACGCGGCGCGATTTCGCCGCGCTGGGCGAGGAAGCCTACGTGCCGGCTACGCTGACGAAGAAGCATGCCGCCTTCGTGACCGAGGAATACCGGCTGGCCGACTGGCGCTTCGAGGCTGGCCTGCGGCACGAGTGGCAGGATATCGCGGTCGAGGGCGCCCGCGAGCGCGACAGGGATGCGCGTGGCACGTCGCTGGCGCTGGGCGCGGTATGGAAGTTCGCGCCGCAGTATTCGCTGCGCGCGGCCATCTCGCGCAGCCACCGCCTGCCGGGCGCCGAAGAGCTGTATGCCGACGGCATCCACCTGGCCACCAGCACCTGGGAGATCGGCAACGAGAACCTGACGAAGGAAACCTCGAACAACATCGACATTACGCTGCGCAAATTCGCCGGGCCGACCACGTTCTCGGTCAGCGCTTTCCACAACCGCATCGACAATTACATCTACGCCCGCACGCTGGACAACCATGAAGGCTTCCAGCTGATCGAGTACGCGCAGCAGGATGCCACGTTTACCGGTGTCGAAGGGGAACTGCGCCAGGCACTGTCGGCGAACTTGCAGGCCACGCTGTTCGGCGACTACGTGCGGGCGAAACTGCGCGATGGCGGCGGCAATATCCCGCGCATCCCGGCCGGCCGCCTCGGCGCCAGGCTCGATGGCGAATGGCAGGGCTGGCACGGCATGGTGGAGGCCTACCGCGTTGCCACGCAGGACGACGTGGCAACGCATGAAAGCCGCACGTCCGGCTACAACATGCTGAACCTGGGCACGCACTACAACCTGCGCATCGCCGGCCTGCCGGCACAGCTGTACGCACGCCTGAACAACGTGACCGACGAGCTGGCGTTCAGCCACACCTCGTTCATCAAGGCGGCCGCGCCGCTGCCGGGACGCAATCTCACGGCGGGGCTTCGCCTGACGTTCTGATCATGAATGAGCCCGTGGCCTGTCGCTGGCACGGGCCCGGGGCAGGGGCCGGTGCATCGCGCCCCTCCCGGAAGATGCAGCCGGTCAGTGCTTGTGCGGATGGGCCGGCCGCTTGGCCGCGGTCGTCGATGCGGGCGCCGCCTTGCCCTTGCGCTTGGCGGCGCACTCGGCGCATTCGCCGTACAGGGTCAGTTCGTGGCGGTCGATGGTGAAACCGGCGGGAGCCAGGTCGTCCATCTGGCCGGGGCACCCTTCGACCTCGAAGACGCGGTCGCACGGCACGCAATGGAAATGGTGATGGTGGTGATGCGCCAGGTGCGCGGTTTCGTAGCGCGGGTTTTCTCCCGGCAACGTGACCGCCTGGATCTCACCTTCGCCCAGCAGCAGCTTCAGGTTGCGATAGATGGTCGCGATGCCGATCTCGGGCACCGTCACGCGGACGGCGTCGTGGATTTCGTGGGGGCTGAGCGGGCGCGCGGCGGCTTCGATCGCCGCGCGAATCGCGGTGCGCTGGCGGGTTGAGCGTTCCATGGCGATGCGTATCGGGTAAATGCCTATTATCCCATATCCGATGGCCGTCGTACCGGTCCAGTCCGGAACGGCCACCCGGGCGTGGCGGAATGGCATTTTGCGAAGAATTTCGACTTTCAAGATGTTTTCTCGGCATCACGGGTATACATTGGTCGAAGCGCTTCCATTGTCTCGATCCCCCCCGAAGAGGTGACCCAGCATGATCCACAAATTCAGCGAAAAAAGAGGTTTTGCGTACTACGTCGACCGGATAATCGACGAGCAATGCGTTGCCAGGCTCGAACGCAAGGCCCGCCTGTTCAACCAGGCTCGCCACGGCGAAAAGCTGGCGATCTTCGCCAACGAGCATATCGGGATCAGCATCAACCAGTACGGCTGCTACGACCGGTTCTGCCTGAACCTGCTGTTCAATTTTCTGGCACCGATCCACCCGGTCCTGAAAGATGGCACGGCACTGGACATCGGCGCCAACATCGGCAACCACGCGCTGTTCTTCTCGTCCCGCGTCGGGCGGGTGCTATCGTTCGAACCGCATCCGCGCACGTTTGAACTGCTGGCATTCAATGCCCGCACGGTGGACAACATCACGCCTTTCAATTTCGGCCTGGGCGAACGCGACGAAACGCTGCTGCTGAACGAGAATCCGGAAAACATGGGGGCCTCGTCGATCCGCTACGCCGCGGACGGCACATTGCGCAAGATCGCCATCGCCGTGAAGCGGCTCGACGACGTCGCGGGCGACCTGGCGCATATCGACCTCGTCAAGATCGATGTCGAAGGCCACGAGCGGCATGTTCTTGGCGGTGGTCTCGAAGCGATCCGCCGGCACCAGCCGCTGATTCTGCTGGAGCAGCATGCCACGGAATTTCGCGATGGTTCGACGCCGTCGATCGATTTGCTGAAGACGCTCGGTTACCGCTTTTGCTGGCACCAGCCGACGTCGCACCGCAAGAGCCGCCTGGTGCGGCGCCTCAATCTGCTGGCAATGGCCGTCCTGGGCAGGCCGTACGAGTATGCGATCGTCACGGGCGAGCGCGTGCCGCCGGCCACCTACCCGATGCTGATCGCCGTGCCGCCGCGGTTCCGGCAGGCGCTCGGCCTGCCGGGCTAGCGGCTGGATCAGTACGGGCCGCGGACGTGGTCGCGGACGTGGTCGCGGTACACCTGTGCCAGCGCGGCGCGCAGCGTGGCCGGCAATCCTTCGACATCGGCGGCCGCCACGTTGGCCGTCACCTGCGCCGGCGAGCTGGCGCCGGGGATCACGACGGAGACGGCTTCGTGATCGAGGATCCAGCGCAAGGCCATCTGCGCCATCGTCAGTCCCGGCGGCAGCAGCGCCGCCACCTGTTCGGCTGCGCCGACGCCCCGTTCCAGTTCCAGGCCGGCAAACGTCTCGCCCACGTTGAAATGCTGGCCGTCGCGGTTGAAGTGGCGATGATCGTCCTGGCGGAACACGGTCTCGCGGGTGATCTTCCCGCCCAGCAGCCCGCTGGCCAGCGGCAGCCGCACGATGATGCCGACGCCTTGCGCATGGGCGCGCGGCAGCAGTTCCTCGGCCGGCTTCTGGCGGAAGATGTTGAAAATCACCTGGAGCGACGCCAGCCCATGCTGTTCCAGGCAGATCAGGCCTTCTTCCACCGATTCCACGCTGGCACCCCAGCGGCGGATCAATCCTTCCTGCTGCAGTTCGCGCAGCCACTCGAACACATGGCCCTGGCGCAGCACGTCGGTGGGCACGCAATGCAGCTGGGTCAGGTCCAGTGCTTCCACGCCGAGCCGTTCGATCGAGCGCAGCGTGGCATCGCGCAGGGACTCGCGCGTGTAGCCATCCGGGTAGATGCCGGCGCGGCCCAGCTTCGTGGCCACCACCAGCGACGGGTCCCGGTGGCTGGCGAGGAAACTGCCGATCGAACGCTCGCTGGCGCCGTCGCCGTAGACGTCGGCCGTATCGATGAAGCGCACGCCGGCGTCGTAGGCGGTGTTCAGGGTCTGCTGGGCGATGGCGTCATCCCAGTCGTCGCGCCAGCCGCCGCCCAGCTGCCAGCAGCCCAGGCCGATTTCGGGGATGGTGAGGTCGGCGAGTTTTCGTGTTTGCATTTCCATTCCTTGTTCGTGTAAAAGGCCGGGGCACATGATAGTGAATTTGGCCCTGGTTGTCGCATGATTCACATGTTGGCGTAAAAAAACCGGTGGCTTGGCAGGGGTTTCGCGGAGCGTGCTCCGCGCCTGCCAAGCGGTGATGGCATGCATGCCATCACTCCTTGACACCACAATTGGAACAAAAACCGGTGTCAGACACCATTTCCGGGAAATTCATCCGGAAATGGTGTCTGACACCGGTGTCCGCAGCGAACCGCTACGGTTGATGCTATCGGATGTCTACATCAGAACGAGTAGTTCGCCTGGACCGTATACCGTGGGCCGGTGACGAACCACGCATGGCCGAACGTGCCGGCGTGCTGCTGCATGGTCTGCTTCGACGTGGCGTCGTTCAGGTTCTGCGCTTCCAGCCCGATGCGCAATTTTTCCGTCACGTTGTAGAACACCGAGGCGTCCACCTGGCCATAGTGCTCCTGCCACAGCGGCAGGCCCCAGGCCACGTTGTTCTGGCCGAACGTCGGGCTGGACGGATTGGTGTCCTTGCCGTTGGTGTCGCGCGTGCCCCACTGGTTGACGCCGGCCAGGTAGCGCGAGCGCCAGTTGTAGGCCACCCGCGCCGATATCGGACCGCGCTCGTACATCAGGGCCAGGTTGATGGTGTGCTTCGACAGGCCTTGCAGCGGCATGTTGCCGAACGTGCGGCCATCGGTGTCGCAGCCGTTGATGTACAGGTTCAGGTTGTTCGCATCCGCATTGCCCGAGCAGTATTCCGAGTACACCGGGTTGTCCAGTTTGCGGCTGCTGTCCACGTAGGTCAGGCTGGCCTGCACGCCCAGGCCCTTCAGGTAGCCCGGCAGCCAGTCGTAGTACTGCTGGTAGGCCAGCTCGAAGCCGCGCGCATAGCCGTGCGCGCCGTTGACCGGTCCCGTCACCGCGAAGCTCTGCGTGTTGCCGTTCACGTCCTGCACTTCGTAGTTGTACATCTGGTTGACGATGACGTTCTTCAGGTCCTTGTTGAAGAGCGCGAGCGTCAGCGAGCCGGCCTTGGCGAAGTACCATTCGGCTGTCACGTCCACCGACGTGCCGGTGGTTGGCCGCAGGTTCGGATTGCCCTCGGCGGTACCGGTCAGCGACGTGTTGGTGACCGTCACGATATTGTTCGCCTCATCCGTGACGGTGGTGATCGTCTGCGACAGCGGCGTATAGGCCTTCATCTGCGAGAAGTCCGGGCGCGACATCGAGCGGGCGATCGCCGCGCGGAACTGCAGCTGGTCGTTGTACTTCAGGCGCAGGTTCAGGCTCGGCAGCCAGTTGTGGTAGTCGTTCTCGTAGTCGCGGCGGGTGGCGAACGGCGTGATGTTGGCGATCTTGTTGCGGTCCAGCACTGCCGCGGCATCCTCGAACGTCGGAATGGTCGGGTTGTACGTCGTGTAGCCGTAGGCCGTGGATTTCGTCTTCACATAGCGCACGCCGATATTGCCGTCGACCGGGTACTTCAGCTTGTCCCAGCCGAAGCGCAGCTGCGTGTAGAACGCGCGGGTCTTTTCTTCCTGGAAGTTGGTGCCGGCCGGATCGTTGTCGAAGGTTGCCGCCGGCCACGGCGTGCAGGTCGTGCCCTTCTCGGCGCACAGGATGTCGTGGTAGGTGTGCAGCTTGGCATAGCTGTCCGGATAGCCGCGGGCCACCGCGTCGTCCGGGAACATGATGGCCGGCACCTGCACGTCGCCGCCGAAGAAGTTGTTGAAGCTGCGCAGCGTGGCGCCGCCGGCGAATTTCGGATCGTCCAGCGTGGCCAGGCGGTCGACCTGCCAGCCCAGCATCCACGGCTGGCTGATCGCCTGCCAGTTGTAGCTCGGATTGGTGTTCTGGTTGCGCGAGCTGCGGTTCTGCAGGCGCACGCCGAAGCGCAGGTCACGCAGCACCGGATGGTCGAAGTCGTACCGGATGTCGGTCTTCCACGCCTTGCTTTCGGCCTTGGAGCGGTCCTTGTGCTCCATCGTGTAGGCCCAGTAGTAATTCTTCGGGTCGGACAGGTACTTGATGTCGTCCGCATCGAACGTGATCTTCGGCAGGTCGCCGGACAGGTCCAGCGTCTCTTTCTGCATCTGGATGCCGGTGGCCACGTCGGAATCGAGCGCCTCGGTGCTGGCACGCACCACCTGGAAATCGGTCGTCGCACTCCATGCCGGCGCGATGCGCCATTTCAGGTTCAGCGCCAGGTCGCGCGTCGCCGAGCGGCGGTCGGACACGCGGCGGTCCGAATTCAGGTTGATGCCGCCGTTGGCCGGGTTCGAGATCACGCCGGAGATGAAGGCGCCGTTCTTGTCGAACACGCCGTTCTCCACCTGGATGCCGTAGGGCCGGTCGCCGGTTTCCTGCGACAGCAGCGCCTGTTCCGACCAGCCTTCCTTGTACTTCGACTGGAAGTACGTCAGCGCCGCGGTGAAGTCGCGGTTGGGGCGCCACTGGAAGGCCGCGTACTGGCCCTTGCGGTCGCGTTCCCAGTTCATCGAGCGCCATTGCGCGCCGCGCGGCACCCACATCGTGCGGCCCGGCTCCACGTTGGCGTTCGGGTAATAGGCTTCGATGAACATCTCGTCGGTGCGGGTGTGGCTGATCGACGAGGCCAGGTCGATCAGCGCGCCGAATTCGCCGAAGCGGGTATTCCAGCGGTCCGACAGCAGCAGCGAACCGGTCGGCTGCGCCTGGCCCTTGCGCAGGTCGGAGTAGGTGTATGAACCGGACACCGCACCCTTGAAGCCCTTGAAGTCGAACGGCATCGCCGTGCGCAGGTTGACCAGGCCGGACACGCCGCCCTCGGTCTGCTCGGCGGACGGGTTCTTGTAGACGTCGACGCCGGCCATCAGTTCCGGCGGCACGTCGGTGAAGCTGAGCGAGCGGCCGCCGTTGGCCGAGAACGACTCGCGGCCGTTCAGTTCCGAGCGCACGTAGGTCAGGCCGCGGATGGCGATGCCGGAACCTTCGACCGCGTAGTGCTGCGGGTCGTTGCTCATGCTGCGGTCCATCGTCACGCCGACCACGCGGCTGAGGATTTCGGTCACCGAACGGTCGGGCAGCTTGCCGATGTCCTCGGCCACGATCGAATCGACGACTTCGTCCGCATCCTGCTTCAGTTTCTGCGCCGACTGCAGCGCGGCACGCTGCCCGCTGACGACGACGACAGCAGCGCTGTTGGCAGTGGATTGAGTTTCGTTAGCGCTAACTTCCTGGGCCAGGGCGGCCCCGTGCGACCAGATTGCGAGTTGAGCGACGGCAACGGCGATTGCCGTTTTCTGAAGGTTTCTCACTTTTGTCTCCTGTGTTTTTTATAGTTAGCCAGCGCGCCTGCCCTCTGTTGTGGCATGGCATTCCGGCGGATGAGGAAGCGGATTCTATGTTGAAACCGTTTTCACCTGTCCAGGACCGAATGTAGACGAACTCCACAGCGTCGGCAATGGCGAATTGTTTGGCGTTGTTGTTCAGTCAGTACCACTAAACGCCTGCTTGCCAAACGCGGTGTTTGGTGATCTAACAATCTTTGGTTGCGCAACCATGCTCGGGTGGCGATATGGCGCTGGGATAATGTTATTTTTTCACTAGCATCATGTCAGCATAAGCTCCGACACCATACCGGGATGCCGTCCTACAAGTTTCCTGTAGATAAAAGGTAAGGTATGCCATGACAGGAGCACTGTATGGACGGGACGGGAATGGGCACAGAGATGTCGGTGCGCGCAGAGCGGCGCATCCTGATAGTCGACGATAACTGCGACGCGGCGGAGCTGCTGGCGGAACTGATGCGCCTTTCGGGTTACCAGGTCGCCGTAGCCTTCAGCGGCGCCAGTGCGCTGCAGGCGGTATCTGCTTTCCGGCCCGATGTCATGCTGCTCGACCTCGGCATGCCGGGCATGGATGGTTACCAGGTAGCGCAGGTGCTGCGTGCCTCCCCCGAATTCACCGGCTTGCGCATCATCGCGCTGACTGCCTGGGGCGATGCCGAGGCGCGTGCCCGCACGGCCGCTTCGGGCTTCAACCTGCACCTGACGAAACCGGCCCCCTTGCCGGCGCTAATCGGGGCGCTGGAAGCCGGCTGAGCGCGGCCACACCGGTCTCCCGGCCGGTTCAGCCTGGATTCGACCAGATTTCGATGCGCGGAGCGCTATCCGATGCCGGCTCAGTTGCGCAGCACCACCCCGAACAGGTACTGCGCGCCCGAGTACGAACGATCGAGCAGGTTCGGGCGGCCGTCCGCATAGGGGGCGTACGATCCATGCGAGGTCGATTCGCCGGCGCGGCCGATATTGCGGCCTTCCGCGAACAGTTCGATATGGCGTGTCAGGCGCCAGGCGATGCGCGCGTCGACGAAGCGCGTGGCGCTGTTGAACGTCGGCGACGCGGGATTGAAGGGCAACGCCGGCGCGCTGTCCACGCCGACGGCGGGGTAGTAGTTGGCGGCGCCGGGCAGTTCGCGGAATGAGCCGGCCGCGCTTTGCACCGCCAGGCGCGCCTGCAGCCTGCCGTCGTCGTACCACAGCGAAGCATTCCACGTATAGCGCAGCTCGCGCTGCGGACCGAGCGCGGTGCCCGTGAGCAGGTCCCTGATCGGTTCGCCCAGCACCTTCGAACGCATGCGCGTGTAGTTCGCGTCCAGCCCCGTATGGCGCAGGAACGACGGCAGCCATGTGAACGCGGTCTTGCCGCTCAACTCGATGCCGTTGCGTGCCGTCGACGGGCCGTTGACATAGGTGGCATACGCATAGCGCAGGTCCGACAGGCCGGCGCCGGTGGCCGGATCGGCGGTGCCGGAGCCGGCGAAGGGCTGCGCCGCGTAGACGGCCACCCGCATCGGCGCGCCGCTCAGGCCGCGCTGGCGAAAGCCGGCCAGCGACAGCATCGTGTCGCGGTTCGGATACCATTCCAGCGACAGGTTCTGGTTGCGGCTGCTCAGCGCGCGCAATGCCGGATTGCCCAGCGTGCCGTCGCAGCGCATGTCCTCGGCCAGCGCTTCATCGAGCCGCCGTTCGTCGTACGTGCAGGAGACGTTGTTGCTGTACAGGTATTGCACGGGCGGCCGCGCGATCGCCCTCGCGCGGTGGTAGCGCATGGCCACCCTGTTCCCGGCGGTCCACCAGGCCAGGTTCAGGATCGGCATCACGTCGGTGCTGCCGCTGCGCAGCGTCGTGTTGCGGGCCACGGACTGCCGCAACACGCCGGCGGCGGCATCGCGGTCGTCCGGGTCGTAGGCAGGCGTCTTCGTCACCGAGTGGAACGTCATCAGGCCGGTGCCGGCAACGTCGGTGCGCACCACGCGCCAGCCGAAATTGCCCTCGATCGACGAGCCGAAGGGCAGGGCCAGTGCCATGAATGGCAGCCGGTCGACGTTGAAGTCCGCGCTCAGGTAGCCGGCCAGCACGCGTTCGCCGACGGCAGTCTTCGGCTGCTCGTGGACGTTGCCGTCGGTACCCCGGCATGTCTTCACGCAGTCGAGGTTGAAATGCTGCACGCCGGTCATCTCGATCACCTTGCGCACGTCGATTTCGGTCCATCCGGCGATCATGCCGTCCGGGATGTCGCGCGCACCGTGCAGGTAGCGGATCGAATTCCTGGTCAGCGCCTGCGCCACGATGTCGCGGTACTGCGCCTGCGTCATCACGATCGAACTTGCGAACGCGGTGGCGGGATCGCTGCCGTAGCGGATGCCGTACCGGCACGGGCGGCCGCCGGGGGCCAGCGATCCCGCCGTGTCCTCGCAGGCCTGGAAGTTGCCCCGTACCTGAGCCCACGGCACGACGATAGCGGGCGAAGCCTGCGTGGCCGCCTGCACCGTGTAGCCGGCGCCGGACCAGTTGACGGTGCGGTAGTCGCGCCCCTGCAGGCCGAACTTGAAGCGGCTGATGAATGGTATCCGCCCGGCGGATGCATACGTCATGTCCAGCCGCGCCGTGTCCTCGCGCCGTTCCATGATGCGCGGGTTGGCCATCGTCAGCTGCGTGGCGTTCGAGGTGCGCGGCGCGGCCGGGTCGGCCGGATTGTTCAGCGTGCCGTAGTTGGCGACGTTCGACTGGTCGTAGGCCACGCCGGGCGGCAGCGAATGCGTCCACATGCCGTTCGGTGCCACGGCCAGGGTCGCCGGCCCGTAGATATAGCCGAAGTTGGTACGCCACTGCATGCGCCAGGCATCCGAACCGGCGTGCCCGTACAGGAATTCGGCGCGCCACGGACCGGAACGCCAGGTGCCGCCAAATTGCGCGTACTGCGACGAACTCTCGATGCGGTCGTAGATCTGGTCCACGTTGGCCGACACATCGGTGAGCGTGTACTGCAGCAGGTGGTGATTGGCATCCACGACGACCGAGCCGGGCACCACGTTGGCCACCGAGCCGTCCGTCATGCCGCGCCAGGCGGTGGTGCTGGCGCCCAGGTTGACGGGCGATGGATAAAACCAGGTGTTCGAGCCCGGCACCGGACTGCGCGTGATGGCCGGCGCGGCGCCGCCGTCGGCGTAGCGGCCGGCCGGGTTGACATTGATGTTCCCCAGCGAGAAGAAGGACTGCTCGTCGTCGATCTTGCGCGTATTGCGGTTGAACTTCGCGTACAGCGACAGCTGCTCGCTCACCTTGAAATCGAGGCGCAGGTCGCCGTACAGGCGCTCGTCGTATTCGCGGCGTACCAGATAGCGTACCTGCTGCGGGGTGTAGTCGTTCCACTGGTTCAGGCAGCTCAGGAGTTCGTTGGCACGGTGGCTCTGCGCGGTGGCGCGGTGGGCGCGGCTGGCGATCGCGGACAGTTGCGTCTCCGTGTATTGCGGGAACGCGGCCCGGCAATCGGCCTTGCTGTGCGCGGCTGCCGAACGCTGCACGATGTCCAGCGGACTGAGCGCATCGAAGGTGCCGCCGCCGCTGCGTTCCCAGCGCGCCATCGGCGCCGTGGCAGCCGGATCGGCGAGGTTGACGGTGGCAGGATTGAACGAGAATGTCTTCTCCGGCGAGCCGTCGACATCGAGCAGCCGCACGCTGCCCAGGTTGTAGGCGGAATACAGCGCCGTGTGGTTCTCGTTGTGCGCGGCGGCGCGCGTGAGATTGAGCACCAGGCCCACCCGGCCGCCCAGGAAGCGGTCGGCAAGGATGAAATTCAGGTTCGGTGCCAGGCGGCCGTTGATCGAATTCTGCTGCGCCGCGGCGCGCAGGGACACGTAACGCTGCTTGAAATCAAGGCCGGAGCGGGTGCGGATCAGCACGCCGCCACCCAGCGAGCCTTCGGTCATGTCGACGGTGGAGCCTTTCACGACCTCGATACTCTTGATCAGGTCGGTCGACAGTTCGCGCAGGTCGACGCCGCGCCCGGATCCGCCATTGTTCAGGTCCGTGCCGCCTGCCGCCTGCACGCCGAGGCCGTCGATTTCCACCCGCACCAGTTCGGCCGTGTTGGCGCGCACGTTGATCGTGGTGCCTTCGCCGTATTCGCCGCGGTCCAGGGTCACGCCGGCCACGCGGGAAATCGCCTCGGCGACATTGCGGTCCGGGAAGGCTCCCACCTCGTCGGCCTTGATCACGTCGACGGCCGTGGCGGCGTTCTTCTTGTCGAAGATCGAGTCGCGTTCCGCGGCCCGGGTGCCGACGATCTTCACCCTGGCCGGCGGCGCTGCCGGCGGCCGGGGCGGCGGCGGCGGCGGCGGGGGAGGCATACTTGCTACCGGCGCGCGCCGGACCAGTACCGTGCCGTTCGTGTTCAGCGTGGCCGCCAGGCCGGTACCGGCCAGCATCCTGTCGAGTGCCTGCCGCGCCGTGAACGCGCCGTGTACCGCATTGGTGCGCACGCCGGCCAGGTCGTCGCCGCTGGCCAGCAGGCGCAGGTTGGCCTGCCGGGCAAATACCGGCATCGTCACGGCGGCCGGACCGGCCGGCAGTTCGAGCGGGATGGCCGTGGCCATGGCGGAAGAGGGCAGGGCAATGGCCGCCACCGCCGTCGACAGCAGGCTGCGCAACATCATCGGGAACAGGACATCCGGCGGGCGTATCAGCGCGCGGAGCCAATCCGGATCGCGTCGGCGCGGATCGCCACCGGCACGTTCAGCAGCGCGTGCACGTCGTTGGCGAATTCTTCCGGCTGGTCGATGCGGTAATGGCCCACCAGCGGCTTGCGCCGCAGGGCCGGATCGTCGACAACGATCTGCCGCGTGTTATAGCGGTTGAACTCGGCCACGGCGTCGCCCAGCGGCTGGTTCTCGAACACCAGCTTGCCCTCGCGCCAGGCCAGGCGGCGTTCGACTTCGCGCGGGTTCGTGCCGATGCGGGTGACGCCGCCATCGGCGGGCACCATCGCCAGTTCGCCGGCCGCGACGCGGCGCAGCGGCGCCGTGCCGCCCTCGGCCCACACTTCGACCACGCCTTCCGTCACCAGCACCTCGGCACCCTGCGCGTGGCGCCGCACCGAGAACGCGGTGCCGACCGCGCGCACGCGCACATCGCCAGCTTCCACGACGAACGGCCGCGCCTTGTCCTTCGCCACGTCGAACCACGCTTCGCCGTGGGCGAGCGCAATGCGGCGCCGCGCATCGGTCAGCCGCACTTCCACCTCGCTGGCGCTGTTGATGCTGATCGTCGAGCGGTCGGCCAGCTGCACCTTGCGGAATTCGCCGCGTGCCGTCGCATAGGTGACGCCGCCCAGCAGGTCCGGCGCCAGCGACGCGACGGCCACCGCCGCCATGCCCGCCGCCAGCGCGCCGCCGAACACGAAGGCGCGGCGGCCACGCGCCGGCCTGCGCGGCGCGGGGATGTCCGTGGCGTCGTCGTTTGCCGCCGTGGCAACGTTTGCATCCGGCCGCGCCCCTTCGCTGGATGCGCGCTTCGCTGTCGGCTTCAGGCTGGCCTGCACGGTGATCCCGTCGAGCGAGTGCGCGATGGCCCGGGCGCGCAGGTAGGCGCCCTGGTGCCTGGGACTGGCCAGGTACCAGGCTTCGAAGTCGGCCTGCGTGGCGGCGTCCAGCGGGCCCGCCGATTCGCGGGCCACCCATTCCAGCGCCGTGTCGTCGATGCTAGACATGCCGCTTTCGCGGGGCGCGGCGCGATTGCCCCGCCTGGCCGGCTGCCTCGCCACCCTCGACGCCGACGCGCGCCACCATGTCGGCCACCAGTTTCAGTCCTCGCATCATTTCCTTTTCCACCACGTTTTCCGAGATGTCCAGCCGCTGCGCCGTTTCCTGCTGCGACAGGCCGTCGATCTTGCGCGCGCTGAACACGCGGCGACAGCGCTCCGGCAGGTTGGCCACCAGGCCAAGCACCCATTTCAGTTCGGCCCGGGCCAGCGCCACCCGCTCCGGGGACGGCCCGGGATCGGCCACGTCCAGCGCTTCCAGGCTGGCCACCGCCTCGATGCGGACGATGGCTTCGCGGCGAAACCTGTCCACCATGATGTTCTTGGCGATCTGCATCAGGAACGCTCTCGGCTCCAGCACATGCTGCACGGATTCCATCTTCAGGATGCGGAAGTAGACGTCCTGCACCAGGTCGTCTACTTCCGCGTCGCTGCCGCACAGCCGCCGCAGCCGCTGCCGCAATTCCGCTTCGTAGGGAATCACATGGGCGCTGACCCAGGCGACGACGGCGGGATCCAGCGGCGCGATCATGCGGCCCTCCCACCGATATGACGAACGGCGCGCGGGTTTCCGCCGGCGCCATGCTGCTGTGTGCTCCGATCCATGTATCTCCTCCGTCCGCGCGTTGCGAGCGTGTTGCCGCTCGCCGAAAACTCGGCTGCGGCATATCAATAGTGCGTGCATATATACACGCTTCGGACGCCCGGCTCAACCATCGCTTGAGCGAAAGCGTGACATTTTCGCTGCACGCCGGCGAAACGATCATGTTGGGTGATTGTTTGCGCACCGGGCGGCGGAAATTTTTCGCAGGGTCCGTCAACCGGATGAGGCAGCGCCAAAGCTGCCGTGCACAACATACCCGGAGACCGACAGATGAATTCGAAACGCGCCTTTCCCCAGCCGACGATCGCCGCGCGCGCGGTATCGCTGGCCCTTGCTTCGCTGATGGCCGGCCATGCGCTGGCCCAGCAGGCTGCATCGCCCGCGCCGGCCAATGCCGCGTCCAGCCCCGCGCCCGGCGGCACGGCCGATGCCGGCGAGGTGCAGAAAGTCGTCGTTTCCACCCGCCGTTCGCAGCAGTCGTCGATCGACCGCAAGAAGAACGCCTCCACCGCGATGGATTCGATCGTCGCCGAGGACGTCGGCTCGCTGCCGGACCGGAATATCGGCGAGGCGATCTCGCGGATGGCCGGCGTGGCGATCGACCGCGGCGAGTACGGCGAGGGCGTCAGCCTGTCGGTGCGCGGCAACGGCTCGAGCCTGACCCGCGTGGAACTGGACGGCATGTCGGTGCAGTCGGCCGGCGGCTCCGACCTGAACGGCGGCGGCGACGGCCGCGGCGTGGAGTTCCGCTCGTTGTCGGCGGACCTGATCAAGAGCGTCGACGTGATCAAGGGCCAGACGGCGGACATGGTGGAAGGCTCGCTGGGCGGCGGCATCCGCATCCAGACCCGCACCGGCCTCGATTTCAAGAAGCCCTTTGTTTCCGTGCGCGCCTCGGGCACCCAGCACAGCCTGAACGAAAAATGGACGCCCGACCTGTCCTTCACCGGCGCGCGCCAGTTCGGCGACGGCCGGCTGGGCGTGGTGGTCAACGCCGGCTTCCAGAAGCTGGACAACGAGGCGCACCAGATGCAGACCTCGGGCAACGGCCAGAACGGCTATGGCCGCTACGTCGACATCGACAATTCGCCGGAGAAGACGTTTACCTTCCAGCCCGGCTCGCTGGACCTGTCGAATCCGGCTTCGCTGGAGCCGACGACGACGCTGCGCGATGCCAGCGGCCGCGTCATCTTCGCCGGTGCCACGCCGCAGGACCTGCTGCAGCGCGCCGCCGCCGCGCAGACCAAGGAAGCGTGCTTCGATGCGTTCCCGCAGTTCACGAAGACGTCGGGCGCGCTGGCCGGCCTGTCGTCCGGCGACATCAACCGGGCGATCGACCACCGCGGCAATGAACTGCTGACTTGCCTGAACCAGTGGAACGACTACAGCCCGCAACTGCTGCGCTACTTCGTCAAGCGCCAGATCGACGAGCGCAAGAGCATCGACCTGCGCACCGATTTCAAGGTCAACAACCATCTGACCGTGTACGCCAAGGGTTCGTACAGCCGCCGCAAGGTGGACGACAACTACATGACCTACAACCTGGGCCAGGTGGCCGTCAACGGCACCAACAACTATGTCGATGCCAATGGCCTGCGCACGGCGGCCCCGGGGATCGGCTACTACACGTCGCCGCATACCTATGGGCTGGGCGCGTCCGGCACCGGCATCGTGCGGGGCGCGGCCGTGAACTTCAACCCGGCCACCGCGGTGGTGGACAAGACCCACCATCTCACCAGCTTCTCGCTCGACAACGGCGGCGCCGGTACCGACCAGATCCGCAACCTGATGGAGGTGAACACCAAGTACCTGCAGTTCGGCGGCACCTTCAAGCGCGACGCGCTGACGGCCGAACTGCTGGTCGGCGCTTCGCAATCCGACTTCCGCCGTGCCAACGCGCGCTGGTCGGTCAGCTTCAACAATGCCGGCCCGGCCACCGCCACGGTGGGGCCGAACGGCACCTGGGGCTACGATTTCGCCAACGGCATTCCGGACAATGGCGATCCGGCCAACTATGGCCAGACCGTGGTCAACACGAATCCGGCGATGCCCAACGTAACCAGCGACCGCACGCTGCTGTGGCAAAGCCCGCAGATCCGCGAGACCGACGAGCAGACCGCGAAGCTCGACCTGTCGTATGCATTGTCCGACAAGATCCCTGTCTTCAAGTACCTGAAGTCCGGCTTCAACCTGCGCCGAAGCGGCAACGACAGCTGGGGCGGCGGCGGCTACACGGTGCGCACGGCGCAGGGCACCGCCGGCCAGCCGAACTACAGCCCGGCGATCACCGTGCCGAGCACCGAAGTGCGCGGCGTGATCCGCGGCTGCACGGATACGCCGGGCTCCGCAGGCACCGCCAATGCGTGCAAGTACGGCTACACGCCAGGCACGGCGCCGTCGCTGTCCGGCACCTGGGTGCTGCCGATGCCGGACTTCCAGAACCTGCTGGGCGCGGCGATGACCGATCCGGCCACCGCCACGAAGCTGTTCAACGGCGCCTCGGGCCGGCCCGCCAACACGCTGGACAACTGGAACCAGCTCGATGTGCTGCGCGTGATCGACATCCTGAAGATGCCGAACTATAACTACAACTGCACCAAGGAGTGCGCCGGCAGCGACGGCCAGGTATACCAGCAGCCGATCTCGAAGGTGCGCGAGGAATCGAAGGCGTTCTACCTGATGACCGACTTCGGCTTCGACACGATCCCGTTCACGAAGCGCGCGCTGCCGTTCGGCTGGGAGGTGGACGGAAACTTCGGCTACCGCTACGTGCACCGGAAAGTGCAGGGCACCGGCAGCATGACGTTCCGGGTGATCACCAAGACGCCGCAGTTCGATCCGCTCAATCCGGACGCCGCGGCCGGCATCGTCACCAATTCCGTGACGCAGAACACGGCGATCGACGCCACCAGCCACGTCTTCCTGCCCAGCTACAACGTGGGCCTGTGGCTGATCCCGAACCAGCTGGTGGCACGCTACAGCGCGGCGAAGTCGTCGGCGCTGCCGCCGGTCTCGCGGCTGCTGGCGGCAGGCACCTGCACCTACGACGAGCGCGATGCCGACGACGTGGAAGGCGACGACGGCAACCTGCGCTGCAACACGGTCGGCAATCCGGCGCTGCAGGGGCAGAGCAATTTCAACCAGAACCTGTCGGTGGAATGGTATCCGAACGCCGACACGATGTTCAGCGTGGCCGGCTATCGCCAGGAAGGCCGCATCGGCCCGAACAAGACCACCGGCGTGTTCGACGTGCCGCTGTTTGCCGGCTCCTCGGAAGTCAACCCCGTCACCGGCCAGCCGCTGTCGGACATCGTGTTCGACTACACCACCTACACGAACGGCCCGCCGACCACGCGCACCGGCGTCGAATTCGGCACCCGCAGCGCCTTCACGTTCCTGCCTTCCTACCTGCGCTACACGGGGATCGATGCCAACTACACTCGCCAGAAGTCGAAGTTCGTGCAGGCGATGATCGACCCGCTGACCGGCGAGGCGCAGCCGCAGTCGGGCGAGCCGAAGTATTCGTACAACCTGGCGCTGTGGTACGACGACGGCAAGCTGGCCGCGCGCGTGGCCGTGCAGGCGGTGGCCGCGTACTACGGCTGCACGGCGCCGTGCGGCGCCACCGGCACGGGGCTGAACTCCTACCCGGCGTTCAACGTGAACTCGTCGACGTCGCTGCCGTGGAATCCGGGCACGGCCAATATTCGCGATGCGACCCGCTTCATCGACGCCCGCATCTCCTATAAACTGCGCCCCGAGCTGGAACTGTTCGTCGAGGGCCGCAACCTGTCGAACCAGACGGAAACCCGCAGCATCGCCTCGACCGGCTACAGCGACGGCACGCCGTACCTGCAGAACTATGCGTACGCCGGCCGCCGCGTGACGGTGGGCCTGGTGTACCGTGGCCTGTAAGGAGCGGAACACCGCCATGCGCAAGAAGACCTTGCTGGCCGTGCTGGCCGGCGCATGCATCGCCGGGCCGGCGCACGCGGCCGATGTGGCCGCGGCGGCGCCGCCGATGGGGTGGAATCCGTGGAATGCGTTCCGCACCGAAGTTACCGAGGCGAAGATCCTCGCCGTGGCGGAAAAGCTGAAGTCGTCCGGGCTTGCCGATGCCGGTTACCGCTACGTCAACGTCGACGACGGCTGGTGGCAGGCGCGGCGCGCCGACGGACGCATCCTGGTGCGCACGTCGATGTTCCCCAGCGCCGCCACGCCGGACGGCAATACCAGCCTGAAGCCGTTCGTCGACCGGCTGCACGGCATGGGACTGAAGGCCGGCCTGTATACGGACATCGGCCGCAATATCTGCTCGCAGGCGTGGGACCCGAAAAGCCCGAACCTGCCGGCCGGCACGCGGGCCGAACGGCAAGTCGGCTCGATGGATTTCCAGCGGCAGGACATGGAACTGATCTTCGGTGAATGGGGTTTCGACTACCTGAAGGTCGATGCCTGCGGCATGGCCGACTACGCGCCGGACAGGAAGTTCGTCCGCGACGGCACTTACCGGGCACTGGGACCGTACATCGTGCGCCACCGGCCCGAGCGGGGCGACGCGGCGAAGGTCGAGGCGCTGTATGCGAGCCTGGCCAGGGAAATCGCGGCGGTCCGGCCCGGGCGCGATTACGTGCTGTCGATCTGCACCTGGGGCGAGGCCGATGCGAACAACTGGGCCGGCAAGTACGGGCAACTGTGGCGTACCAGCCCGGACATCCATGCCACCTGGGCATCGATGCTGTCCAACTTCGACACGGCGGAGAAGCGCGCCCTCTATGCGGGCCCGGGCCGCTGGAACGATCCGGACATGCTCCAGATCGGCAATGGCGACTTCGGCGCCGGTGGCCTGGTGGAGGCGCGCGCGCACCTGTCGCTGTGGGCCATCCTCGGCGCACCGCTGCTGCTCGGCTACGATTTGACCAGGTCGCCGGACAGCCTGATCACCATCGCCGGCAACCGCGAGGCGATCGCCATCGACCAGGACCCGGCCGGCAACCAGGGCATCACGGTCAGCCGCGACGGCGACGCACAGGTGATCGTCAAATCGCTGCATGAGCGCGGCGCGAAGGCTGTCGCACTGGTCAACCGGGGCAACGGGCCGCTCGCCATATCGGTGCCGTTGCGCCGGCTGCGGCTGCAGCCCGGCGTGACCGTGCGCGACATCTGGCAGGGCAGCTCCGGGCGCCTGGCCGGCGACACGATCACGCGGCGCCTCGGTCCGCGCGAGACGGCGCTGCTGCGCGTGAGCGGCAGCCCGCTGGCGGGCGTCAGCCTGACCGAAATGACCGGGCGGATCCGTGTCGTCGACGATGGCCGGGCAGGGCGACGGGTCGATCCGGCCTGGGTGCCGGCGCAAGTGAATGCCGCGCCGTCCGGCCAGCCGCTGCTACTGGCCGGCGTGCGGCACAATGACGGGCTGGGCGTGCTCGGCAACTCGCGCCTGCAGGTCGCCCTGGATGGGCAGTTCCGCACCTTCCGCGCCACGGTCGGACCACTCGACGCCGGCGCCACCGCCATGTTCCGGGTGCTGGGCGACGGCAAGGTGCTGGCCGAGCGGCGTGCCGCGGCGCCGGCGGTGCTGGCCGTGCCGGTGGCCGGCGTGCGCACGCGCGAACTGGTTGTCGACGAGCAGGGCAAGGCCGCCGCGCCGCTGCTGGCGGCCTGGGCGGAAGCGAGGCTGGAGTGATGCGCGTGCTGCGGATTTTCCTGTTGTGCGTGCTGGCCGTGGCCGCAGGCACAGCCCGTGCGGCCGCGGCGCCATTCGCGCTGACGGCCGACTACATGACCGATCCGGTCGGCATCGACATGCCGCGGCCGCGCCTCGCCTGGAAGCTGGCTTTCCCGGAGCGCGGCGCGGTGCAGCGGGCCTGGCAGGTGCAGGCCGCCGCCGCGCCCGACGGATTCGGCGGCAGGCTGCTGTGGGACAGCGGCCGCGTGGACACGGCCGACTCGGTGCACGTGCCATACGGCGGCCCTGCCCTGGCGCCAGGGCAGCGCGTGTACTGGCGCGTGCGGGCCTGGAACGGCGCGGGTGCGGCCTCCTCCTGGAGCATGCCGGGATATTTCGAGGCAGGCCTCGTCCGGCCCGCCGAGTGGCGGGCGCAATGGATCACCGCCGACCCCGTGGCGGCGAAGAGCGCGCCGGGACCGGCCGTGCTGCTGCGTCGGCAATTCCGGCTGGACCGGCCCATCGCGCGGGCACGGCTATATATAAGCAGCCTCGGCGTTTACGAAGCCCAGGTCAATGGCCGGCAGGTGACCGACCAGGTGCTGCGCCCGGGCTGGACCAGCTACGACAAGCGCCTGCAATACCAGACCTACGATGTCACCGGCCACCTGAAGCAGGGCGAGAACGCCATCGGGGCGATGCTGGGCGACGGCTGGTACCGCGGCGGCATCGGCTTCAATGGCCGCGACCACTACGGCACGCGGCGCGCGCTGCTGGCCGAACTGCGCGTGACGTACGCCGACGGCACGGCCGCGCGCATCGTCAGCGACGGCAGCTGGCGTGCCTCGACCGGGCCGGTGCTGGCCGCCGACCTGCTGCAGGGCGAAACCTACGATGCGCGGCTGGAACAGCCCGGCTGGGCAGGGCCCGGTTTCGGCGACCGGGGCTGGCGCCCTGTCGAGCTCCTCGACCACCCGAAGGACGCCCTGGTCGGACAGGCCGCTCCCGGCGTGCGGCGCATCATGGAGGTGCGCCCGCAGCGCATCCTGCGCACGCCGCAGGGCGATACCGTGTTCGACTTCGGCCAGAACATGGCGGGCTGGGTGCGCCTTGCCGTGCAGGGGCCTGCCGGCACGACGGTGCGCCTGCGCCATGCCGAAGTACTGGACAAGGACGGCAATTTCTATACGGCCAACCTGCGCACTGCGGCGCAGACGAACAGCTACACGCTCAAGGGCGGCCCCACCGAGACGTGGGAGCCGCGCTTCACGTTCCAGGGCTTCCGCTACGTCGCCGTGGACGGCTTCCCGGGCCAGCCCGGGCTGGAGGCGCTGACGGCCGTCGTGCTGCACAGCGACCTGGGGGAACCGAACCGCTGGGAAAGCTCGCATTCGCTATTGAACCAGCTGGTGCGCAATACGGAGTGGGGCCAGCGCGGCAACTTCCTCGATGTGCCCACCGATTGCCCGCAGCGCAACGAACGGCTGGGCTGGACCGGTGATGTGCAGGTGTTTGCGCGCACCGCCACGTACAATTTCGGCAGCGCCGCGTTCCTGGGCAAATGGATGGACGACCTGGCCGCCGACCAGAAGCCCGATGGCAGTATTCCGTTTGTCGTTCCCGACATCATCTCGCGAAAGAAGGCGACCATCGACGGCGCCGCCGGCTGGAGCGACGCGGTGACGGTGGTGCCGTGGACGGTTTACCAGGCGTACGGGGACAGCGCGATCCTGGCGCGGCACTACGGCAGCATGCAGGCGTGGGTCGACCATGTGGCCCGGCTGGCGCCGGACGGCGTGTGGCAAGGCGGATTCCAGTTCGGCGACTGGCTGGCCTACCAGGCGCCATCGGGCGAGGCACGGGACTACCCGGGCGCCACGACCGGCAAGGACCTGATCGCCACCGCGTACTTTGCCCGTTCGGCGGACCTGCTGGCGCGTTCCGCGGCCGTTCTCGGCAAGGAAGACGATGCGCGCCGTTATGCGGCACTTGCGGCGCGCGTCCGGGAGGCGTTCAACCGCGAATTCGTCACCGCGACCGGCCGGGTCGGCGAGAACACGCAGACGGCCTACGCGCTGGCACTGCGCTTCGATCTCCTGCCGGCAGCGCGGCGAGCGGAGGGGGCGCGGCGCCTGGCCGGCGCGGTGGCGGCACGCAAGGACCATCTCACCACGGGTTTCCTCGGCACGCCAGCGCTGCTGTTCGCCCTCAGCGACCATGGCCAGACCGACACCGCCTGGCGCTTGCTGACACAGGAGTCGTATCCATCGTGGCTGTTTCCGGTAGAGATGGGTGCCACCACGATCTGGGAGCGCTGGGACGGCATCCGGCCCGACGGCAGTTTCCAGGATGCGTCGATGAACTCGTTCAATCACTATGCCTACGGCGCCGTGGTCGAGTGGATGTACGCCGTGGCCGCCGGCATCGATACCGACCCTGCCGCGCCCGGTTACCGGCGCAGCATCATCCGGCCGCGCCCCGGCGGCGGACTGACGTGGGTCGACGCGGCCGTGGAGACGATGTACGGTCGGCTGGCGTCGCGCTGGGAGATTCGCGGCCGCGCGATGCTGCTGTCGGTAGCGGTGCCGCCGAATACGCAATCGACGGTCGTGTTGCCCGGAGCCGCGCTGGACGGCGTCCTGCTTGATGGCACGCGCCCACCCGGTGCGCGCCAGACGGGCAATGACGTCACGCTGGAGCTGGGAGCCGGCGAGTACCGCCTGACTTACCCGTGGCAAGGAGATCCCGCGCCGTAAGCCGCGCAGGGGTCCGGCTGCCGGCGCGTTGGCGGACGCGGTTGACCGGCCCGCCTGCACCGGCACGGGCGTGGCGTTGCAGGAAAGGTTAGGGATGGGTACGGGAGTGGCAAGCGCCCGTCGGGTGCGTTGTAGGGTGCACGCCACGAACGATCCCCGGGAGGGAAAAAAAGAAATGCCACGTGGCAATGAAAATTTCCTGTTGAGGTAAAATACGATGCTGGCGCCGCCCGCGCGCCAACGCCGCGCGTACCCGGGAACGATTCTGGCTCTCGGTCATCCGCATCACCAGCCACCACCCGGAGTTGCTGGCTGGACGCTTGCCGATCCAGCAACCGGTTCGAATGGCATGCCGATACCGGTTGCAGCAGTGCGGGCCCGAACCCGTACAACTGCCGGAACCATCCTGTGCCCATCGAAGACCTGCCCCTATCCCGCCTGACCATCGACCGCCGCCGTGCCGAATTCACGGATCCGGACTGCGAGGAGCAATTCATTTGCCATACCTTGCCGGAGCGCAATGGCCAATTGAAGATCGCCCTGCTGTGCGCCGCGGGATTCTACGTGGTGTTCGGCGCCACCGACATCGCCACGCTCGGCCCGACGGCGATTGCGTTTGGCCTGGTCGCGCTGCGCGTGTTGGTGGCGCTGGTAGCGCTGGGCGGCTATGCCGCCATCACCCGCCGGCCAGATTCGGTGACGCTGTCGAACGGCGTCTCCAGCGCATTGCTCGTGGTCGCGCTCGCCGTGTTCATGGTGGTGTGCTGGTACCAGCCCGAAACGTTGCCATGGAACGTGATGTCGCAGGCGCTGATCCTGATGGCGGTGTACGTCAATTTTCCCAACCGGATCCAGTATACGGTGGCGATCGGCACCGGCTCCAGTGCCGTCTTCGGCGCGATGCTGTTCGTGCAGGGCAACCTGAAGCCGGACGACCTGCTGACCCTCGTCCTGCTGCTGATCCTGGCCAACACCCTCGGCTACATCGCGGCGCGACGCTTCCACCTCGGACTGCGCGAGCAATTCTGCTCGGCCATCCTGCTGCAGCAGATGGCCGACCGCGACCCGCTGACCGGCTGCCACAACCGGCGCATCCTGCAGAAAGGCCTGCTGGACGCCGAACTGGCGCGCACGCGCCGCTACGGCACCGCGCTGTCGGTGATCCTGTGCGATATCGACCACTTCAAGCGCATCAACGACACCCATGGCCACGCGGCCGGCGACCAGGTGCTGGCCGACTTCGCCGGACTGCTGCGGGCGATGACGCGGGAGTCGGTCGACCGCGTGGTGCGCTACGGCGGCGAGGAATTCCTGGTGGTGCTGCCCCAGACGGAACTGGACGGCGCGCTGGCGCTGGCCGAACGCATCCGTGTCGCGTTTGCCGGCTCCGCCACGCGCATCGGAGACGGCGTATCCGCCGCCGCGACGGCCAGCTTCGGCATCGCCTGCGTGCCGTCGCAGCATCCCCATCTGCCCGCATCGGCCGAAACGCTGATCGGCGCTGCCGACGCCCAGCTGTATGCCGTCAAGCACAACGGCCGTAACGGCGTGCGCGGCATTGCCTTGAACAACGTACCCGAACTGGTGCTTTCCGGCACCTGATAGCCGTCACCGGCCGCGTCGCTGTCACCTTCCGCGCGGCGGCGGCGTTCCCGATCCGTCCGGGCGTAGCGAAAATCCACGACAGTCGTAGTAATTTTTCATTGCCGGGCACGCATCCGCGCCGAAGGCGCATGTTCGACTACATTTTTTGTGTCTGCTATGTAATTGCCCATGGTATAGTTAGCGCTATCGCAACAATGACCAAATAAGCGTCGCAGCAATCAACCTGCTGAGTGTTTCCGGTCGCGATCGCCGACGAGTGCACTGCATGGTGCATCCTGTCGCCGCATGGGGAAAAGGCACCGGAGCCGGCCATGAGCGTAGGCCGGACCGGGGTCCCAATAAGTAGAAGCAGGGCGGAATCCAAGACCGCCCATTACCAGAGACACACTCAAAAATATTCCGATGAATCAATTTTCGACCCTGGACACGCTTGTCTTCCTGTTTTACTTCATCGTCATCTCCAGCTACGGCATCTGGATCTACCGCCGGAAAAAAAGCACTTCCGGCCAGGCTTCGCATGACTACTTCCTGGCCGAAGGTTCGCTGACCTGGTGGGCCATCGGCGCCTCCCTGATCGCTTCCAACATCTCCGCCGAGCAGTTCATCGGCATGAGCGGTTCCGGCTTCAAGATCGGCATGGCGATCGCCGTGTATGAACTGATGGCCGCGGCCACGCTGATCATCGTTGCGGTGTTCTTCATGCCGGTGTACCTGAAGAACCGCATCTACACGATGCCGCAGTTCCTCGAACAGCGCTACGGCAAGGCCGTGGCGACGACGATGGCGCTGTTCTGGCTCGGCCTGTACGTGGTGGTCAACCTGACGTCGATCCTGTACCTGGGCGCGCTGGCCATTTCCAGCGTGGCCGGCATCAACGTGTTCGCCTGCATGGTCTTCCTGGCCGTGTTCGCCGCGATCATCACGCTGGGCGGCATGAAGGTGATCGGCTACACGGACGTGATCCAGGTGCTGTGCCTGGTCGTCGGCGGCCTCGTCACCACCTGGATCGCGCTGGACCTGGTCGCCACGCTGGGCGGCAAGAGCGGCTCGATCGCCGGTGCCAGCGAACTGTTCGTGCGGGCCGGCGAGCACTTCGACATGGTGCTCGACCGCGGCAACCCGAACTACATGGACCTGCCCGGTCTGACCACGCTGATCGGCGGCATGTGGATCGTCAACCTGAACTACTGGGGCTGCAACCAGTACATCACGCAGCGCGCGCTGGGCGCGGACCTGAAGACGGCCCGCAAAGGCCTGCTGTTCGCCGCCTTCCTGAAGCTGCTGATGCCGGTCATCGTGGTGCTGCCGGGTATTGCCGCTTACGCACTGGACAAGTCCGGCGCACTGGGCGACTCGATGCGCGTCGGTGGCGAACTGAATCCGGACCGCGCCTACCCGACGCTGCTGGCCATGCTGCCGACCGGCATCAAGGGCATCGCGTTTGCCGCGCTGACCGCTGCCGTGGTGGCGTCGCTGGCCGGCAAGGCCAACAGTATCGCGACGATCTTCACGCTGGACATCTACAAGCAGCACTTCAACAAGACCGCCAGCGAACAGAAGCAGGTGTGGGTCGGCCGCCTGACCGTCATGGTGTCGATCGCCATCGCCGCGCTGATCGCGCCGTTCCTGGGCATCGACAAGAAGGGCGGCTTCGCCTTCATCCAGGAATACACCGGCTTCGTGTCGCCGGGCATCCTGGCGATGTTCCTGCTGGGCTTCTTCTGGAAGAAAACCACCCACGCGGCGGCCATGTTCGCCACCGTCGGCGGCCTGGTGCTGTCGATCATCCTGAAGTTCCTGCCGGGCATGATGGACCTGTCGTTCCTGGCACCGATCGGCTTCGCGGTCGACAACGGTACGGGCGTCTACGAGATTCCGTTCCTGGACCGCATGTTCATCGTGTTCTGGGTGGTCGTCGCCGGCATGGTACTGATCAGCAAGACCTCGGCCGTCTCCGGCGAGGCCAAGCGGATGATCGTCGATACCGGCATGTTCCGCGTGGAGCGCAGCTTCGCGATCGGCTCGGCCATCATCTGCGCGATCCTGATCGCCGTCTACGGGGCCTGGTGGTAATCTAGCCCGCCAGCCCGCACACCTCACGCGGCCCGGATTCATGATTGCGCGCGACGCGCTATCATGCCGGGTCGCGCCCGGTTTTCCGGCCCGGCCCTTCCGGCTCGCCCGCCGACGGCAGGCGAGCGGGGCGGCACGCGCCGGTAACCGCTCAGTAAGCGCTCAATAAGCGCTCAATAAGCGCCCAGTAACCGCTCAGTCCCAGCAATAAAAACAGGAGCCGTATGTTCAATCCCACAGACCATCCACACCGTCGTTTCAACCCGCTCATCGGCGAGTGGGTGCTCGTCTCGCCGCACCGCGCCAAGCGCCCCTGGCAAGGCCAGCAGGAAGCGGTCGACAATACGCCGAAACCCGCGCACGATCCGCACTGCTACCTGTGCGCCGGCAATACGCGCGTCAACGGCGAAGTCAATCCCGACTACAAGGGCACGTTTGTTTTCCAGAACGACTTCGCCGCGCTGATGGCCGATACGCCGGACGCGCCGGCCAGCACCGACCCGCTGTTCCAGAACACCAGCGCGCGCGGCGTCAGCCGCGTGATCTGCTTCTCGCCGGATCACAGCAAGTCGCTGCCCGAGATGGATCTGCCGGGGCTCGAACAGGTGGTCGACACCTGGTGCGCGCAGGCCGAAGAACTGGGCAAGACCTACCCGTGGGTGCAGGTGTTCGAGAACAAGGGCCAGGCGATGGGCTGCTCCAATCCGCACCCGCACGGCCAGGTCTGGGCCAACAGCTTCATCCCGAATTCACCGGCGAAGGAAGACGTGCAGCAGCGCGCCTACCACAAGGAGCATGGCCGGCCGATGCTGCTCGACTACGTGGAACGCGAAGCGGCCGCCGGCGAGCGCACCGTCGTCAGTACCGAGCATTGGCTGGCGGTAGTGCCGTATTGGGCCAGCTGGCCGTTCGAGACGCTGCTGCTGCCGCGCTTCGAAGTGAAACGCCTGGAAGACCTGACGAAGGAACAGCGCGCCGACCTGGCCATGGCCCTGAAGCAGCTGACCATCAAGTACGACAACCTGTTCCAGACCTCGTTCCCGTATTCGATGGGCTGGCACGGCGCACCGTATGCGGTCGACGGCCAGGGTGATGATACCCAGCCATGGCAGCTGCACGCCCACTTCTACCCGCCGCTGCTGCGTTCCGCATCGGTGCGCAAGTTCATGGTCGGCTATGAGATGCTGGCCGAGGCGCAGCGCGACCTGACGCCGGAACAGGCGGCCGCGCAGCTGCGCGCACTGCCGGATGTACACTACCTGCAACGCCAGTAAAGCACCCAGATTGAGTCACGCAAACAAGAAGAGATCCTGATGAGCGAAACGCTGATTAACCATACCCGCACCGCGTTCGAGAACAAGTTCGGTGCCGCACCCGAAGTGGTTGTGCAGGCCCCGGGCCGCGTCAACCTGATCGGCGAGCATACCGACTACAACGACGGCTTCGTGCTGCCTGCGGCGATCGACTACAGCACCGTGATCGCCGCGCGCCGCCGCGCCGACCGCATCGTGCACATCGTGGCCGCCGACTACGCGGGCGCCGAAGACCAGTTCTCGCTGGATGCGCCGATCGAGCGCCGCGACGAGCCGATGTGGGCCAACTACGTGCGCGGCGTCATCCGCGACATGGTCGAACGCGGCCTGCCGCTGCAGGGCTTCGATATCGTCGTATCCGGCGACGTGCCGCAGGGCGCCGGCCTGTCGTCATCGGCCTCGCTGACGGTGGCCATCGGCCGCCTGTTCGCCACGCTGCCGGGCTTTGAAGACGTGTCGCCGATCGACATCGCGCTGACCGCGCAGCGCGCCGAGAACAATTTCGTCGGCACCAAGTGCGGCAACATGGACCAGATCATTTCCGCTTCCGGCGTCGAGGGCCATGCGCTGATGATCGACTGCCGTTCGCTGGAAACCACGCCGGTGCCGATCCCGGCCGGCGCGGCGATCATGATCTTCAACTCGAACGTGCAGCGCGGCCTGGTGGACAGCGAATACAACACGCGCCGCAAGCAGTGCGAGGCGGCCGCCAGCCACTTCGGCGTGAAGGCGCTGCGCGACGTCGACCAGGCGATGCTCGATGCGCGCGGCGGCGAACTCGATGCCGTCACGCTCAAGCGCGCGCGCCACATCGTGTCCGAGAACGATCGCGTGCTGGCCGCCAACACGGCGCTGGGTCAGGGCGACCTGTCGCGCATGGGCGAGCTGATGGCCGCGTCGCACGTATCGATGCGCGACGATTTTGAAATCACCGTGCCGCTGATCGACCAGCTGGTGGACATCGTCAAGAACGTGATCGGCGAACAGGGCGGCGTGCGCATGACCGGCGGTGGTTTCGGCGGCTGCGTGGTGGCGCTGGTGCCGGACGCGCAGGTCGCGCCGGTGCGTGCCGCGGTCGAGAAGGAGTACCCGGGTCCGAACGGCCAGGGCGCCACGATCTATGTGTGCAAGGCGTCGGCAGGGGCAGGGGTCGTGTCGGCCTGAGCTGAACCTTGCCACTGAAAAGCCGCGCGGGCCGTGAGGTCCGCGCGGCTTTTATTTTGTACCCCGCACACGCTCATTGCGCCTCGGCTTCCCATTGCGGCACAGCGGTGCGCCGGCGGCGCTGGCCGGGCGAGTCCAGCGCCAGCACGCGGCGGATCGCGTTTGGCGACAGGCCGACCTGCACGAGGTGCGACCAGGCCTTCAGGGAGCCCTCCAGGTGTTCGATGGATATGGCGCGATCGATTTCCCGCGCCATGTCCGTATCGCATCGTCGGTCGAGCGGATGCATCGTTATTCTCCTGCAGTCATTGTGCAGAGCAGCATCGGCCAATGTTAACCAAAAGTCAAGTCGGATGTGCTAGTCAGTGTACGCTGGACCACTGTGGAAGCATCGTGGCGCCGTCCGATGCGCGGTGCCGGGACAATGACACCTTCCCGACAGAAGGAGGCCGATCCGCATGAAGACTGTTTTCACCATAGGCCATTCGAACCGGCCGATCGAGGAGTTCATCGAACTGCTGCGCGAGCACGGCATCGAGCGGCTGCTCGACATCCGCACCGTCCCGAAATCACGCCACAATCCGCAGTTCGGCCAGGACCAGCTGCCTGGGTCGCTGGCCGATGCTGGAATCTCGTACCAGTACATCGGCGCGCTGGGCGGTTTGCGGCACGCGCGCAAGGATTCGCCGAACACCGGGTGGCGCAACAAGTCTTTTCGTGGCTATGCCGACTACATGCAGACGGAGCAGTTCCAGGCCGGTGTCGATGAAGTGGTGGCGCTCGCCGGCACCGAACGCGTCGCGCTGATGTGCGCCGAAGCGGTCCCCTGGCGCTGCCACCGCTCGATGGTGGCCGATGCGCTGGCGGTACGCGGCATCCCCGCCGAGCACATCATCAATCGCGGCAAGACGCGCCCGCACGTGCTGACCGGCTTTGCACGGGTGGAGGACGGCAGGATCGCCTATCCGCCGGCGCCGGAACCGGCAGGGTGAGCCCGCCGCGCCGACACAGCGCTACGTGTTCACGCGTAACGGATGAGCCTGGAAAGGGCCCTTCATCGGGTGGGAGCACTCCTGCTCGATCAATCTCGCCTCCATGAAATCGCCGGTGGGCCTGGGGAGGGGCAACGCCCTTACCGGGGCGGCCGCGTCACCAGCCAGATGCCCGCGCACACCAGCGCCAGGGCCGCCAGGTTCTTCCATTCGAGGATGCTCTCGTCCAGGAACAGCGCCGACAGCGCCGCGCCGAACACGGGAATCAGGAAGGCGAACACGCTGACCGTGCCGACCGGGTTGTACTTCAGCAGCAGGCTCCACAGGGTGAAGGCGACAGCCGACAGCAGGGCCAGGTAGGCCAGCAGGAGCGCCGGCGCGAACGTCATGTTGCCGATCGTGCCGCCGGTCGCGTAGCCGCCAGCCAGCAGCGCGGCGCCGCCGATGGCAAGCTGCCAGCCCGTCATCACCATCGCATCCATGCCGCCGGAGACGTGCTTGCCGTAGATCGATGCGGCGGACAGCACGAATGCGGCGATCACGATGAATCCTTCGCCCTGCAGGGTGAAGGCGATATCGAAGCCGGCGCCGCCCAGGTTGACCGCCACCACGCCGGCGAATCCCAGCAGGCAGCCGGCCGCCTTGCGCGGCGACAGCCTGTCATTGTGGTAGATGAAGTGGGCCAGCAGCACGCTGAAGAACGTGGTGGTGGCATTCAGGATCGACGCGCGCACGCCGGTCGTATAGGCAAGGCCGATGTAGAAGAACACGTACTGCAGGCCGGTCTGCGCCAGGCCCAGCACGGCGAGCTGGCGCACCTGGCGCCCCGTCAGCCGCCAGGCGGGCTTGCGCAGCGCGGCGGCCAGCAGCACCAGGCACAGGCCGGCGATCAGGAAACGGTATCCGGCGAAGATCAGCTTGGACGGCACGTCATGCTGCGCGATGGCCAGCAGCTCGTAGCCGCTCTTGATCGAGGGGTAGGAACTGCCCCACAACAGGCAGCAAAGCGTTGCCACCATGAAGACGGTACGGGGGCGGGAGAAGAACGGGCGGGCGTCGGGGGGTATGGCTGGGGTCATTGTTCTTGGTCTGTACCTGTTCGTGTAGTTCGTGCAAGCCGTTGGCAAAACACGCGATGATACGTGACATTCGGGCATCCCGCAGGGAGCAGCCCGAACGGCACGGCCCATTGCGCGCCGCAAAACCGGCGTGTGTATAATCCCTTCGCATGTTGTCAACGAATCCATCACGTCCCGAGCGGCTCCATGGTTCGCCCCTGAACGAGGGAGGCGTCCTGTCGTCCCCGCGGTTCCCGTCCTCCCCCGCGCCCGTGCTGGCGCTGCGCTCGCGAGATTTCGCCCGGCTCTTCCGGGCTCGGTGAGGAACTCCCAGACGGCCATCCGGCCAGCTGGCCTCCCGGGCCCCATCACTCCTGCCAATGCCGCCCGAACCCGGGCGACCCCGAATCATCCCGCCCGGCCGCCGGCCGGGCCAATATTGCAGAGTTGCTCATGAAACCGAAAATCGTCGTATCGTCGCTGGACATGGACCGCCTGGAAGCGCTGCTCGACGCGCTGCCGTCCGCGCAGGCGCAGGCCCAGCAGGCCCTGCTCGCGGAACTGTCGCGTGCCGAAGTGGTGGAGCCGGAAGACATGCCGCCGGACGTGGCGACCATGAACTCACGGGTGCGATTCGTGCTCGACAGTTCGAGCGAAGCGCGCGACATGGTGCTGTCGTACCCGAAGGACATGGATGGCAGCGCGGACCGGCTGTCGATCCTCACGCCGGTCGGCAGCGCGCTGCTGGGCCTGAAAACGGGCAAGCGCATCACCTGGACGCGGCCCGATGGCGCGACGTTCGAAGTGAAGCTGCTGGACGTGATTTACCAGCCCGAGCGGGCTGGCGAACTGCATCGCTGAAGATGCGGCGGGCGGTCATGGCCGCCCGGCCAGGGAATGCCGCTTATTCGAACTTGAACAGCAGCGCGCCGAGCGTCGCGCTCAGCGCCAATACGACGCTGAGCCGGTTGCGGATGCGCCTGCGTCGCGCCATCAGCTCGGTCGTCGAGCGGAAGTTCAGGCGGCGCCGTTCGCGCAGCGGTTCGTTGCTTTGTATTTTCATTATTCCGATACCAGAGATCGTTCCGCGACCGGTCTGATTACCGGTCTCGATATGCATTGCCTGCATGGGGCAGGCACCTTCGTGCGCTGCTCGCCACGCGCGGCCATTATATAGAACCCAAGGCCACAGCCGCGTGCCGCCGGTCAGCGCGCGGCGGGGCGCAATGCCGACGCGGGCGGGGCGCCATAGTATTGCGGCGCGCCGTCGAACACTACCTCGATCCGGTCCAGCACGAAGCCCGGATCCAACGCATGCACGCGCAGCGTGTGCGGACCCGCTTGCAGCGCCGGCAGCGCAATGGTGCGCACGGCGCTGTTCGACAGCACGTTGCGTTTCCATTCGTCGCTGCGGCCGACGGTAGCGAAATCGAGCGGCACGGGCGGCTGGCCGTCGAGCGATACGGCGATACGCAGCCTGCTGGCGGATGTCAGCGCGTGCACCGGCACGGCCACGATACGCAGGCGCGCCTCGGCTTTCGTGTGACTGTGAAACGCATATTCCAGTACCGGCGCGCCGGCCGGATCGTCACGCGACGGCAGCGCCAGGTCGGCCCGCTGCGCGATGCCGAGGCTGCCGATCTCCACCGGCGCCCAGCCGGGCGCGGAAGCCGTGGCGGCCGGCAGCGTGATGATCCTGTCGTGCTCGGTCGCGACGCCGGCTCCCGGCGCCAGCTGCACGCGGGCGGCCAGCTGCCCGTCGCCGCAGCCGAGCTGCAGCCCCTTTGTTTCGCCCTTGCCGTCGTACGTGACGGCGATGCGCTGCTCGTAGCCATTGGCGGCATCGAGCGTGCCGCCGGCGTGCGACAGGCGCAGGCCTGCCGGAACCTTGCCGGCCGACCAGCGCAGCGGCGCGGCGGCGTACTGGATGATCGTCAGCACCCTGGTCTCCGGCACGCCTTGCGTAAACCACAGCGCACCGCCCTGTGCCGACAGGGGCGTGGGGTAGGCCAGGCCGCAGCCGCTGCGCGCCGGTGCGCCGTAGTCGGGGAATGCCGGCTCGATGAACACGGGCAGGCGGCGCGGCGCCGCGTCCATCATGCCGCGCCACTTGCCGCCGGCCAGCGCGTTGTAGTGTGCGGTATCGGCGGCGATTGCCTCCTGCGCCGCCTTCGCGGCCCTGGCATAGTGCTGCGCCGACGGCCGGCCCATGCGCGCATACTGCGCCGCCAGGTCCAGCTTCAGGATGCGTGCGTTCAGGTTTGCGGCACCACGCACCGGGTACAGCACCAGCTGGAAGAAGGCATCCTTGCGCTCCGCGGGCAGTGCCGCGCCGATCGCCTGGGCGCGCAGCGCCAGGGCCTCGTAGCGCGCCAGCCGCTGCTCCGCCTCCTCGCCGCCCGATTGCAGGTAGTCCGCCTGGCGGGTCGGGGTGGTCGGCTCGGTCTGTGAAAAGCCCATGTATTCCGGCTTGCGCTCCCAGGCCAGCGCGTAGAACTCGCGCATGATGGCGGCAATGGCGGGGGCATGCGCGGCGCCGAACTGTTCCGCGAACCACGCCTGCATGTGATCGGCGGCGGGCCGGTCCAGCTGGCGCGTGTCGAAGGCCGCGTCGAGGAAATACTGGGTCAGGTATTCGGCCGGCTTGATGTCGCCCACGTTGACGACCCACACGCGGTCGGTCTTCGTCGCCACGGCGCGCTGCAGCTGGTCGCGGATCAGCCCCGGCGCCGTGCTGGCCAGCCAAAGGTAGTCGTGCGGGCGCCCCCAGTAGGAGATGTGGTAATACAGCCCGGCCCCGCCGCCGCGCGCCGCTTCCTTCGGGGTGCTGAGCTGGTGCAGGTAACCGTAGTTATCGTCCGGCCAGACGAGGGTGATATCGTCCGGCACCTGCAGGCCGCTGTTGTAGATGTCGAGCACTTCCTTGTACACCGTCAGCGCCTGCGGAATCTGCGCCAGCGGCTTGCGCCATGCATCGGCCAGCAGCTTGCGCTGCACCGCCATCGCGCCGGCCACGCCGGCGCGCGCCTCGCCGATCGTGTTCGCGCCTTCCATCGCCGAATCGTGCACGCCGCGGATGCCCATCGTGTAGAACGCTTCGGCGCCCCTGGTCTCGTCGACGCGGCTCCGCCAGTAGCGGGTGATCGCCTCCCGGTTGGTGAAGAAGTTGAAGTCGCCGTCGCTCTTCTTCCATTCGCGCACATTGTTGCGCATCATCGGCTCGGCATGCGACGTGCCGACGACGATCGCGTAATCCCTCGCCGCCTGCGCGTTGCCGGGAACCTGGTAGAACGGCTTCGTCGAATCGTGCATCGCCGGCCACAGCAGGTTGGCCTTCAGGCGCCACATCAGTTCGAAGATGCGCGCATAGGTGGCCGGGCCGATGTCTTTTGCAGGGTCGAATGTTTTCGCCGCCCAGGGCTGCAGGCCCCAGTCCTCGTCGTTCAGGAAAATGCCGCGGTAACGCACCGAGGGAGGATCGGAGAGGATTTTTTCGCCGCGCACGGCGACGCGCCCGCGCGCCGCCGGCGTCACGTCGGCCCACCATTCCCAGGCCGATACACCGATCTCGCGCGTCAGGTCGACCGCGCCGAACACGGCGCCGCGCGCATCCGATCCGGCAATCACCAGCAGGCGCGTGCCAGGCCGCGCGCGCGAATCGATGGCCATGCGCTCGTACCGTTCCCACTGGCCGGCCAGCGCGGAAAAGTCGAGTCCCTCGGCGCTGGCGATCCCGCGCAGCAGCGCCGAATCGTGGCGGCCGATGACGATGCAGACGTCGCGGCAATCGCTCAGCTTCTCCGCGCCTGGCACGGGCACGCCGCCGACCGCCCGCAGGTCGCGTTGCACGAGGCCCGCGGCGAGGCGCATCGTCGCATCGTCTTCCGCCAGGACGGCGGCCATCGTGCTGCCGCTCTTGAGCTCGAAGTCGGTGGCGCGTGCGGGGCTGGCGAAGAGAAGGGCGGTGGCGAGCGCGAGGCCGCTGTGACGGATGAGCATGAACGCGAGCTGAAGTTGAACAAGTCGAAGCGCTGATATATTACGCTGTCGCGCGCGCCGGTTTCGCTGCCCATCGCTCATCATGGTGACTGAGTTGCGTGACTGAGTTGCGTGCTTCCTGCGCAGCGCTTGCACGGCTCCGTTCCACCAACCCAGTCCAGGAGTTGCCATGTCACGTACCTTCACCGCCGGCCTGCTGGCGGCACTGGCCTTGCACGCACCTGTTGGCCACGCGGACGATGCCGGCCTGTGGAAGCGGATGGCCGGGGGCGGGCACGTCGTGGTCATGCGGCATGCCGCCACCACGCCTGGCGTCGGCGATCCCACCGGCTTCAAGGCCGGCGACTGCGCGACCCAGCGCAACCTGTCACCCGCCGGCCGGGCCGATGCCAGGGCGGTCGGCGCCGCGTTCCAACGTTACGCGGTGCCGGTGGGCCGCGTGCTCACCAGCAGCTGGTGCCGCTGCGTCGATACCGCGCAGCTGGCGTTCGGCCGCGCGGAGCCGGCGGAAATGGTGGATTCGACCTGGCAGGAGAGCGACGCGGTGGCGCGGCGCAGGGCCGCCGCCGTGGCCAGGTACGTGGCTTCCTACAGCGAGCCGGGCAACCTGGTGCTGGTCACGCACGACGTCAACGTGCGCGCGCTGACCGGCACCAGCCTGGCGCAGGGCGAGATGGTGGTGGCGCAGGCGAGGGCGGATGGCAGCCTGCGGGTGCTGGGGACACTGGCCGTGCCGCGGGCGACGCCTTAGCCGGGCAGGTGCCGCCGCCCCTGGCCGGCCCGCCCGGCGTTGCGGTATCCTGTGGCGTCCTTCACTCGTATCCGACCATGCGCCCGATTTTCTCCGCCATCCCCGCCATCCTCGCCTGCGGCCTTGCCCTCTGCAACCCTGCCTGGGCCGATCCGCAATTCAAGCTGCTCGTGCTGGCGGTGCCCAACAAATACCATTTCGAATACATCCCGGTGGCCCGCGAAAGCTTCGAGCAGCTGGGCAAGCTGCATGCGTTCGAGATGACGTATGCAACCCAGCTGTGGGCGCTGGAAGGCGACCTGAAACAGTATGCCGCCATCGTGCTGCTCAATACCTCGGGCGAGGAATTCAGCGAGGCGCAGCGCAGGAAGTTCGAGGACTACGTGCACGGCGGCGGCAATGTGGCCATCGTGCACCGCGCGATCATCATCCCGCCCGGCAAGTGGCCCTGGTATGAAAAGCTGGTCGGCCGCTCGTTTACGATCCATCCGATGATGCAGAGCGCCGTCGTGCGCACCGTCGACAAGGCTTTTCCGGCCACGTTCGGCGTTCCCGAGCGCTGGATCTGGAGCGACGAGTGGTACGAGCTGGCCAACCCGTACCGGGTGGCGATCCGTCCGGTGCTGAACGTGGATGAGCGCAGCTACGATCCGACCAGGATCTGGCCCGGCCAGGTGGCGAAAGGCATGGGCGCCGAACATCCGGTGAGCTGGTACCACGTGATCGACGGCGCCGGGCCGGCGAAAGCGGGCAGCGGGGCCGCCGGCAAGGGCGGACCGGCGCGCGTGTTCGTCACCGCGCTGGGCCACGACGTCAACATGTACCGCGACCGGCACTACCTGGACCACCTGTACGGCGGCATCTGGTGGGCGGCCACCGGCAAGGGCATCGCCGCTCCGTAGCCTCTCCTTGTTTCAACGTTCGCAGGCGAGCGTCACGTCGGCCGGCGCGAACCCGCCGCGCGGCATGCCGGGCTGTGGCGACGACCGGTCGATCCAGTCCAGCGCACGCCGCCATTCGCGCGCCAGCAGGTCGCGGGGATCCCAGCGGCCGTCGCCGCACAGCACGGTGGCCATGCGCGTGCGGCTGGCCGCGTTCAGGAACCAGCTCATCGGCGGATCGTCGTTCAGCGGGCCGGCGCCGGAGTGGCCGGGCCGCTTGCGGTCGGCTTCCGGGTAGCGCAGTTCGATCACCTTGCCGGCCGCGCAGCCGCCCAGCAGGCGGATCGTTTCCGCTTCCAGTGCGTGGGCGCGCGCCGTGCGCGTCTGGTACAGCGCGAATGGCGGGGCGCTCACTTCCATCGCGATCGGCAGCTGCCGCGAGCGGGGCTGCGGCTTCGGATCGCAGATCCACTGGGCGCTGCCGGCCGGATCGTTCTCGATCACGATGACCACGATCTGCCGCGCAAGTTGCTGCTGCGCGGGCGTGCCTGCCTGCAGCCTGCCGATCATCGCGTTCAGCACCGCCACGCCGGAATTCTCGAAATAGCCGCCATCGACCACGTAGTCCCAGACCGCGCCGCCATCGGCATGGCGGATCGCCGCCGCCGGGCTCACGTACGTGAAGCGCGCCGAGTTGTGGACCGCGGCGGCGCGCGTCAACCGCGCCGTGTCGAGCGTGCCGTCGAACACGTCGTAGGCGTCGGTCGGCACGAAGTGCAGGTCCGATTGCACCACCAGCCGGCCGTCGCCGACCGTGGTGGTATTGAAGATCATGCGCGGCAGCACGCCGGGCATGCTGCCCGCCGCGCGCAGCGGCTGCGTGAACCACGATGCCTGTCCCGGGCTGTGGCGCTGCCAGTCGCGTGCCCACGCTTCTTCCAGGCCGCGCGAGCGGTCGCAGGCGATGCACGGCCAGGGCAGGAAGCGCGCGATGGTGTCGCTGTACAGCATCTGGCCGACGGCCGGCGCGAGAAAGTCGCGCGCCAGGAAATCGGTCGGGCGCGGCGCCAGCGGGCCGCTGGCGCCCGCGCCCGCATCCCGTTCCGCCGCCAGCGCGGCCACGAAGGCGGCCAGCCCCAGGCTGCCGCCGGAAACGCCGCTGACGGCATACACGTTGCCCGCGAAATCGCGGCCGCGCAGGCGTGCCTGGTTTTCCAGGTTGGTCAGCACCACGCCGGTCCAGAACGCGGCGCGCGATGCGCCGCCGGCGGCCGCCACCAGGTAGACCGGATCGCCGCCGCGCACGCCGCGGGCGGCATTCCACGCTTCCAGGTCGTCCGGAAACACGGGGCGCGGGCCGGTGGCGGCCGGCACGCCGTACCCGGCCACGTAGTGATTTTCGTTGAAGAACGACAGGCCGAAGGCCAGCGCGAACGGCAGCAGCGCCAGCGACGGCCAGCCGCCGCTGCGCGGCCAGTAGGTCAGCACGACGCTGCCGAACAGGGTCCACGAGCCGAGCGCGATCAGCACCAGGGCTGGCGAGCCGATCGCGCGCGCGGCCGTTTCGCGCCCGGTCACCGTGGCCAGCAGCACGCCGAACGAGATGACGAACATTGCGATCACCGTGGCGACCGCACCGCGGCTCAGTGACGTGAAGCGGGGATAGGGATCGTCGCCGCGGCGCGACCAGCCGGCATGCGCCGCCGGCAACTGGCGGCGGAACACCGCAAACGCCAGGAAGGCGGCAGCCACCGCCGCCAGCGCGGCCCAGTAGCGCGGCGATGGTGTCGCCAGGATAAAAAACACCGTGATCGGCACCACGCCGAGCAGGCCAAGCAGGCGCGGCAGCCAGCGGCCCGTGACATCGGCAAAGCGGTCGTCGATGCAGGGCAGCAGGCGGTCGCGCGGAAAGCGCTTGCCGAGCATGATGCGTGCGCAGTACCAGCTGGCAAATGCCCAGTAGGCCAGGGCAACGATGAACAGCGCATAGCTGGGCGATGCCAGCGGATCGGCCGTGCCGGCGCCATCCGGCTCGCCGAACGCCACCAGGGTCTCGCGGGCCTGCTCGAGGCCGAGCAGGATGGCGTTGCCGGCCAGCGTGGTCAGCACCGGATACAGGCACAGGTTCAGCGCGCCGGCCAGGAAGGCGGTGCGGGTCAGGCGCGGGGTGGAAATTGCTTCGGCGATCGTCGGCTCCCTGCGGTGGTTCAAGGCACCGCAGGGAGCAGGATGACAAATCGGGAAGAAAAAGACAACCGCGCCACGCTTGCGGAGGACCGGCGTGGCGCGGCGATGGTCAGCGGCCGGTGCTGCGCAGGGCGACCGTGGCGGCCTGCAAGCCATCGGCCGTCACGCGCACCGTGATCGGGCCTTTCGCGCCGGGCCTGGCGCGCACGATGCCGAGCACGAGGCCGTTGAACGCTGCCCGCTCCGACGACTGGAACGACACGAAGCTGGTCGGGTCGCCGTTGTCGGTGGCCACCAGATCGCCCGGGCCCTCGACCGTGAAGCGCACCTTGTTGCTGGCGCGCGGCGCCGTCAGGCCGGCCTTGTCGGTCACGCGCACGGTGATGAACGACAGGTCCCTGCCGTCGCCGGCGATGGCGGAGCGGTCGGCGCTGGCCTGCAGCGCGGCCGGCTCTCCGGCCGTTTTCACGGACGAACGCGCCCATTCCTTGCCTTCCCTGTAAGCCACCACCTCGATCGTGCCCGGCTGGTACGTGACGAAATCCCAGCGCAGCCGGTAGGCATACGGCGCCTTCTTCAGTCGGCCCTGCGACTTGCCGTTGACGAACAGCTCGGCCTCGTCGCCGGATGTGAACACGTGCACCGGCGTGACTTCGCCGACACGGTCGGGCCACGTCCAGTGCGGCAGGATGTGCACCATCGGCAGTTCCGGACGCCAGCGCGCCTGGTAGAGGTAGAAGCGGTCCTTCTTGAAACCGGCCAGGTCGACGATGCCGGAATACGAGCTGCGCGCACCGTAGTATGGCGTGGGCTCGCCCAGGTAGTCGAACCCGGTCCAGACGAATTCGCCGGCGGTGTACGGATGCTGGTCGAGCGAGGCGAAGGCGCGGTCCGCCGAGCTGCCGAAGTCCGCCGCGAACAGTTCGTAGGCCGACACCTGCTGCGTCTTCGGATCGCCGCCGGCGCCGGGGCGCACCGATGCGCTCAGCGCGCCCGGCACGGGGAACTGGTATTCGCCGCGCGACGACAGCGCCGACGCGCTTTCCGTGTGCAGGATCGCCTTGCCGGGGAACTTCTCGTGGAAGGCCGGGAACTGGCCCGGCAGCGTGCGGATGCCGGTGCCCTGGTAGTTCAGGCTGATCACATCCATCGTGGCCGGCAGCGGCATGTCCGGCTTGGCCCAGTTCATCGCCGTGGTGGCGGGGCGGCCGTCCGGGTCCTCCTCATGGACGATGCCGACCAGCTTGCGGCCGATGGCGGCGCCGTGCTCGCCCGTGTACTGCTCGCCCACTTCGTTACCCACGCTCCACATCACGATCGACGGATGGTTGCGATCGCGGCGCAGCATCGCGCGCAGGTCCTGCTCGTGCCAGTCGGGGAAGACCAGGTGGAAGTCGAGCGGCGTCTTCTTGCGCTCCCAGGAATCGAACACTTCGTTCTGCACCAGGATGCCCATGCGGTCGGTCAGTTCCAGCAGCTGCGGGTCGGGCGGGTTATGGCTCATGCGCACCGCGTTGATGCCCATCTCCTGCATGATTTCCAGCTGGCGTTCGGCGGCGCGCACGTTGAACGCGGCGCCCAGCGCGCCCAGGTCGTGGTGGTTGTTCACGCCGCGGATCGGCACGTGCTCGCCGTTGACGTACATGCCTTTCACGCCATCGAAGCGCAGCGCGCGGATGCCGAACGGGGTTTCATGACGGTCGACCACGCGGCCATCGTGGCGCACCGTCGTCACCGCCGTGTAGCGGTTCGGCTTCTGGGTCGGCAGCGGGCCCCACAGGCGCGGGTTCTTCAGCGTGGCATCGCCGGCGATGGCGGCGCTGCCGCCTGCAGGCACCGTCGTCCTCGGCGAGACCACGGTGGCGACGGCGCTGCCGGTGATGCGGCCCTTGTCGTCGAGCGCATACAGCTGCGTGGTGACTTCGGCGGCGGCCGGCGCGGTGCCGGCATTGTCCAGCGTGACATTCCACGCCACGGTGGCCGACTCCTTCGACACCTGCGGCGTGCGTACCTGCACTCCCCAGTGGCCCACGTGCAGCGGCGCGGTCTTCGTCAGCCATACGTTGCGGTACAGCCCCGCGCCCGGGTACCAGCGCGCCGATTCCGGCGTGTTGTCGAGGCGGATCGCCAGCTGGTTGTCGCCCGTTTTCAGGTACTTCGTCAAATCGATGCGGAACGAGTTGTAGCCGTACGGCCAGCCGCCGGCCAGTTTGCCGTTGATCCAGACCGACGAATACGCCATCGCGCCATCGATATCGAGGAACACCGACTTGCCCGCGTCGGCATTGGACAGCGTGATGTTGTTGCGGTACCAGGCCGGGCCCCATGTCTTCAGGCGGCCCATGCCGCCATACGGGCCGGTGGCCAGGAACGGCCCTTCGATGGCCCAGTCGTGCGGCAGCGTCACGCTGCGCCACGCGCTGTCATTGAAATCGGCCTTCGTGAACGGCGCATCGATGGCAGGTTCACCGGCCGGCCGCGCGTGGCGCTTCGCCGGGTCCTTGATGAAGGCGTTGCCGGTCGGGAGAATCCATGGTTTCAGCAGCGGCACGTTGCCGCGCGCGATACGCGCCGCTTCCTCGGGCATGGCATCGGCCACCTTGCCGTCCGCCGATTCCTTCACTTCCGGGCGGATGTCGTACAGGTAGGGCGCCGAATTGCCATCCGGGTCGCCCAGGTGGAATTTCCAGCCTTCGTTGAAGGCGATGCGCTGGCGCGGCGACTGCGTATCGGTGGCTGCCGCAGGTGCCGCCATGGCGGTGATGGCGACGGCCGGCGCCATTGCCAGGCACAGCGCCGCCAGCAGCGGGCGTGCGAACCGGGCAGCCAGCGGCCGCCCATGGTGTGAATGCTTCACGAATCCTCCAGATTGTCTCGCTGCGCTGTCCGATGAGGCTTGGTAGCGTATATCAACGCCATCTCTGCCTGTCTTTGTGGGGCGCCGGTACCATGATGTGCTTCCCCCGGCATTATCTTTGTTAGCGCAACCACGTCAGTGTAGGTTCAAGTCGGCGCAGAGTCAATCGACAGGAAAGTTTCTCCCAACCGGGGTCAGACCCCGATTTCAGGAAATGTTTCTCAAATTCGGGGTCTGACCCCGGCCTTGGGCAATGCTTCGGTGCGACATCAACGGCTTTAGCAGCGCGGCTGCTTTGCTTATGACGAAACGCCGCATTACCAACTGTGAAATGGTTCGTTTCGGTTCGCCAGGGGCGCTGTTACGCTGCATTGCGGCTGGGCACTGGGCCCGGTGAAGACAGCGGAGAGCCTCAATTGACGAAGCAAAATGTGAAGCAGATTCGCCTGAACGCCTTCAACATGAACTGCGTGGGCCATATACATCACGGCCTGTGGAAGCACCCGCGCGACAATTCCGTCGATTACCGCAAGCCCGAATACTGGATCGAACTGGCGCAGCTGCTGGAGAAGGGCCTGTTCGATGCGGTGTTCCTGGCCGATATCGTCGGCGTCTACGACGTGCTGGGCGACGGCATCGACGCCACGGCGCGCGAGGCGGTGCAGCTGCCGGTCAACGACCCGAGCTACGTGGTGCCGCTGATGGCGCAGGCGACGAAGCACATCGGCTTCGGCGTCACCGCCAACCTCACGTATGAACACCCGTACCTGTTCGCGCGCCGCTTCGCCACCCTCGATCACCTGACAAATGGCCGCATCGGCTGGAACATCGTCACCGGCTACCTGGACAGCGCGGCACGCGGCGTGGGCCTGAAGCAGCAGCTCGACCACGACGACCGCTACGACCGCGGCGACGATTTCATGGATGCCTTCTACAAGCTGCTCGAAGGCAGCTGGGAAGACGGCGCCGTGCTGGCCGACCGCGAGCGCGGCGTCTACGCCGACCCGGCGAGGATCCACCGCGTCAGCCATGACGGGCCGTTCTACAGGATCGACAACGTCTACAACCTCACCGAACCCTCACCGCAGCGCACGCCGGTGCTGTTCCAGGCCGGCGCGTCGAAACGGGGCAACGCGTTTGCCGGCCGCCACGCCGAGTGCGTGTTCACCGGCGGCCCGGACCGCGACGCGCTGGCGAAGATCGTCTCCACGATCCGCGGCCAGGCCGTGGAGGCCGGCCGCGAGCGCGACGACGTCAAGGTCCTCTCCGGCCTGACGGTGGTCGTCGACACCAACGAAAAGTCGGCGCGGGAAAAATTCGAGGAGTACCGTGCCTACTCCAGCCCGGAGGGCGCGCTGGCGCACATGGTCAGCGGCACCGGCGTGGACCTGAACCGCTTCGGCCTGGACGAGGAAATCACCGAGGAAAAACTCGAAGCGCTGTACCCCGACCGCCTGCGCCGGGTCGGCGAAGCCCGCGCCGGCCGGTTCGCGGCGGGCACCACGCGGCGCACGCTGCTCGAAGCGCGCCGCTTCGGCTCGCAGCAGGCCCCCCTGGTCGGCACGCCGTCGCAGGTGGCCGATGAAATCGAGCGGATCGTCGCCGAGACGGACCTCGACGGCTTCAACCTGACGCGTACCGTGGCGCCGGAAAGCTACCGCGATTTCATCGAACTGGTGATTCCCGAGCTGCAAAGCCGCGGCCTGTACAAGACCTCGTACGAGGAAGGCACGCTGCGCGAAAAACTGTTCGGCGCCGGCCGCGCGCGCCTGCCCGGCAACCATCATGCCGCGAGGTACCGCACATGGAAATGACGGCACCCTGGCACCGGACCGGCGAAGGCCAGGCCGCCGCACCGCTGCTGCAGGTGCGCAAGCTCGACGTGTGGTATCCGAATGGCGTGGCGGTGCAGGGCTTCGACCTGGACGTGCACCGCGACGAAGTGGTGGCGCTGGTCGGCGAATCGGGCTGCGGCAAGTCGACGGCAGCCGGGGCGATCGCCGGCCTGCTGCCGCACCAGGCGCGCGTCGACGGCGCGATCCTGTTCGAAGGCCGCGACCTGCTGGCGGCGCCGGAAAGCGCCCTGCGCGACCTGCGCGGCAACGCGATCGGCATGATCTTCCAGGAGCCGATGACGTCGCTCAATCCGGTGCTGACGATCGGCACGCAGATCGGCGAAGTGCTGCGGCGCCACCGCCGGCTGGGCGCCGCGGCGGCCCGTGCCCGCGCCATCGAACTGCTCGACCTGGTGCGCATTCCCGAGCCGCAGCGCCGGGTCGACGACTACCCGCATCATCTGTCCGGCGGCCAGCGGCAGCGCGTGATGATCGCCATCGCCGTCGCCTGCGAACCGCGCCTGCTGATCGCCGACGAGCCGACCACCGCGCTGGACGTGACGATACAGGCCCAGGTGCTGGACCTGCTGGCCAGCCTGCGCCGTGAGTTATCGATGTCGCTGTTGCTGATCACCCACGATCTGGCCGTCGTCGGCCAGTGGGCCGACCGGGTCGCCGTCATGCAGCACGGCCGCAAGGTGGAAGAGGGCACGCGCGACGAAGTCTTCTTCGCGCCGCGCCACCGCTACAGCCAGGGCCTGCTGGACTCGTCGCTGCACGTAACGGACGAATGCCACTACAGCCGCGTGAAGCTGGCCGAGATCCGCCACGCCGTCGACCCGGACGGACAGCGCAGCTTCAGCTTCACGGAGCAGGAGCGCCGCCAGCCGGCGGCGCGCCCGGCGGCCATCCACCTGCCGCCCGTGCTCGACGTGCGCAATCTCGTGGCCCAGTACTCGTCCCGCTATGGGACCATTTCCGCCGTCAAGGACGTGTCGTTCCAGATCGGCCGCGGCGAAACGCTGGGGCTGGTGGGCGAATCGGGCTGCGGCAAGTCGACGCTGTCGAAGACCATCGTCGGCCTGAACCGCGCCGTCGCCGGCCAGGTGATCCTCGATGGCACCGACATCGCGCCGCTGTCCGGCCGTGTGCTGCGCCCGCACCGGGCCAACGTGCAGATGGTGTTCCAGGATCCATATGCCTCGCTGAACCCGCGCCTGCGCATCGGCGACGCACTGGAGGAAGTGCTGGCGGTGCAAAAGGTGCGCGACCGGAACGAGCGGCGCCGGCGGGTCGCGGCCATGCTCGATGCCGTCGGCTTGCCGGCCGCCGCGGCGCGCCGCTATCCGCACGAGTTTTCCGGCGGGCAGCGGCAGCGCATCGGCATCGCCCGCGCGCTGATCCTGCGCCCCAAGCTGCTGATCTGCGACGAGCCGGTGTCCGCGCTGGACGTGTCGGTACGCGCCCAGATCCTCAACCTGTTCGTCGACCTGAAACACGAGTTCGGGCTGTCGTACCTGTTCATCTCGCACGACCTGTCGGTCATCAACTACATCGCCGACCGCGTGATGGTGATGCAGAAGGGAGAAGCGGTGGAAACGCTGGCGCGCGACGAACTGTTCACCAATGCGCGGCACCCCTACACCCGCACGCTGATCGCGGCCACGCCGGCCTGGCCGGAGCCGCCGGCGATCCCCATGGACGGGGCGCTGGCCGTCCGCACCGCCTGAAAGAACCGATATGAGAGCGTATATCCAGCGCAGGCTGCTGCAATTCGTGCCCGTCATCCTGGGCATCTGCATCCTCAATTTCATCCTGATCCAGGCCGCGCCTGGCGACCTGGCCGAAGTGGTGGCCGCCGAATCGGCACAGGTCGAGGGCGCCATCGTCGAAGACCAGGTGGCGAAACTGCGCACCTCGTTCGGCCTCGATGCGCCGCTGCACATGCAGCTGCTGGCCTACCTGGGGCGCCTGGCCAGCTTCGACCTGGGGTATTCGCACCGCTTCGGTGCCCCGGTAGCCGAGCTGATCGGCGACCGGGTCGGTGCCACCGCGCTGCTCGGACTCACCAGCCTGGCCCTGGCAGTCGTCGTCGGCGTGCTGCTCGGCGTGCTGTGCGCGCGCTGGCGCAACGGCCGGCTGGACCGCGCCGTATCGGCCCTGATGGCGCTGTGCTATTCGGTGCCGGTGTTCTGGCTGGCCCTGATGATGGTGGTGCTGTTCGGCGTCACGCTGCAATGGTTCCCGATCGACGGCATGCGCGAAGTGGGCATCGAGGCGCAGGGGCGCTGGAGCGAAGCGCGCGACGTGCTGTGGCACCTGGTGCTGCCGGCAACCACGCTGGCGGTCTACTCGATCGCGGTGTACGCCCGCTTCACGCGCGCATCGATGGTCGACGCGCTGCAGGAGGACTATGTCCGCACGGCCCGCTCGAAAGGCCTGTCGGAACCGGTGGTAGTGTTCCGCCACGCGCTGCGCAACGCGATCCTGCCGGTGCTGACCCTGATCGCCGGCCACTTCGGCGAGCTGCTGGCCGGCAGCATCGTCATCGAGACCGTGTTCTCGTGGCCCGGCCTGGGCAAGCTGACCTACGACGCGGTGGTCAACCGCGACACCAACCTGCTGCTGTCGATGCTGTTCCTCAGCTCCCTGCTGGTGATGGCCACCAGCCTGCTGCTGGACATCCTGTATGCCGCCCTCGATCCCCGCATAGAACTCAAAAAATGAAAATGCCGCTATCCGCCGCCGCCAGCCTGTCGATCCTGCTGCTGGTGCTGTTCGCCGCGCTCGGCGCGCCGGTGTTCTTTCCGGGCGATCCGCACGACATGGTCGCCACTCCCTACCTGTGGCCGGGGCAGGACTGGGCCCACCCGCTGGGCTCCGACCTGATGGGACGGGACATCGCCACCGGGCTGGCCCACGGCGCCCGTGTCTCGCTGCTGGTCGGCGCATCGTCGGCCGGCCTGACGCTGCTGATCGGCGTGGTGGTCGGCACGCTGGCCGGCTACTGCGGCGGCTGGGCCGACAACGCGCTGATGCGGCTGACGGACTTCTTCCAGATCGTGCCGCGCTTCCTGCTGGCGATCATCCTGGTGGCCGTGCTGGAACCGTCGATCTGGGTCGTCGTGCTGGCGCTGGGTGTCACGTCGTGGGTGCACACCGCCCGCGTCGTGCGTGCCGAGGTGCTGCGGCTGCGCCACCGCGAATACGTGCAGGCCGGCCTGGCGGCGGGCATGGGCCATGGCCGCATCATCCTGCGCCACATCCTGCCGAACGCGCTGACGCCGATCGTCGTCAGCACCTCGATCGTGGTGGCCGGCTGCATCCTCCTGGAATCGAGCCTGTCGTTCCTCGGCCTGGGCGATCCGAACGCGATGAGCTGGGGCGCCATGATCGGCACCGGCCGCGAGGCCATCCGCACCGGCTGGTACATGATCGCGATCCCCGGCGCGGCCACCATGCTGACGGTATGGGCCCTGAACGTGCTCGGCGACGCGCTGAACGATTATTTCAACCCGAAACTCAACAACTGAACCGCAAACACCGAGAGAGCGAAGATGAGCAACGATGCAGCGAATACGGCAGCAAAGACCCCAGTAAATACAACATCGAGACGCGCTGAGCAGACCGCCGCGCAATCCTCGATCACCGCCATCGGCCAGGGCCGCGCCCACGTGATCCGCGACGATGCCGAAGCGATCGACGTGGCGACGGCGCTGGCCGCCGCGTTCGCGCCCGGCGCCGCGCTGCGCGACCGCGAACGCCGCCTTCCCGTGGCCGAGCTGCGCCAGCTGCGGCTGAGCGGCCTGTGGGGCATTACCGTGCCGCGCGAACATGGCGGCGCCGGCGTGTCGTACGCCACGCTGGCCAGGGTGTTCGCGATCCTGTCCGCCGCCGACGGCTCGATCGGCCAGATCCCGCAGAACCATTATTTCATCCTCGAGATCATCCGGCACGAGGGCAGCGAGGCGCAGAAAAAGTTCTTCTTCGAGCGCGTGCTGGCAGGCGACCATTTCGGCAACGCGCTGGTCGAGCCGGACGTGCGCCGGCCGGAAGACCGCAAGGCCAGCCTGCGGCGCGATGGCGACGGTTACCGCGTCAACGTGCGCAAATACTACTCGACCGGCGCGCTGTTCGCGGACTGGGTGCCGGTGGCGGTGGCGGACGAGGAGAAGCGCCACTTCCTGGCGATCTACCCGCGCACGGCCGAAGGCCTGCGCGTCGTCGACGACTGGGCCTCGTTCGGCCAGCGCACCACGGCCAGCGGCACCGTCATCGCCGATGACGCCTGGCTGAAGCTGGAATGGCTGGTGCCCCACTCGGTCAATGCCGACCACGTCAAGCCGGTGGGTCCGGTCGGCCAGATCATGCACGCCGGGATCGATACCGGCCTCGCCCGCGCCGCGTTCGACGCCACGGTGGCCTTCATCCGCCGGCGCAATCCAAAGGCGGACGATGCGCCGCCCGAGGCGGTGTGGGAGGAAGACCAGCTGAGCATCCGCGAGATCGGCGACCTGGCCGTCTCCCTGCACGGCAGCGAGGCGCTGCTGGAGCGGGCCGGGCTGCTGATCGACAGGGCGTACGCATCGCAGCTGGCCGCCGACTGGACGCGTGCCGCGATCGCCGTGTCCGAGGTGCGCGCGGCCAGCACGCACAGCGCGCTGCTGATCACCAATAAACTGTTCGAGCTGGCGGGCACGCGCTCGACGGCGCCCGATTACGGCCTGGACCGGCTGTGGCGCGACGCCCGCACGCACACGCTGCACGACCCGGTGCGCTGGCGCCTGTTCGATGTCGGCAATTACTACGTCAACGACAAGGTGCCGCTGCGCCGGCCGAAGTGGGCCGAGCAGCCGAACAGGCCGGACAAGCCGCAGGCCATGCCGGAGGGGCCGGAACCCGTGACGGGCGAACCGCCGCAGCCCCGGCTGGCGGCCGGCCTGTGAGGAGGGCGCCGATGCTGCGATCCGACAATCCCGTCCTCGCCGCGCTGGCCGATCCGGCGCGCCGCCGCCTGTTCCGCTTCGGCGGCGCGGCGCTGGCCGCCGGCATGCTGCCCGGCGCCGCCCTGGCCGCGGCGGAAACGCCGGTGCGCGGCGGCACGCTGGTGGCGATCGCGTTCCCCGAGCCCGCCACGCTGGCCACCCACCTGAACGGCGCCAATCCGATCTCGCTGGTCACGTCGAAGATCTATGACCGGCTGTTCGTCGAAGGGAACCGGCATGAACTGCTGCCGCGCCTGGGTCTTTCCGCCGAGACCTCCGTCGACGGCCTGGACCTCACGATCAGGCTGCGCCAGGGCGTCAAGTGGCATGACGGCCACCCGTTCGATGCGGGCGACGTCAAATTCTCGATCGAGAAGATCTGGCCACTGCAGTTCTCCACCATCACCAATGTGATCGCCAGGGTCACGGCGCCCGATGCGCACACCATCGTGCTGCGCCTGAAGGAGAAGTGGCCGATCCTGCTGCGCTACCTGGGCCAGAGCGCCGGGCAGATCCTGCCCCGGCACCTGTATGAAGGCACCGATATCGCGACCAACCCGCACAACAACAGGCCGGTGGGCACGGGGCCGTTCCGCTTCAAGGAATGGCAGCGCGGCAGCCACATCGTCCTGGAGCGCAATCCGGACTACTACATCGCCGGCCAGCCCTACCTCGACCGCATCGTCTGGAAGGTAATCAACGATTCGGCAAGCCGCGCCGCGGCGCTGGAGACCGGCGCGGCTCATTTCGCCGCGCGCAATCCGATTACCTTCAGCGACGTGGCCCGGCTGAAAGGGCACCGCGACCTGGTGATCGACACCAGGCAGTACGAGCCGAATTCGTACTGGCTGGAATTCAACCTGCGCGATCCGCTGGTCGGCAAGCTGGCCGTGCGCCAGGCGATCGCCCATGCGATCGACCGCGCGGCGCTGGTGAAGACCGTGTGGGGCGGCTTCGGGGCGCCACTCGATGCGCCGGTGCCGTCGGGCGTGGCGGAGTACTTCACGAAGGAGGTGCCGAAATATCCGTTCGACCCGAAACGCGCCGAGCAGCTGCTCGACGCCGCCGGATTCCCGCGCAAGGCCGGCGGCTGGCGCTTCCGGCTGACCCACGACTTCATCCCGTTCGGCGACGACTACCGGCGCACCGGCGAATTCGTGCGGCAGGCCCTGCGCAAGGTCGGCATCGATGCGTCGCTGGGCGCCAAGGACCTGTCGACCTGGACCCGCGACGTGTTCACCGACCGCAAGTTCCAGGTGATCAGCACGTGGGGCGGCTGGTCGCGCGATCCGCAGGCCAGCCTGGACGTGCGCTTCGGCCAGCGCGGCGACCGGCGCGGCGTCCCGTGGAGCAAGGTGTCCGGCTACAGCAACAAGGAGATCGATGCGCTGCTGGAACCGACCCGCTCCGGCGCCGATCCGGCGCTGCGCAAGGTCAACTACAAGCGCATCCAGCAGATCGTGCAGGCCGAACTTCCGGTGCTGCCGCTGCTCGAAGTGTATTTTTTCTCGGTGTACAACCGGCGCTTGCGGAACGCGGACGAACTGCCATACCCGACGCGCAACAACTTCGCCAATGTGTGGCTGGCGAAGGCATGACAGCCACGATCAAGGACAGGATGCAAGGACAGCAATGAGCGACTACTACCAACTGGGGCGCAGCGGATTGCGCGTTTCCCCGCTGTGCCTCGGCACGATGATGTTCGGCGGCGTTACCGGCGACACCGAGGCACGCGCCATCATCGACGATGCGCATGAAAACGGCATCAACTTCATCGACACCGCCGACGTGTACAACGGCGGCGAATCGGAACGCGTGGTGGGCCGGGCCATCGCCGCGCGGCGCGACAAGTGGATCCTGGCGACCAAGGTCGGCAACAAGGTTGGCGACTGGCCGAACGAGGCGGGCCTGTCGCGCCGCCGCGTACTGCACGCGGCCGAGCAGAGCCTGGCCCGCCTGGCCACCGACTACCTCGACATCTATTACCTGCACCGCCCCGATGCGCTCACGCCCCTGGAAGAAACGCTGCGCGCGCTGGGCGACCTGCTTGCCCAGGGCAAGATCCGCTACTACGGGCTGTCGAACTTCCAGGGCTGGCAGATCGCCGAGGTGGCGCACCTGGCGCGGCAGCTGGGCATCGCCGGGCCGGTCGTCACGCAGCCGTACTACAACGCGGCGAACCGGATGCCGGAAGTGGAGCACCTGCCGGCAGCGGCCCATTTCGGCCTGGGCGTGGTGCCTTACAGCCCGCTGGCGCGCGGCGTGCTGACGGGGAAATACTCGCCCGGCGCGGCGCCGGAAGAGGGCAGCCGCATCGCCCGCAACGATGCGCGCGCGCTGCAGACGGAATGGCGTGCGGAGTCGCTGGCGCTGGCCCAGGCCATCGGCGAGGCGGCCCGGGCGCGCGGCATCACGACCGCCGAATTCGCGTTTGCCTGGGTGTTGAACAACCGGCACGTCTCGTCGGTGATCGGCGGCCCGCGCACGCTTGCCCAGTGGCGCAGCTATCGCGCCGCGCTGCGCTACCGTTTTACGGCCGAGGATGAAGCGCTGTTCGACCGGCTGGTGCCGCCCGGGCATCCCAGCACGCCCGGCTATACCGACCCGGCCTACCCGGTGACGGGCCGGGTGGCGCGGGCATGACGGCGGCGGCACCCGAACCCTCCGCACCGCCGCCGATTCACGCGCAGATTCACGCGCAGTTTCCAGAATATGTCGATGTCCATGCGATGCCCCGCGTGCTGGGCCGCCTCCTGCGGCTGGCGCTGCGTCATCCATGGCGTTGCGCCGCCGCGGTGGCGTGCGCGCTCGGCGCGGCTGTCTTCAACCTGGTCATGCCCCGGCTGCTGGGCCAGGCGGTCGACCAGGCCGGCCACCTTGCCGGCAAAGGCGCGCCGCTTGCCGGCTCAGGGCTTGCCGATTCGACGCTGGCCGATGCCGGGCACGCACTGACATGGACCGCAGTGTTCATCGTGGCGGCCTGCGCGATCCGCGGCACGCTGACGGGCCTGCAGGGCTATTGCGGCGAGACCCTGTCGCAGCGCGTGGCGTACGATCTGCGGCTGGCATTCTTCAACAAGCTGCAGCAGCTGTCATTCGCCTATCACGACCGCATCCACACGGGCGAACTGATCGCCCGCGGCATGCTGGACCTGGAAGGCGTGCGCGCCTTCTTCGAGTTCGGCGTGCTGCGCACCATCACGCTGGCGCTGCTGCTGGGCGTCGGTTCGTGGCGGCTGCTGCATGTCGACGCCAGCCTTGGCCTGCTGGCGCTGTCCTTCGTGCCGTTCGTGCTGGCCATTGCCGCCGGCGCCGCCGTGCGGCTGCGCGCCAGCTGGCAGCGCCTGCAAAGGATGATGGCCGAGCTCACGCTGCGCATGGAGGAAAACCTGCAGGGCGTGCGGGTGGTGCGGGCGTTCCGCTCCAGCCTGGCCGAACTGGCGCGCTTCGACGAGATATCGCAGCGCGCGCTGCGGCTGTCGAACGCCCGCATCACCGAGCGGATGGGCTCGATCAGCCTGATGACGTTCTTCTATTATGTGTCGCTGGCGCTGGTGCTGTGGGTCGGCGGCCGGCGCGTGGCCGCGGGCGAGCTCACGGTCGGCGCGCTGGCCGAGTTCATCACCTTCATCACGATCCTGCAGCAGCCGCTGCGCCAGGTCGGCATGGTGGTCAATTCCAGCGCGCGCGCCACCGGTTCGGGAGCCCGGCTGTTCGAGGTGCTCGACGCGGTACCGGAGATCGCCGACCGCCCCGGCGCGGTGGACCTGGCGCCAGGGCCGAAGACGCTGCGCTTCGAGAATGTGGACTTCCGCTACGTGGAAGGCGGACGGCAGGTGCTGTGCGACGTCAGCTTCACGGTCGCGCCGGGGCAGGTGCTGGGCATCGTGGGCGCGCCGGGCAGCGGCAAGTCGACCATCGCGCACCTGGTGTCGCGTTTCTACGATCCCGGCGGCGGCCGGGTCACGCTGGGCGGCCGCGACGTGCGCGACGTCACGCTGGCGTCGCTGCGGCGCGAAGTCGCGCTGGTCCAGCAGGAGAATTTCCTGTTCGATACCTCGGTCCATGACAACGTGGCCTATGCATCGCCCGACGCCAGCGCGGCGACGGTGACGGCCGCCGCGGGCATCGCACAGATCCACGAGCATGTCGCGCGGCTGCCGCACGGTTATGCCACGCGCGTCGGCGAACGGGGCGCGGCGCTGTCCGGCGGCCAGCGCCAGCGCATGACGATTGCCCGCGCGCTGGTGGGCGACCCGGCCGTGATCGTGCTGGACGATTCCACCGCCGCCGTCGACCCGGTCACCGAGGGCCGGGTGCGAGAGGCCCTGCGCGGCGCCTGCCGCGAGGCGGCCACCGTGATCATCGCGCACCGCCTGGGCGCGCTGCGGCATGCCGATCACATCGTCGTGCTCGATGGCGGCGCGATCGTCGAACGCGGCGATCACGCATCGCTGCTCGCGGCAGGCGGGCGTTATGCCGCGCTGTGGTCGCTGCAGCACCGCGCGGCCCGCGACGACCATCGGGACCCGCTGCGCGATGGCGGGCGGGGCGTGCCGGAAATGCACGAGCCGGTGGCGGGAGTGGGCACATGAGCGCCTTTTCGAACGGCGCCACACGCGAGCAGGGCGAGGAAGTCTTCGCCCCCTTCGACCGCAGCGTGACGGCGCGGCTGTGGCAATTCATGCACGGCCACCGTCCCATGCTGGCCGTGGTCGTGCTGCTGGTGCTGCTGTACACGGCCGTGCAGGTGCTGTTCCCGGTCGCCATCCGCCACGCGGTCGACAGTGCGCTGGGGCGGTCGACGCATGCCTTCGACACCGTGCTGGCGGCGTTCGCGCTGCTGGTCGTGCTGAACGCGGTACTGACTTTTTTCCAGGAGTGGCTGGCGGCACGGCTGGCGCAGACAGTGATTTTCGACCTGCGCCGTGCCATGTTCGCCCACCTGCAGCGCGTCTCGCTGGCGATCCTCGACCAGACGCACGTCGGCCGGCTGATGGCGCGGCTGCAGGGCGATGTGAACGCGCTGCAGGAGTTCATGGAAACCTCGGTCACCGCGCTGGGCGAGCTGTTCCTGCTGGCCGGGCTGGTGATCCTGCTGCTGACGATGGACTTCCAGCTCGGCCTGCTGACGCTCGGGGTGCTGCCGGCATTGCTGGTGCTGCGCCATGCGTGGCTGCCGTGGGCGAAACGGGTGTTCGCCCGGGCGCGCGAGGCGTCGTCCTCGGTCAACGCGGCGCTCGCGGAGAACATCAACGGCATCCGCACCGTGCAGGAGAACCGCCGCGAAACGGTCAACCTCCAGCGCTACGCGGCCCGGGCGCGCGAAAACCTCGACGCGCAGACCGGATCGTCGCTGGTGTCGCAAGTGATGATGCCGGCCGTCGACCTGCTGACGGGACTGGCGATGGCCGTCGTCGTCGTCGCGGGCGGGCGCGCCGTGCTGGCCGGCGAGCAGGATGTCGGTGTCATGCTGGCGTTCATCTTCTGCGTGCAGCGCTGCTTCGACCCGATCCGTACGCTGGCCATGCAGTACACGGTGATGCAGCGTGCCATGGCATCCGGCCAGCGCATCATCGAGGTCCTGGAGGTACCCGTGACGCTGGACGACCGTCCCGACGCGGCGGAGTGGACGGATGCGCCGCCGTCGGTGTCGTTCGAGCACGTGACGTTCGGCTACCGTCCCGGCCTGCCGGTACTGCATGACCTGACCCTGCGGATCGCGCCGTACCAGACCGTGGCGCTGGTCGGGCCGACCGGCTCCGGCAAGACCAGCATCGCCGCGCTGGTGCACCGCTTCTACGACGCCTGGCAGGGCACGGTGTCGGTGGGCGGGCGCGACGTGCGCGGCCTGACGCTCGATTCGCTGGGCCGGCACATCGGCATGGTGCTGCAGGAGCCGTTCCTGTTCAGCGGGAGCGTGGCCGACAATGTCGCCTACGGCCTCGCCGGCGCCACCCGCGAGCAGGTTGTCGCGGCCTGCAAGGCGGTGCATGCGCACGATTTCATCGCCGCGCTGCCGCAGGGGTATGACACGCCGCTGGGCCAGCGCGGGCGCAGCCTATCGATCGGCCAGCGCCAGTTGCTCAGCTTTGCGCGCGCGCTGCTGGCGTCGCCGAAGATCCTGATCCTCGACGAAGCCACCGCCAGCATCGACAGTTTCACGGAACAGGAAATCGGGCGGGCGCTGGACGTGCTGCGCCGGGGCCGCACGACGATCATCATCGCCCACCGGCTGGCGACGATCCGCGACGCCGACCTGATCGTGGTGCTGGACGGCGGCCGCATCGTCGAGCAGGGCAACCACCGGCAACTGCTCGCGCGCGACGGCATGTACGCCGCACTGCACCGCAGCAGCAGCGCCTCGTTCGACGACCCGGCGTCCGGGTAGCGTGGCTACGCATATGAAAGTCAATGCAATCAATGGCTTGAGCGAAAGTTGACGCCCGCTGGCGGTGAACCGTTGCTACCATGTGAGTCCTTGAAACCATCAACAGGCATACCATGTCCATGCTCCGCACGTCGCTCGCCGCCATCGCACTGACTGTCCCCGTCCTCGCCGCCCATGCCAATCCCGGCCTGCTGGCGGAGGTGAAGGGGGCCGATGCCGCCTACTGGAAGGCGTACAACGACTGCGACTACGCGGCGCTGGACAAGCTGACGGCCGAGAACGTGGAGTTCTACCATGACCGGGGCGGCGTCACCAATGGCCGCGCCGCGCTGACCGAGAGTGTGCGCAAGAACATCTGCGGCCGGCGGCCCGCGGTGGCGGTCACGCGCACGGCGCAGGACAAGGACGTGCAGATCCACCTGCTGAACCGCGGGCCGGATGTCTACGGCGCGCTCGTCACCGGCAAGCACGCGTTTGCCGAAGGCCCGGTGGGCAGCACGGTGGCGCCGGACGGCCAGGCGCTGTATTCGATGCTGTGGCTGCGCGGCGCGGACAAGGGCTGGACCATTTCGCGCGTGATCAGCTACGACCACAAACCGATCCCCAACGACAGCAAGGCAATCGAACTGCCCGCCGCGGAGCTGGACCGTTTTGCCGGAAGCTACAGCTCCGGCATGCAGAAGTCGCTGGACTTCAAGCGTGTCGACGGCCACCTGTCGGTGGAAGTCGAAGGGCGCGCCGTCACGCTGTATCCGAAGAGCGCGAACATCTTCTTCATGAAGGAACGCCCGATCGAGATCGAGTTCAAGTCCGGAGCGGACGGCAAGGTGACCGGCCACGTGGTGCGCGCCAACGGGCAGCCGGTCGACCAGGGCAAGCGCCTCTAATCACCGGACGCGTGCGCCCGCCTACTGCGGGGCCACCTGCAGGCCCGGCGCGAACATGTCGATGAAGCGGTAGGCAAAGCTGGGCAGGAACACGCCGTTGCGTACGCCCAGCATCGTCGTGCACGTGCCGAACAGTTCGCCGTCGGTTTCCAGGACCTGCAGGCCGGACTGCGCCAGGTCATCGAGCGCCATCTCGGCAACGATGCCGATGCCCAGGCCGCGCCGCACGTAGGTCTTGATCACGTCGGCATCCATCGCCGTCAGCCGCAGGTCCGGCACCAGGCCGCCCTGCCTGAATGCCGCATCGACGCACTTGCGGCCGGTGAACTGCTCGTTGTAGGTGATCAGCGGGTAGGCCGCGATGTCGGCCAGCGTGACCGGCGTGCGCGCGAGCAGCGGGTGCCCGGCCGGCACCACCACCCGGTGGTTCCACGTAAAGCAGGGGAACGCCTGGACGGCCGCCGCCGCGTCCAGTGCCTCCGAGGCGATGCCGATGTCGGCGTCGCCCTCGCTGACCATCGCGGCGATCTGGCGCGGCGTGCCCTGGTGCAGCTCCAGCGTGACTTTGGGATATGCGCGGTTGAATTCCTCCACCACTTTCGGCAGCGTGTAGCGGGCCTGCGTGTGCGTGGCGGCGATCACCAGGCGGCCGCTGTCCACGCCGGCATACTGGCTGGCGTAGCGGCGCAGGTTTTCCGTCTCCTGCAGGATGCGGCCGACGATCTGCACCGCGCCGTCGCCGGCGCGCGTCAGGGCCGTCAGGCGCTTGCCGGAGCGCACGAACAGTTCGATGCCCAGTTCGTCCTCCAGGTCCTTGATCTGCTTGCTTACCCCCGACTGCGACGTGTACAGCACGGCCGCCACTTCGGTCAGGTTCAGGTTGTTGCGCACGGCTTCGCGCACGAAGCGCAGCTGCTGGAAATTCATCGGTCACTCCGGTCACTATCACGCCACCATCATAGTTATCCATGCGCGAATGACAACGAACCGTTCCGAATATGGATATCGAAAACGCGCAGGGCCGCTTTGCAAAGCAGCGCCGCGGCGCGGATCCATATATCGGCGGCGCTCATATCGATTCCACTTTTGATTGTTTGTGCAAGCCGGTGTGGTTCGGTAACGTCGGGCTCACTATTCCATTGCACCCATCGAAAGAGAGAACCGCACGTGTACCAGGCAGAATCGAAGCTTCAGGAGAAAAACAGGAACAAAACCGGCCGCGGCGCGCTGACCGCCAGCGCCGCAGCGGCGGCAGCGTTGTGCGCCATGCTGGCGCCGGCGCAGGCGGCATCGGTCGCCGCGGCGGTTGCCGCCGTGGAGGCGGTGCCCGCGCTGGCCGTTGCCATGGCGGGGCAGGCCGAGGTGGCGGGCGCCGCGGCTGCCGCGACCGCGGCGGCCGACGCCGATACGAGCATCGCGATGGCGGGCACCGTGCATGTGGCGGGCAAGGCCCTGAACGGCGCCGACCGCGCGCGGCTACGGCTGGACGACGTGCCGGGCGGCGTCAGCGTCGTCAGCCAGGAACAGGTGGAAAAGGGCCGCGTGTTCACCAATGAAGACGTGCTGGCCTTCCAGCCGGGCGTGTACGCCCAGGCGGCCGGCGGTACCGACGGCATCAAGATCTCGATCCGCGGCTCGGCCATCAACCGCGGCACCAACTTCTTCCGTTCCGGCACGCTGTTCCTGTTCGACGGCCTGCCCGTCACGGGACCGGGCGGCACGCCGTATGAACTGTTCGAACCGCTCGGGCTGTCGCGCACCGAGATCCTGCGCGGTGCCAACGCGTTCGATGAGGGCGCGCTGATGCTGGGCGGCGCGATCAACTACGTCACGCGCACCGGCCGCGACGCGGCGCCGTTCGAGGTGCGCGTGGAGGGCGGCAGCTATGGCTACAGGAAGGTGGCGGTCAGCTCGGGGCAGGTGATCGGCGACTGGGATTACTACGTGGCCGGCATCGCTTCCGAGCGGGACGGCTACCAGCAGCTGTCGCAGGGCGAGTCGCGCGGCTTCATCGGCAACCTGGGCTACCGGATCACGCCGAAGCTGGACACGCGCTTCTACTTCCGCTACCGGAAGACGGACAACTGGCAGCCCGGCGCGTTGACCGTGGCGCAGGTCGAACAGGATCCGCGCCAGGCCAACCCGGTCGCCGTGGCACAGGATGCGCACCGCAACCAGCCAGGTTCGCGCTGGCTGGCCAACAAGACCACGTGGACCATCGACGACGATTCGTCGCTCGAGGTGGGCCTGGTAGTGCACGATTACCCGATCGACCAGCAACTGGCCGTCAACGTCGGCAGCTGGGGCTTCGCCGATGCGTCGTACTCTCTGCAGTACGCGCGCCGCGATACGCTGTTCGGCAGGCGCAGCGAAACGAAGGTGGGCGCGCTGTCGACTAGTCACATCAATCGTGGCTGGCTCGATACGCGGGTGCGCATTCCGGCGGCGGCCACCGCCGCGCTGCCGGTCGGCACGCTGATCCGCCGCGCCGAGTACGACGGCGAGGACCACGTACTGCATGCCGGCAACGACCTGGAAGTGGCATCCAGACTGTGGCTGACCACCGGCGTTTCCGCCATCAGGACCAAGCGCTACACGGAAGTGGTGTATCCGGTCACGAACGAACCGTACCGCCGCAGCACGACGGCGCTGGCGCCGCGCGCCGGCCTGCGCTACACCTTCGACAACGAGATCCAGGTGTTCGGCAACGTCAGCCGCTCGGTCGAGCCGCCGAATTCGTGGGCATTCCTGACGATTCCGCCGGCCTTCACCTCCGGCCCCGCCAGCGGGCTGTCGCGGCGCGGCCTGGACCTGAAGGACCAGAAGGCCAATACCGTCGAACTGGGTACGCGCGGCCGCGCCTTCGATTCGAACTGGAGCCTGTCGATCTACCGCGCGCTGGTGAAGAACGAGCTGCTGTCGGTCGAGGTGATTCCGTCCTCGGCGACGTCGGCGGCGATCACGGCCGAGTCGAACGCCACGCCGACGGTGCACCAGGGTATCGAGGCGGGCCTCGAATCGCAGCTGTGGAATGGCGGCGCGGCCGGCAAGGTGTCGGCGCGGCAGTCGTTCACGCTGAACGACTTCTACTTCCGCAACGATGCCCGCTTCGGACGGAACACGCTGCCCGGCATACCGAAACGCTTCTACCAGGGCGAACTGCAGTACGAGCACCCGGGCGGCTTCTACGGCAGCGTGTCGGTGCAGGCGGCGTCGCCGATCGACGTCGACTACGCCAACTCGTTCCGCACCCATGGCTACGGCATCGTCAACGCCAGCCTGGGCTACGACCATCCGCGCGACGGCTGGAAGCTGTTCGTCGACCTGCGCAACCTCGCCAACAAGCATTACGTGTCGAGCGTGGCGCCGGCCTACAACGACGCGGGCACCGACCAGCGCCGTTCGGCGCCGGGCGAAGGATTCGGCGTGTACGCCGGCATCCAGTACGCATTCCGCTGAACGGAGCAGCCATGAGCGACATCCACGCATCCGATCCCACGCAGCCTGCGGCAACGGCCGCCGAATGGACTACCGAAGCGCTGCGCGAGCGCTTCCGGCCGGTATTCGAGCGCATCGCGCTGGGCGCGGTCGAGCGCGAACAGCAGCGCCGCCTGCCGTTCGACGAAGTGCGCCAGCTGCGCGGCGCCGGCTTCGGCGCGCTGCGCATCCCGCGCCGCTACGGCGGCCTGGGGGCGACACTGCCGCAGTTCTTCGCGCTGCTGCTGGACCTGGCCACGGCCGATTCCAATATCTCGCACCTGTTGCGCGGCCATTTCTCCTTCCTCGAGAGCCGCCTGAACCACGAGGACGAAGCCACCCGCGCATTCTGGTTCCCGAAAGTCGCCGACGGCGCGCTGATCGGCTACGCGATGGCGGAGCAGTCCGCCAGCACCACGATCGGGACCACCATCGTCCGGGACGGTGACGGCTGGCTGTTGAACGGCAAGAAGTTTTATAGCACCGGCACGATCTATGCCGACTGGATCGTGGCAACGGCACAGGATGGCGAACAGCTGGCCAGCATCGCCTTTCCCGCCACCTTGCCCGGCGTGACCCGCCTGGACGACTGGGACGGCTTCGGCCAGCGCATGACCGGCAGCGGTACCACCGTGTTCGACAACGTGCGGCTGCGCGACGAGCACGTGGTGCGCCGTTTCGACGGCACGTTGCCGGTCTCGTACAATAAGGCGTTCCTGCAACTGGTGCTGCTGACCAGCATGGCCGGGGCTGCCCGGGCCGGGTTGCGCGAGGCGATCGCCTTCGTACAGCGCAAGACGCGGGCATTCGACGTGCCGGGCGAGTCGAGCCCTCGCCACGACCCGCTGGTGCAGCGCGTGGTGGGGCGCATCGCCAGCCTGTCGTATGCGGCCGACAGTATTGTCGGGACTGTCGCTCGGTCGCTGGAGGACGTCTGGCAGCGCGCCCTGGCCGGCGCCGCGGACGATGCGCTGTATGCCGCCGTCGAGATCGAGGCGTTCCAGGCGCAGCAGGTGGTCATCGACCTGGTGCTGCAGGCCAGCACGCTGCTGTTCGACGTGGGCGGCGCCTCGGCCACCAGCGAGGCGCGGCGGCTCGACCGCCACTGGCGCAACGCGCGTACGGCGGCCTCGCATAATCCCGCCATCTTCCGCGAGCGGATGATCGGCGATTACTGGCTCAACGGCACGGTACCGCCGCGCATGCCGGCGGCCGGGCCGGCACGGAACTAGCCGGCCGGCCATTTCCGGGCGGCAGTAGTTACAATCGATGACAGTTTTTTATCCGCCAGCCGCTACCATGTTGAAGATGCCGCAGCGAGCGCTACCAGCGTTCGTCGCGAAGCTGCCCGGGTAACCCCGGGCCGTCCGGCGGCATCTTGCGCAGTTCAACAACTATAAGGCTCGCAGATGAACTTCCTGTCTATCAACCTGGCGCCGCAGTCCCGTGTTCCGGCCGGTGGCGCCCCTATCCAGGCGATCGATCCCGATTCGCCCTGTTTCGAGAATCTTGTCCGGCCAGGCACGCGCAAGGCGTGCATCGCATGGCGGACGTCCGTAGCGGCAATCCCGGCCAGCACCTGCCTGCCGGTGGAGCATGCATCATGACGCGCCAGCTGAGAAGGAACAGCGAGATGGAAGCGGTGGTGCGGCAGGGGCTGGTGGTCGATGCGCAGCGCGGCGCGGCCAATGCGTGGGTGTACATGGCGGCGCAAGGCGTGCCGCGCAATGTGATCACGCGGGTACTGTCGGCGCCGGACAACCGCCGCGACGGCGACCGCTTCGCCGTCGAAGCGAAGCAGTTTCCGGCTCCGGCGGTGCGCATGCGGGCGCCCCGGCATGCCCACTGACCGGGCCTGTCCATAAAACAAAAGCCTCCGCGAGCGGAGGCTTTTTCAACGGCGGCGGCTGAAAATTACAGCGGTGGCAGCGGGCCGTTCACGTACGGTGCGCCAGCCAGTTCGATGGCGCGGCGGACTTCGGCCAGGAAGGAAGCGAGCAGGCGGGAAAAGCCCGAGGTTTCGGTGGCGGCTTCAAAGCGCGGTGCGGTAGTGGTCGTCATGGTCAGCTCCTGAATTTTGTGCGTTGGCGATTGCGATGGATGAATCTTACGCGCCGCTCAGATATATGGCCAATTTTGATTTCCCATGCCGGCGATAACCAGGTCGAATAACTGTGCGGCGCTGTCATCACTGTTTCGTTACGTAAATATTCGTTTTGCTTATTTCTCTACCGCGCGATAACTTTCTGAAAAGAAAAAAGACCAGGAATCGATCCTGGTCTTTGGGCGGTACGCCGGCAGGCGTTCTCACAGCGGCGGCAGCGGTCCATTCAGGTACGGCGCGCCGTACTGCTTGATGGCGTTGCGAATGAAGCGGAAGAAGCTGCCTGCTGCACGGCGCACGGCAGAGCCGGTCCTGGGTGTGCGGGCGGGGGCGGTAGCGGCGATCGTCGCGTTCATGGCGGTGTCCTTGAGTCGTTGGCGTTATGCGATGGACGAATGGTACGGAAGAGTGAGATATAACGCCAATTTCGAGTTTGGATGTGGGCTATAACCTGATCTGATTTCTACGCGCTGCACGGCGGCACCGCCACATTTGTTGCAAGCGATGAGTGATCGCTCCGACCCGTCCCTGGCGCGGATTCCTACGCGCCGCTAGGCGCATGGCTTATAAAAAAACTGTTCACCAAGGCCTACTATGGCCACTCCTTCAAGCGACCTGGTGTTGACCAGCTCGCAGATGGATGTGCAGTGTTCAACTTATTTATTACACCTACTTAAGGAGATCATCATGGCAGCCAACCGTTCGAACAACAACAACCCGCAGGGCAACAACCAGCACACGCAGAACAGCGGCAACAGCCAGTCCGGCAACCGCGGCAGCAGCCAGTCGGGCAACCAGGGCAACAGCCAGAGCGGCACCAGCAACCGCGGCTTCGCATCGATGGATCCGCAACGCCAGCGCGAGATCGCTTCGGAAGGCGGCCGCGCCGCCCACGCTTCGGGCAACGCCCACGAGTTCACGTCGGAAGAAGCGCGCCGCGCCGGCCAGATGAGCCACAAGAACGACGGCAACCGCCAGAGCGCATCGGGCGGCAACAGCCAGTCGGGCAACCGCGGCAACAGCCAGTCGGGTAACCAGGGCGGCCGCGGCACGCAGGGCGGTACGCCGGAACAGCACGCCGCCGCGGGCCGCCAGAGTCACAAGAACGACCGCTGACCGGCAATCTACATCGCTGTGCACAGCCGCCCTGGGGGTGATGCCGTTCAGTCAAGGTCTTTCTTCAAGACACGGACGGTATGGCGCTGAGGGAAGGCTTCGACGGCCCGATCGAATTTTCGATCGGGCCGTTCTTCATGGCGGAGCCTGACGAGACGCTGACGACGGCGCCGGGCCACCGCTTGCAACAGCTGAAAAGGAAAATGCCGTTCAGCGCTGACTGAACGGCATTACTGCCGCGGCAGCCCTTTTCGTCGCTATGCCAGGCGTCAGGCAGTGAAGTTCCAGTCCGTCGCGGCGACCTGGTGGCCCACGATCTCGGCCGATTGCGTCATCGCCTGCGCTACCGCTTCCAGCGTCACGCCTTGAACGACTTGGTCTGCCCACCATGCCTGGCCAGCGGCATCCGGGGCGCGGTTGAAGATGCCCTGGTAGAGAATCGCCACGTCGTGCGCTGCGTTGCCGTCCAGTGCGCCGAACGCGGCCACACCTTCGGCGGACGTGATGATCTGCAGGGCGATGGCACCCATGCTCGTGCCCTGCGCTTCCACGCCGGCCCAGTAGGCGAAACCATCCACGTCGGCCTGGCGGCCCAGCACGTTTTCATACAGGCCGGCCAGCGTCGTCAGTTCGACACGGTTTTCCACCGCGACCGCGCCATCGCCGAACTGCAGCGTTTCCACGTTGACCACCTTGGCCACCGATTCCGGCACGGCCTTGCTGGCGACCAGCAGATAGCCGCCGTGCTGCTCGACCGTGTAGTCGGCCTGGGCGCCGGTGAAGACGGCCGTGTCGGCGGCTTTGCCGCCATGCAGCAGCGTGATGGCCGGAAGCACTTCGCCGCCGCTGGCCCCGTCTGCGCCCGCCCGGGCCGCGCTGCCGAACTGCAGCACGTCGGTGCCGCCGCCCGCCAGGACGCTGCCGCCCGCACCGGCCGAGACGACGAAGGTCTGGCCGGCGCTGTCACCGGTCAGGATCTGGCCCGGGGTGCCGCTGGACACCGTGACCGCCCCGAACACGGCCGCGAACGGAATGTCCTTCAGCGTGACGGCGCCGCCGGCCGGCAGCTGCGTGCCGTCCAGCACGATGGCAACCGGCGTGCCCGTGTCCTGGCCGGCCACGAAGTCGGCCTTGCCTTCACCGCCCAGTGTGACGGTCTGCACCAGCAGCGCCGTATTGTGCGGCAGGTGCGACAGGAAGGTATTGCCGCTGCCCGTCATGCCGCCCGTGTCCGTGCTGCCCGTTGCCGAGCCGGTGGCCCTGATCGCGGCGATCAGCTGTTCCAGCGACGCGGCCGCGCCCTGGCTCACGCCGCCCGCCGCGGACAGGCCTGAGCCCGTGTGCACCTGCGCCGTCACCAGCGCCGTGCTGCCCTGCGAACTCAGCGGAATGTCGGCCGTGCTGGTGCCGCCGCTCTGTTCGGCGCGGCCCGGCGTCACGACCGGCACCGTGATGGCGGTGCCGCTGGCGCCGCCAGGCAGCGTGATGGGCTTGACGTCGACATTGACGCCATCGACCGTGGTGACGGGCGTTTCGACGACGGGCGTTTCGACGATGGGCATGGCCTCGATCGTCAGGTTGAACGCGGTGCTGGTCTGCGACAGGTTGCCGGCCACGTCGGCTTGCGCGGCCGTCAGTGTGTGGGCGCCCTCGGCCAGCGAGTCGCTGGCGATGCTCCATACGCCCTGGTCGTTCGCCTGCGCCGTGCCCACCAGGCGGGTGCCGTCGTGCAGCGTGACGGTCGCGTTCGCATCAGCCGTGCCCGTGATCGTCGGCGTGGCGACACTGGTCTTGCCGTCGCCCGCCGTGCCCGAGTCGCTGGCCGCGGCCAGCGCCAGGCCGGCCGGCGCATCCGGCGCCTCGGTGTCGATCGTGATGGTGAGCGCGTCGCCTTCGAGCAATTGCCCTATCGGCGGCGTGCCCGACGCCGCGCTGTACAGCACTTGCGCGTTCGGATCGGCGATCGCGGCGCTGACGACGTGGTCGCCATCCTGCAGTTCCACTGCGATCGACCATTTTCCGTCCACCCCGGCCTGGCCTTCGCCGATGATGGCGCCGCTCTTCATCAGGTACACCGTGGCGTTCTGCGCCGCCGTGCCGGTCAGCGTGGGCATCCGCACGTTCGTGATGTTGTCGCCTTTGGCGCCGGAATCGTCCGCCTCGGCGAGCGCCGGCGTGCCCGGGCGGCCCGTGTCCACCGTCACGGTCAGCGCGTCGCTCGCGGCGGACAGGTTGCCGGCCACGTCCAATTGCACGGCTGTCAGCGAATGGTCGCCGTCATCGAGCGCGTTCGCCGTGATTTCCCACGCGCCCAGGCTGTTCGCCGTGGCGGTACCTACGACGGTCGTGCCATCGTACAGCGTGACACCGGCATGGGCCTCGGCCGTGCCGGTGATGGTGGGCGTGGTATCGGATTGCAGCGTCTTGTCCTGCAGCGCCAGGGCCGCCGGGGCGCCGGCATCGGTATCGATCGTGACCGTCAGGGTAGCGGCCTCGCTGCTGCCCTGGGTGCGGGCGCTGATGACATGCGTGCCATCCTGCAGTTGCAGGCCGGGCACGGTGAATTTGCCGTCGGTGTCCGATTGCACGGTTGTGACAGGGTTGGCGGCGTTATCAAGATAGATGTCGATGGCGCTGCCGGCGTTGGCGACGCCTGTCAGCAGGGGCGTGCTGTCGTTCGTGATGTTGTCGGTCATGCTCGCGCCGGATTCGCTGCCCGCGTCGAGCTGGAGCTGCATCGTGATGGGATTCAGGACGATATCGTCGAGCAGAAGACCGAAGTACAGCTCGCCCGTCGTGCTTGTGAACGTCACGGTATCGATATTGGTCCATTCCTGGCCAAACGTCAGTGTCCCGCTGGGAAACTCGGCCGCCTGCCCCACGTTGCTCATCGCGTATGCATACGTCACCGAGCCCGAACTGTCGTTCTGCAAGATCGAGACCGTATCGGCAGCCACCTGCACGCCGTCGTTGTAGCCGGTAATGACGAAATCGGACGTCATGACGGGCAATGCGATCGACACCAGCTGGAAGTTGTCGGCCAGGGAAGCCGAATGCATGCTGAACACAGGCGAGACCGAATTCGTGTCGGTCGAGATTCCGCCGCTTTCCAGGGCCAATGCGTAGTCAGACAGATCGGAGCTGCCGTTATAGAACGCGACCGGGATGAAGACGCCGGCCGAGGTCGTCGTGGTGCTTTCGAACATGAGTCCGTTCACGGCGAGCGGCAGGGGAAGCGGCTGAATGGGGCCCACGTAATCGTTGAAGTCGGTACTGGTCGGTTTGGTGGTGGTCATATAACGGCTTTCGTGTCCAGAGCTTGTATGGATAATGTGATGATGCTGTGTGGCAATGGTAGAGGCCGTCATAAAACAGGGAAATATCTACGTGGAAACTATCTGCAAAGAAATTACATTTGTAGGATTGGTTCCACGGTTTTTTGGCAAGCTTGCACTGGATGCAGGTTGCATTCATCGACACGGACGACTCCGGCGGCCAGCCACCCCAGGGAAGCGCGCCGCGCCATTCCTTCTTTTGGGGCGGCCTTTTAGCGTCTGGAAACCTCGCAAAGCGAGGGGAAATGTTGAGGCAAGAAAACAGTGCGAAAACTCGACATTTGGCGCGCACGGCAGCAGGCGCGCTTGTATGTCGAGCCGGAGTGGCGCATGATTTTCCGGCATCGCTTCCACACAGCTATTCCCCGCGTCAGCCCAATATCGCCCCACCAACGACGGAGACCGCCATGACCCGCAGACCGATACGCCCGTTGTCCGCAGCACGTGCCATAGCCGTTGCATCCTTTGCCATCGCTGCGCCGGCAGCGCTGGCGCAGAACACCCCGCTCGCCGATCCGATTCCCGGCACGCTGCCGGCCAGCGCGGTGAACGTCGCGCTGCGGCCGTTCCTGGCAAACCTGACGGCGCCCGTCGCCGGTGCGGTCGCGCCGGGCGAGCCGAATTTCCTGTATATCGTCGACCAGGTCGGCAAGGTTCACAGGGCACCGGTGCGCGGCCTGGCCGGCAAGGGCGTCTCGGCGCTGTTCATCGATGTGAGCAGCCGGCTGGTTCCTCTCAACAACCGGGACGAGCGGGGCCTGCTGGGCCTGGCCTTCCACCCCGATTACGCGAGCAATGGCCGCTTCTACCTGTTTACGTCCGAACCGGTACAGGGGCAGGCGGACTTCACCACGCTGCCGGCCGGCACCGCGCCGGTCAATCACAGCGTGGTGTCGGAGTGGCGCGTGGCCAACCCGGGCAGCGCCAACCCGACGGTCGATCCTGCCAGCGTGCGCGTCCTGATGCGCATCGACAAGCCGCAGGGCAACCATAACGGCGGCGCGCTGGCGTTCGGGCCGGACCGCATGCTGTACATCTCGCTCGGCGATGGCGGTGCCGGCGACGACCAGGGCACCGGCCACGCTCCGGAAGGCAATGCGCAAAGCCTGGCGCCCGGCAACGTGCTCGGCAAGATCCTGCGCATCGATCCACTGGGCAGCAATTCCGCCAACGGCGCCTACGGTATCCCGGCCGACAATCCGTTCGTAAACCGTGACGGCGCCGACGAGATCTTCGCGTATGGCCTGCGCAACCCGTTCCGCATGGCCTTCGACGCCGCCGGCACGCTGTGGGCCGGCGACGTGGGGCAGGGCGCGGTCGAGGAAGTGAATCACATCGTTTCCGGTGGTAACTACGGCTGGCGCATCAAGGAAGGCAGCTTCCTGTTCGATGCGAACGGCGCCAGCGGAGGATTCGTCTACCAGGCCAGTCCCGGCGCGCCGGCCGGGCTGATCGACCCGGTGGCGGAGTACGACCATGCCGACGGCGTGGACCAGCCGGTATTGCGGCGCGCCGTAATCGGCGGCTATGTCTACACCGGCACGTCGATCCCGCAACTGAGCGGCCAGTACGTGTTTGCCGATTACGTCGGCGACGATGCCACCGGCAAGCTGCTGACGCTGGGCGTGCGCAACCAGGTCGAGCGGCTGGTCGCGCCGCAGCGCGATCCGCTCGGTATCCCGGTACTCGGCATGGCGCAGGATGCGGCCGGCGAAATCTACGTGCTGGGCAATGCCGACGGCACCACTCGCGGCAATACCGGCGTGGTACTGCGGCTGAGCCGGCAGCGCTGACGGCCCGTTAGCGCGTGCCCGTGTCCGCCATGTCGGGCGCGGGCCCGCGCGGCAGCCCCCGGCGGTGCAGCAGACATGGCGCGCAGGTGGTTCTGCGGCGATGCGCGGCTGCCTCGTCCGGCCGCCTCTTTGCTACACTTCGGCCTTTTGCATTCGCACGAGGTCTTTCACATGGTGCCATCCCCTGAACTGCGCGCGTGGGCACGAAGCTGCCTGCTCGACACCGATCCGCTCACCAAGACAGCGGAAGTGGCGCGCATGGCGGCGGCCTGGGGCGCCGGTGCCTGTACGCTGGACCGCCACGCCGCCCTGGCCGATTCGCCGGCGATCCCGGGCCGGCCGGCGCGCCCCGAACTGGTGTCGCCGTCCAGCGTCGGCCGCCGCTCGATGGCGACGAAGGAGGGGAGGGCCATGCTGATCCATGCACTGGCCCACATCGAGTTCAATGCCGTCAACCTGGCGCTCGACGCGCTGTGGCGCTTCCCGGACATGCCGGCACAGTACTACGCGGACTGGCTGCGCGTGGCCGATGAAGAATCCACCCACTACCGTCTGCTGGCCGCGCACCTGGCCACGCTGGGCCATGCGTACGGCGACTTTCCCGGCCACGACAGCCTGTGGGAAATGGTGCACAAGACGCGCGGCGACGTCACGGCCCGGATGGCCCTCGTGCCGCGCACGCTGGAGGCGCGCGGCCTCGATGCCGTGCCGCCGATGCGCGCCAAGCTTGCCCAGGCGGGCGACCTGGCGGCGGCGGAGATCCTCGACATCATCCTGCGCGACGAAGTCGGGCACGTGGAAATCGGCAACCGCTGGTACCGCTGGCTGTGCCAGGGGCACGGGCTGGAGCCGTACTCGACGTATGACGAACTGGTGGAAAAGTACCGCGCCCCGGTACTGAAAGGGCCGTTCAACCTGGAGGCGCGGCGGCTGGCGGGATTCACGGAAGAAGAGCTGGCGCGCTTTGCCGCCATGTCTCCGGGCGGCCAGCCGGCAGCGCCCGGAACGGACCGTCGATAGCGGACGCCCTTTCCCGAGGGACGGCGCCGGCGTGCAGTGCTCGTCTCAAGCCGCCTGCCGCCGCCTGATCTCCCCCTGCACCGCCACCGCATCGAGCGGCGAGGCAATGTAATATCCCTGCAGCTCGTCGCACTGCAGCCGCGCCAGCGCATCGGCCTGTTCTGGCCGTTCGACGCCTTCGGCGACCACCTTCATGCCCAGTGCATGGGCCATCGTGATGATGGCGGTAAACAGGATCTCTCCCTGGCCGTCGTGGCCCAGGCGGTGCGTGAATGATTTGTCGACCTTCAGCAGGTCGAAATCGAGCTGCTGCAGCATCGACAGCGACGAGTAGCCGGTACCGAAATCGTCGACCAGCAGGCGGATCCCGAGCGCGTGCATCGCCTGCAGGCGTTCCGAGGTGCGTTCCGGGTCGCGGATCATCGTCGATTCGGTCAGTTCGATTTCCACCCGATTGGCTGGAATGCCGTGCCGTTCCAGCGATTGCAGGAACAGTGCGTGCATGTCGCGCTCGTTGAACTGGCGGCTCGATACATTGATCGATACCGGCACCGGGGCACAGCCGTCGCGCGTCCAGGCGGCGATCTGCGCGCACACGCTGTCCACCACCAGTTCACCCAGGGGCACGATCATGCCGGTCTCCTCGGCCAGCGGGATGAACTCGTCGGGGTACAGCAGCCCCGCGGTGGGGTGATTCCAGCGCACCAGCGCTTCCAGGCTGGCCACCCGCTGCGTCGCGGCGTCCACGCGCACCTGGTAATGCATGACGAACTGCCTGTCGACGATGGCCGCCTGGAGTTCGCGTTCGCGCTGCTTGCGTTGCCGCATGGCGCCGTAGAAGGCGGGATCGAAGAACTGGTAGCCGTTCTTGCCGCGCGTTTTGACCTCGTACATGGCGATGTCGGCGTGGCGCAGCAGCGTGTCGACATCGTGCGCATCGCCGGGGCACATGCTGATGCCGATCGACGCGCCCACGCACGCGGTGCCGGCACCGATCGCGATGCCGGCGTGGAATGCCTGCAGCACCCGCGCCGCCACCTGCGCCGCCTCGCCGGTGCCGTTCAGGTGTTCCAGGATCACGATGAATTCATCGCCGCCCAGCCGTGCCACGTGGTCGCCCGGGCGCACCGCCACCTTCAGGCGACGGGCGACGATCTGCAGCAGTTCGTCGCCCGCTGCGTGGCCGAAGGTATCGTTGACGGCCTTGAAACCGTCCAGGTCGATGAACAGCACCGCCAGCAGCCTGCCTCCGGCCCTGGCGCGCGCCACCGCTTCCGGCAGGCATTTGCCGACCCAGGCGCGGTTCGGCAGGCCGGTCAGCGTATCCTCGAAGTTCTTGCGTTCCAGGTTCGAGACGTGAGCCCGTTCCATCGTCACGTCGCGCAGGGTTACGGCCAGCACGTCGCCCGAGCGCCGCACCTTCACGCGCACGCACGAAGGCTTGCCGCCGAACTGCGACTCGATGTCGCCTTCGGCGCTGCCCTGCGCCATCGCCTGGCCCAGCAGCGCGAGCGCCGGCTCCACCGGCAAATCGCGCGGCAGCGTCGAAATCCGCCTGCCGATCAGTTCCTCGCGCGTGCTGCGCGACAGCGCCGCCCCCTGTTCGTTGCAGTCGACGGTTACGTAGTCGACGATCTGCCCGCCATCGCCGTAGACCGGCGCCGTGATGAAGAACCCCTCGGTACTGGCCTCGGTGGCATTACGGTAGGCATCCTGCGCCACCGTCAGCCGGTAGCGCTGCAGCGCCAGGCGGCCGGACAGCGCCATGCCCACCAGCACGAAGATCAGCAGCGCGACCGACGCGCCGACGGCCGTCTGGCGCGATGCCCGCTCGCGCTCGCGCAGCAGGGCCAGCGCATGCGGCTGGTCGGCCCCGGCCAGCACCATCAGGGGAAAGCCCTCGACCGCTTGCCAGCCCACGTAGCGGCCGACGCCGTCGCCGAATTCCGTGCCGCGGATGAAGGCACTGCCGCTGGCACTGGTCAGTGCCTGCTGCAGCGGTGGCGGCAGCAGCTGGATGCGCCGGAACGCTTCGCCCAGCTTGAAGGCGCGCACCGTGCCGTCGCTGCCCACCGCGGCCAGGAAACCGTGGCTGCCCAGGTGGGCATCGTCGTAGTCGGCGATCAGGTTGTCCGGGTCGATCGAGATCACGGCCACGCCGGCGAACTCGCCGTCGGCGTCGAGCAGCTTGCGGGAAAAACGCACCGTGTAGCCCGTCTGCGTGGCATCGGGCAGCGGCATGCCGATGAACAGGTCGTCCGCCGCGCGCAACTGCTGCGAGGCGAAAAACGACAACTCCGCCACGCCGGCCAGGTCGGCGGCGGACCACAAGCCGTTCGCATTGCTCATGCGCAGCCGCCCGTCGTGCCCGAACACGCTGAGGCGCAGCGGCGTGCCGGCCGGGTCCAGCATTTTGGCGAACTGGTCCAGTTTCATGTCGCCGTTCAGCGCCTGCCACTGCACCCGGATCATCATCAGCACCTGGTCGATCATGCCGAGGTTGGTGCGGCTCTGCGCGGCGCCGTCCTCGGCGATCTTTTGCGTCGCTGCCAGTACCTGCCGTTCGACGGCCGCCCGTTCGCGGCTGAAGTTGTTAAGCAGAAATAGCCACGAGGCGCCGGCGATCAGCAGCCCGGCCACCGGCCACAGGAGGATAAAGACCAGGTATGGGCGCAAGGCGGCCAGCGGGGGCGGGCGCAGGCTGGCGAACCTGAATCGCATGTCGAGTCCGGAAATAAGGCGCTGGCGGCACAGGCTAGCGTCATGACAGCAGGATACTCCTGTCGGCGCCGCTACACGGCCGCGCACCGGTCGCAGCGCAACAGTGGCGAGCTGCGTGCGTGTCCGCACAGATGCCGAAATGGCCGAGATATCGACAATTTATATAGCAGACATCAATTTTTGAATTGGTAATCAGGCAAGGGCCCCTATACGATGCGCCTTTTACCTTCCGACAAAGGAATTTACGTGGCCGGCCCAATCTCTTCCGCAGGCGCGACGCCCGATGGCCAGGCGTCATCGCCTGCCAGCTACAAGTCGGCGCTCTCGCTGCTCGCAAGCCTGTTCTTCATCTGGGGCTTCATTACCGTCATCAACAATACGCTGCTGCCCCACCTGCGCAGCGTGTTCGAACTCAGCTATACGCAGACGACGCTGATCGAATCCGTCTGGTTCATCGCCTATTTCGTCGCGTCGATCCCGTCGGCACGGCTGATCGAGCGGGTCGGCTACAAGAAAGCCATGGTGGTCGGCCTGTGCATCATGGCCGCCGGCGCGCTGGGCATGATCCCGGCGGCGCGGCTGCCGTCGTACGCGGTGACGCTGGTCGCGCTGTTCGTGATCGCCTGCGGCATCACGCTGCTGCAGGTGGCCGCCAACCCCTACGTTGCCGTGGTGGGGCCGCCGCAGACGGCATCGTCGCGCCTGAACCTGGTGCAGGCATTCAATTCGCTGGGCACCATGTTCGCGCCGCTGTTCGGCGGCTACCTGATCCTCGGCCGTTCCACCAGCGGCACCGCCGAGGCGGGCCAGGTGCTGACCCAGGCCGAGCGCCTGGCCGATGCGCAGGCCGTGCAGCTGCCGTACCTGATCGTGGCGGCCGTGCTGGTGCTGCTGGCCGTCATCATCGCGCGCTACCCGCTGCCGGCGATGACGTCGCGCCGCGTATCGAAGGAGGAGCGCGGTTCGCATTCGCTGTGGAAGCACCGCAACCTGGTGTTCGGTATCCCGGCCATCTTCATCTACCTGATCGCCGAGATCGGCGTTGCCAACCTGTTCATCAACTTCGTGTCGCAGCCCGACATCGGCAACCTGACGCACGAGCGCGCTTCACACTACCTGTTCCTGCTGTGGGGCGGGATGATGGTGGGCCGCTTCGTCGGCAGCGTGCTGATGCGCTCGATCTCGGCCGAGCGCGTGCTGGCCGGCGCCGCCATCGGCGCGTTCATCGTCATGCTGGTCGCCACCTTTGCTTCCGGCCCGACCGCGATGTGGGCACTGATCGCCGTGGGCCTGTTCCACTCGGTGATGTTCCCCACCATCTTCACGCTGGGCATCCGCGGCCTCGGTCCGTTGACGGAAGAGGGCGCCGGCCTGCTGATCATGGCGATTGCCGGCGGCGCGCTGGTCGTCGTGCAGGGCTGGCTGGCCGACATGTACGGCCTGCAGACCTCGTTCCTGCTGACCGTGGTGTGCGAGCTGTACATCCTGTTCTATGCGATTTGGGGGGCCAGGCCCACCAATGCGTTCCCGGAGATGCAGTCCTGATGTTGAAAAGCCCGCGGTTGCGGGCTTTTCGTTTTCAGTGCCCGACATTCCCTGCTGATGACTGAACAAAGGCATCCTGCTTCGGCAGATGGTTCCGCCTCATTGCAGCCATTCACGAGTCCCTCGTTACACGCCCCTTGCCACACGCATGGCGCCACCGATGGCGCTCCAGCCACGCGGGCGCTTGGTCGCATCGACGAAATCGATGTTGCGCCAGCCGACGTTACGAGACTGGCAAACCTGCCTTGGCACGCCGCGTCTCGTCCTACTTGGCAGATTCCCGTAGGCGCAGAGTGTGCTGTCGCGTTCCTTTACAACTTGCATGATGCATGCAGCGTGATGCAAGTTATAAGCGTCTGATAGGAATAGGATTTTTCTTAGTGGCATAAGACTTGCACCCCTGATCGACAACATCCACAACGACACGCATCAGTCCGAGGAGGGGGGCATGAGAACAAGCGCAGGCAGCAGGGCGGCAATCCGGGCAGTGATCGGGGCCGTATCGGGAGCGGCATTTGGTTTATTGGCAGGCTGTGCCGGAATCGATGCGCGGGCTCCCAAGGCAACAGACCTGGCTGACGACCTCGGCTTCCGCTATTACGAGACGTCGCCATTCCTGTTGATGTACACGGATGGCAAGGGCGGACTCATCAGTCAAGTGCTGTACCTGCCGGACGCAACGAAGCTGCGCACCGTGCGCCCCTACGCGTATGGCGCGAAGAACGACTCCACGCTGAAGTTCGAGAAGGGCCGGCTCGTGCAGGCCAAGGCGGTCGTCGACGAAGCAATCATCCCGGCCGCCGTCGTTTCCGCGCTCGAGAAGGTAGCCACCGCCAGTATCAAGGCGATGAACAGCAATCGGAATGGCATTCCTTCGCCTTATTTGTTCCGTATCGTCGGCGATAGCGAGGGGGGCTGGAACTTGAAGGGCGGACAGGCGCTGAAGCATGGGGACACCAAAAAGGCTATATCCCCCAAACCAGGTGTGCCCATCCAGATCAAGTTCGCCGAGTGAGGAGCACGCCATGCGATCCATTATCCTTCTCGTGGCGCTGTGCGCCTGCCTTGCCGGTTGCATCTCGACCGTCCGGGTAACCAGGGTCGACGGAACCAACCCCAACGCGGCCGGCATTCGCTACTTCCTGCCGCAGGTGTTCCTCGTGCTGACGCCGAAACCGGACGGCACGATGAGCGTCGAAACGCGCTACCTGCCCGATCCGGCGCACGAATACACGGTGACCACCACGAGCCTGCTCGGCAACTACACGATCGAGATCAACCGCTCCGAAGAAGGATTTCTGGAGACGGTGTCGTTCTCGTCGAATAATACCGAGCTGGCAAAGCAGCTGATCTCCAGCCACGCGACCGTGCGCGCCGCCGAAATCGAGGCAAGCTCCGCCAAGGCCAAGCTGGAAGCGGAGCAGGCGAAGGCTGCGAGCGACGCGCGGGCCGCCGCGACGGCTGCCGCCGCGCTGGTGCTCGCCGAGGCGCAGACCGCACTGCGCGTAGCCACGGCCAAGGTCGACCTGCTGCGGGCCGCGCAGGGCAGGCCCGGCGCACCGGCGGACCTGCCCAGCCAGTTGCTGGCAGCAGAGGCGGCACAAGCCGAAGCTGCGATGCGCATCGACATCGTGCGCGAGCGCCAGGTCGGCGTGGCCTTCAATCCGGCCTCGGCCAATGCGCCGGCACCGGGCAAGTATCTTAAGGCGCCGGAGCCCGTCTTCCTGCGTGTAAAGATGTTGAAGGACGATGTCGAGTTGATCCAGGCGTTCGAACAGACGAGCCGCGACACATGGGAAATCACGCCCGCGCAGACGGGGCCGTCGGAACTGGAAGTGCTGCCGGCGCAACTGGTGATCCGGCCCGCGGCGAAATCCGGTGCCTTGAGTGCCACTGTGCGCAGCAACATGCCCCTGCGCAGCACGCGCTTCGACAAGGCGATCGATCACGCGACGAAAAAGCAGTTGGCACTTCCCCTTTCGATGATCCCGGTCGTGAGTTTGCAGCCGGATAAGGTCTCCGTCCGGATCGAGCTGCCCAAGAATTTCAAGGCGGGCGATTACGTGTTCGATTTCAAATTCGACACCGGTACCAAGGAGAAGCCGGAGGTGGAATCCGTGACGCTGACGGTGCGGGTGGAAAAATGACGATCGCCCTGACGCTGATGATCGGGGCGTTGTCGAAACAGCCGTCCGCCGCGGCATTGAGGCAGCTGGTCGGTGCCAGGGCACGGCAATTGTTTCTGCACGCATCCGATGACGATATCCGGCTCTCCATCGAGGACCATGGCTCACTGGGCGGGGGCGGCGCCGTGACCAGCGATGCGTTGCACTCGCGTCTGGAAGACATGACCGGTTACCAGAGGAACCAGGACGAGGTCGCGAATATCGGCCTGCTGATCGCCGATTCCTACGCGCCCGCGCGAGAGGCGTTCGGTATCATGTTCGACGATGCCTTCTGGCCGGACGGCTCGAACGCCGGACAGCGCACGCCGCGGGAAGGGTGTGCCGTGTTCCTGGACGGGATCGCCGGAGCGCGCGCGCCATCCGACCGGCTCGAAGAGGGGCTGTTTACCGCGATCCACGAACTGGGCCACGTATTCAACCTGCAGCACAGCGACAGCCGCAGCTTTATGTATCGATCGGCGCTGGAGCCGCGTCCGGTCAAGGACGGCGCGTTCAACGCCAAGGAATGCAACTGGCTCTCCCGATGCAGCCGCGAATCCTCTATCCGGCCGGGTGGCTCCCCGTTCGGCGACCTCGGCGTCCTTCAGTCGGCGAAGCTGGAAGACATCACGAACACGCCTGACTGCGCCCTCACCATCAGCGCGAGCAAGGAAGCGTTCTGGCACTTCGAACCAGTGGAGCTGGACGTGGAACTGCGCGGTAGCGGCGGCAGGAAACTCGTCGTACCCGATGCGCTCGACACCGGCTACGACGTCTTCTCGCTGTGGATCGAGGAGCCTGATGGCACTCGCCGCAAGCGCCGGTCGCCGGTGCACTACTGCTCGCCCCGCGGCACCCTGACGCTGGATGCGCAGAACGCGTTCCGGCGCGACATCAGCATCTTCGGTGAATCGGGCGGCTACACGTTCCGCCGCGCGGGCCGGCACCGGATATGGGCAGTGTTCGAATACCGGCCCGGCATTGGGGTGCGGTCGAACGTGATCGAGGTGGAAGTGCTGGCGGAGGATGAACGATCGGCGTTCTGGCGCGATGGCGCGGCTGTGCTGGCAAGCGTCCATGGCGCCCAGTCCCTGTATTACCGACGCATGACGAAGCAGCGCCGCGCGGCACTGCAAAGGCTGACCGAGTTCGCGGAAGCGCACAGGAGAGACGCCACGAGCGCAATGACGCGCTACGCGGTCGGCCGGGCGTTGGGGCGGGCCGCCCTCGACCGCAAGGGAGTGGCCGCCGCTACGCTAGCGCGCGAGGCACGGCACCAGCTCCGGCTTGCGGCGCGACGCACCACGTTAGGCGAGCACCGCCGGGAACTTGCCGAACGGATGCTGGAAAACCTGAGCGGGACGTAGCGTTCCGGGACCATGGGAGACTGTATGCTCGCAGTACCATGCAGAATCTTCCCTGGCCTTTCCCGGCTGCCTCAGAAATACTTCACCCACGCCTTCCCGCTGCTGCGCTTGTACCGGCCGAACCAGCGGGTCGGCCAGTACAGCGCGAACGCCAGCAGCGCGCTGGCCAGCCATACCTGCCACACGTGATCGAAGTCCGCGCGCGGCACGTCCAGCGCGAAGGCGGCGATGCGCTGCAGGGCCAGCAGCGCATACAGGTGCAGCAGGTAATAGAACATCGGCGCGCCACCGAAGACTGCGGCCACGCCCGTCCAGCGCATCGGCCGCTCGACCAGGGCCAGGACGATGACGCCCACGCCGAGCGTCAGCAGGATGAAATCCAGCGACGGCGGGTACTTGGTGAAGTTCAGGAACGACATCGCGTTCAGGAGCGGATCGGCATGCAGCGTCCATGGCACCGGCTCGCCGTAGCCGTTCGCACCGCGCAGCACGGCCAGCAATGCCAGGCTGGCGGCACCGATGCAGAGCAGCCGGCGGCGGCGCAGCGCCGGCGACGTGGCACGCGCGTACAGCGGGCCGGCGGCATAGCCGAGCAGGATCACGCCGATCCACGCCAGCAACGGGTAGCTGATCTTGATGCGCAGCGGGCCGTCGACCAGGAAGCCGCGCTGTTCGAGGACCGTCCATGCGGCGGCGGCGAAAGTGCCCGGTTCGGGCGAGAACTGCAACGCGCCGTGGCCCGCCACGATCGCGGCGCCCAGCAATCCCAGTACGGCCAGCGGCAGCTTGTGCAGCAGCGCCAGGGCCAGCATCGCCAGCCCGATGGCCCAGATCACCTGCAGGTACAGCGTCGACGGCGTCAGGTCGCCGGTCCAGGCGAAATTGACGACGGTCAGTTCCAGCCCGACCAGCAGCAGGCCCCGCTTGGCCAGGAAGCCCGTGGCATCGCGCGGCCCGGCGGGCGGATTGGCATACAGCCATGCCGCCAGGCCGGTGAGGAAGACGAACATCGGCGCGCAGAAATGCGCGGCGACGCGCGAAAAAAACAGCCAGGGGTCAGTCCCGGCGACGTCCATTGGATCGCCCACCTGGTGCTGCAGGAAGAACGTTTCCCGGACGTGGTCGACGGTCATCAGCAGCATCACGATGCCGCGCGCGATGTCGATCGAGGCGATGCGATTGGAATGTTTCATGGCGGCCGCGCTCAGAACACGCAGGTGGCGGTCAGCGACGCGGTGCGCGTGCTCCCCGGCGCCACCCACAGCCGGCTGTACGAACTGGCGTAATAGCGGCGGTCGAACAGGTTGTCGACGTTGACCGCCAGCCGGAGCTGTTTCGACGGCAGCCAGGCCGCCAGCAGCCGCGCGGTGGTGTAGCCGGGCAGCGTGAAGCCGGACGATGCGTCCACGTCGCCGCGGCGCTCGCCGACGTAGGCGATGCCGCCGCCGATGCTGGCGACGGCGTTGCCGGCCATCAGCAGCACGTTGCCGCTGTGCCGCGGCACGTTCGGCAGGCGGCTGCCGGTGGCGATCGCGCTGTCGCCGCGTGTCACCTGCGCGTCGGTGTACGCGTAGGCGGCCGACAGCCGGACGCCGCGGGCCAGCTCGCCCGACAGATCGAGTTCGACGCCCTTGCTCGCCACCTCGCCGGCGGCGATGGCGAAGTCGGTGTTGACGGGATTCGTGGTCAGCACGTTTTCCTTGTCGATCCGGTACAGCGCCAGCGTGCCGGCCAGGCCGCCGCGGGTTTCGATCTTGGCACCCAGCTCGTACGAGACGCTCCGTTCGGCGGGGAACGCCGTGTTCTCGATGCTGATGCCGCTGTTGGGGCGGAAGCCGCGCGCCGCGCTGGCGTACAGCGACAGCGCTCCGGTGGGCTGCCAGACGATGCCGGCGCGCGGGCTGGTGGCCGACAGCGCCTGCGCGTTGACCGCCGCGGTGCGCCGGTTGATCAAGGTCTGCCGGTAGCGGTCGTGCCGCACGCCGACCAGCATCTTCCACTGTTCGCCCAGCGTTACCTGGTCCTGCGCGTACACGGCATGGGCGCGCTGGTGTTCCAGCGTATCGACCGACAGGGCCAGCGGCGCGGCCTCGCCGCCATATACCGGTGCGTACAGGTCGATCGCATACGGATTCGCGTTCGACGGATTGCGCCGCCACTGCACCCGCGTGTCGTCGAAGCGGTAGGCATCGGCGCCGAACAGCAGTGCGTGCTTCAAGCCGAACGCGCCGGCGTTGCCCAGCAGTTCGGCGCGCGCCGACCGGTCGGTGGCCGACCAGTCGCGGAAGCGCCGCTGGCGCCGCAGCGTGCGTCCGTCCGGCAGCACATCGTTCGCCTCGGTCGAGAAGCCAGCCAGGGAGCTGTCCCGGTACGCGGCGCCGCCCTGCAGCGACCAGCCGTTGCCCAGGCCATGCTGGACGAACAGCTGGTGGCCCAGCGATTTCACGGTGATCGGGCCATCCGCCGGCTCGCCGAGGAAGCGTTCCACGGGAACTTCCGGGCGGCCGTCCGGCACGGGGATGCCGCGGTCGAACGGTGAGCGCTGCCGCGACGCCTCCAGTTCATAGGACACCGTGGTGTCCGGTCCGGCAAGCCACAGCAGCGATGGCGCCAGGTAGTCGCGCTCGGTGTGCAGGCCGCGGAAGTTGTCGCCGCCCTGGTGCGCTCCGTTGAGCCGGTAGGCCAGCGTCTGCGACAGCGGCCCGGTGAGGTCGGCGGCCACGCGCCTTGTCGCATGGCTGGCGATGCCCGCTTCCAGCGCGTAGCGCGGCGCAAAGCGCGGCTTCTTCGTCAGGATATTGACGGTGCCGCCCGGCTCGCCGCGGCCATACAGCGCCGATGCCGGCCCTTTCAGGATTTCGACGGCCTGGGTGCCGGCGATGTCGCGCAGGCCGTTGTAGCCGCGGCTGGCGGCAAAGCCGTTGACCATGTAGTCGGAGCCGAAATTCGGGTCGCCGGTAAAGCCGCGCATCGCATAGCTGTCCCACAAACCACCCAGGTCGCTCTGGCGGGCGATGCCGCTGGCCAGGTCCAGCGCGCCAGCCAGCGACGTCACGCCGGCATCCCGCAGCAGCTCGCCGGTCAGCGTGCGTACGCTTTGCGGCAAGTCCTTCGACAGCGCATCGGTCTTGGTGGCGCCGGCCACGGCCAGCGTGCGGTAGCCGCCGCGCTGGCCGTCGATGACGACGGTGCCGGCATCGGCCGCCAGCGCAGCAGGCCAGGGCAGCGCGAATGCGCCCAGTGCGGCCAGGGCGAATGCATATCGGGTGCACAGGGCACACTGGGCGCAGCTGCCGCGCACTGCGCGGCGGTATCGGAGACTTGGGCCGGCGGTCATTTAAATGAGAACGGATTATCAGAAGCGACGGATTGTACCCGATGCCTCCGCGCCGCGCCAACCGCGTCAGTGCACGATATCGACGAGGCCGCGCCGTACGGCTTCGCGCAGCACTTCGGTGCGGCACGAGGCGCCGAGCTTGGCCATGATGTTCTTCACGTGGTACTTGACGGTGCCCGGCGCGATGCCGGCGGCGCGTGCGATCAGCTTGTTCGACAGGCCCTGGGACAGGAAGCGCAGCACGTCCAGCTCGCGGCCGGTCAGCGCATCGTTGTCGAGGCGGGAGGCGAGGCGCGTGGCGACGTCCGGCGGCACATAGCGCCGGCCGGCCAGCACCGCCTGCAGGCATTCGGCCAGCTGGGCTTCCGGCGCATCCTTCAGCAGGTAGGCGCGGGCGCCGGCGTGCAGGGCGCGATAGACGTGTTCTTCGCCGTCCGAACCGGATACCATCACCACCCGCGCTTCCGGATGGAACTCGCGGATCGCATGCAGCGCTTCCAGGCCGCCGACGCGCGGCATCATCAGGTCCATCAGCACCACGTCGGGGCGCAGGCGGCGGTACAGCTCGATGGCTTCGGCGCCGTCGGCCGCCTCGGCGGTCACGGCGTAGCCGGGCTGGCGTGAAACCACGCCGGCCATGCCGAGGCGTACCAGGGGGTGATCGTCGACCAGCATTACGGATATGGACATGTCATTCTCCTGCATCGAGTGGAAGGGAAAGGTGGACGGTGGTGCCGCGCCCGGCGACGCTGTCGAGCGTCAGCGCGGCGCCGGCCAGCGCCGCGCGTTCGTGCATGCCGCCGATGCCGAAGCCGGCACGGGGCACGTGGATGTCGAAGCCGGTGCCGTCGTCGCGCACCTGCACCTGGACGCGGCCGGTGCGGATCCGCAGGTGGCAGGTTACGGTGCGCGCCCGTGCATGCTTGGCGGCATTGCCGACCGCTTCGCGGACGATCATCGCCACCTGCTCGCAGGCGGTGGGCGGCAGCATCGCATCGTCGTCGAGATGCAGGCGCAGCCTGGTGCCGGCGGCCAGCGGCTGCGCCGCCAGCGCCGTGCGGATCGCCGCGGCCAGGCTGGCCGAACGCTGCCGCTGCGGCGCCGCGGCGCGCAGCCGCCGCACGAAATCGCGCGCGCTGGCCAGGCCCTGTTCGGCAGCCTGCATGGCGGTGGCGAGGCAGGCCGCCACCTGGGCCGGATCGCCGCTGCCGCTGGCGGCGCGCAGCTGCAGCAGCACGGCGGTGAGGTCCTGCAGCACGATGTCGTGCACGTCGCGGGCACAGCGCAGGCGCTCGTCCGCCCGCAGCGCTTCGTGCCGGTCATGCAGCGCCTCGTTCCGGTCAAGCCGTGCTTCACGGCTGGCGGCAGGCGTTTCGTGGATATCGTGCAGCGGCGCCGCGGCGCGGGGAATCGTCAGCTGTCTCATGGCTACTCGTTGGCTGGGAGTTGGTCGGCGATGCCGGCAGCATCATTCGTCTGTGCCGCCGTGCATCGTGAACACAGCATAAGGCGCCTCGGCGGCGCCGGGAATCATACGTGCGTATGACCGGTATCCTCCGCCAGCGCGCGCTCGATGCAGCCGATCAGCGCATCGGCGCGGAACGGCTTGCCCAGCACGCATGCTGCACCGGCACGCGCCGCGCGGCCCTGCACCGCATCCTGCAGGAAGGCGGTGATGACGATGAACGGCACCTGGTCGGCGCGGGCACGCAGCAGCTCGAGCAGTTCGATGCCGCTGATGCCCGGCATCTGCACGTCGGAAATCACCAGGCCGGGAGCGCAGCCGGCGGCGAGAAACTCTTCGGCCGAAGCGAACAGCCGGGCGCGCAGGCCCAGCGAGCGCACCAGGCTGCTGACGGCGATGCGTACCGAGGCATCGTCGTCGACGATGCAGACTTCCTGATCTGAAAGGGACACTGCGGCTCCTGGTATGGCAATCGGCAGGAGCTTACCGGCTGGCGCGCGGCGCGGGAATCATACGTGGGTATAGGCGTGTCAGCGGTCCTGCAGCGCTTCGGCCATCCGCACCAGGTCGGCGAAGGTTTTCGCCTGCATCTTGCGCATTGCCTGGCCGCGGTGGATCTTGACGGTGATTTCGCTGGTGCCCACTTCGGCGGCGATCTGCTTGTTCATCAGGCCGCGGGCGGCCAGCGCCATGATCTCGCGTTCGCGCGGGGTCAGTGTCTGGTAGCGCTGGCGCAGTCGGGCATGCTCGGCCTGCCCGGCGCGGTCGGCGGCGTCGCGGGCCAGGGCCTGGCCGACGGCGTCGAGCAGTTCCTCGACGCGCACCGGCTTGGCAAGGAAGTCGACGGCGCCGGCCTTCATGGCCCGTACCGACATCGGGATGTCGCCGAAGCCGGTCATGAACACGACCGGCAGCGCGCAACCCTGCGCCTTCAGCTCGGCATGCAGGTCCATGCCGCTGTGGCCGCCCAGCCGCACGTCCAGCAGCAGGCAGCTGTTGCGCTCGTCGCGGCAATGGTCGGCGAATTCGGCCACGGTGCCGAACGTGGCCACGTCCATGTCCGCCGAACGCAGCAGGCTTGACAGGGCTTCACGCAGCGCCGCGTCGTCGTCGACGATATAGACCAGCGGCTTCATGCGGCAACTTTCCGGCAGGCCGGCAGCGTGATTTCCAGCGTTGCGCCGGGGCCGCCCGGCACGGCCGCGATGCGCCCGCCATGTGCCTCGACGATCGAGCGGCAGATCGGCAAGCCCATGCCCATGCCGTCGGGCTTGGTGCTGTAGAACGGCTCGAACAGGCGGCCGCAGCCGTCTTCCGGAATGCCCGGGCCCTCGTCGGCGACGGCGATGCGCACGGCGTCGCCGTCCGGACGATCCAGCGGCGCCACGTAAAGCCGCAGCGTGCCGCCGTGCGGTTCCATCGCCTGCATGCCGTTCATCAGCAGGTTGATCAGCACCTGCTGCAGCTGCACGCGGTCGCCGGCAACCGGCGGCACGTCGTCCGCCACATCGACGGCAAGCCGGGCGCCATGGCTGGCCAGCTCGCGCTGCAGCAGCGCGACGCAATCGTGCACGATGCCGGCCAGCTCGACCGGTGCGAAGGTCGCCTCGCTTTTCTGCGCCAGCGCGCGGATACGGCGGATCACTTCGCTGGCGCGGCAGGTGTCGTCCAGCATGCGCCGCAGCGCGTATTCGACTTCCTGCGGATCGGGCTGCTGGCGGCGCAGCCAGCGCAGCGCCGCCTCGCCGTTGGCCGAGATGGCGGCCAGCGGCTGGTTGACTTCATGGGCGATCGATGCCGCCAGCTCGCCCAGCGTCGTCACCCGCGTCGCGTGCGCCAGCTGCATGCGCGACAACCGCAGCGATTCCTCGCGTTGCAGCAGCCGCGCGGTGGCCTGCGCGCCCGCATGGGCAAGGTAGCCGCTGATGCCGATCGCCGCCAGGCTGACGGCGCAGCGGGCCAGCGACGAATTGACGACCCCGAACCAGCCGGTGATCAGGTGCGCGGCCAGTGTCAGCATCAGGCAGGCCGCCGTGACCGCCAGCACGCGGCGCGGCCACACGTGCACGGTTGCCAGCACGACGACGACGTACATCACGGCGATCGCGCTGTCCATCGAGGTCAATGCATCGAGCGCGAAGATCGCGGCCGCCAGCAGCACGATGGCTGCCTTCAGCAGGGCGGAGCGCAGGGGACCGGGCATGGAAAGTCATCACTGGTTGTTAGTTGCCGGCAGTATATGACGAGTGGTCGGAAGGCTGGCAGCTCCCGCAGGTGGTCTCTCGCCAAAGAGAGAGGCCGGCATCGCGGGATCGGGGTAGGCGAGTGCGGGTCTGCCTCGCGGGCCTAGTATACGTCGCGGCGGATGCGCCCTTCGGCGGCCAGCAGTTCCACCGTGTCGCGGCCCAGCAGGTCGGCCAGCGCGGCATCGACGCCGGCGGCCATGCCCTGCAGGCTGCCGCAGACAAGGACCACGGCGCCGTCGGCGATCCATGCGCGCAGCAAGGACGCGCGGGCGCGCAGGCGGTCCTGCACATAGCCTTCGCCGTCGCGCGAGAAGACCAGGTCGAGTTCGGGCAGGTAGCCGGCGGCGGCCCAGCCACCCAGTTCGCCAGCGCAGATGGCGTCGAATGCGCGCTGGCGTTCGCCGAACAGCAGCCAGTTGCGCTGCCGGCCGGCGGCCACGCGGGCGCGCAGGTGGCCGCGCAGGCCGGCCAGGCCGGAGCCGTTGCCGATGAAGATGCACGGTACGTCGGCATCGACCGGCGCGAAACCGGGGTTGGCCAGCAGCCGCGCACTCACCGCGGTGCCGGGTGCCGCGTGCGCCGTCAGCCAGCCGGACGCCAGGCCCAGTCCCTGTTCATGGCGCACCTGGCGGACCAGCAGTTCCACCGCGCCATCGGCCGGCAGCGACGCGATCGAATAGCGGCGCGGCGCCAGCGGTTTCAGCACGGCGGCGCACGCTCCCGCGGAAGCAAAGCGGTGGCTCGCATCGGGCAATTCGCTGGCGGCCAGCAGGCCGGCCAGCGTCTGATCGCCAACGACGGCCCTGCCGTCGAGCCCGGCCTGTGCCAGCCAGGCCTGCACGACGGCATCGGCATGGCGGACAGCGACCTCGGCCAGCGCGCCGGGCAGCCAGCCGGGCGCCGCGGCGTCTCCCTGCGGGGTCAGGCGTACTTCATACAGCGGCGCGCCCAGGCTGCCGGGATTGAGCAGCGTACGCTGGGCCAGCGTCCAGGTGTGCCACGGTTCGGCGGCGCCGGCCGGCGCGGCAGCCAGCGGGGCGGCGCCCAGGCAGGCCAGCGCGGACGACCAGCGTGCCACGGCCGCCTCGTCGCCGTTATCCACCTCGACCGGCGCGAACAGGCGTGTGCCGCCCAGTTCGGCCAGGCGCTCGTCGAGCGCGCGGCCGAAGCCGCAGAACCGCGCGTAGCTGCTGTCGCCCAGTGCCAGCACGGCATATCGAAGACCGGGCAGGCCAGGCTGGCCGGCGTCGCGCCCGGCGAGCAGGCGGGCAAACCGGCGCGCGCCGTCCGGCGGTTCGCCTTCGCCGTAGCTGCTGGCCACGAACAGCGCTTCCCGGTAGCAGGCCAGGTCGCCGGGTGTCAGCGCGGCCACGGCGCGCACCTCGGCCGGCGTGCCGGAAGCGCGCAGCGCGGCGGCGGTGCGCAATGCGAGGCGCTCGGCCTGGCCGGTCTGGCTGGCATACGCGACCAGGACCGGGTGGCTGTCCATCGCACCGGGCGAACCGGCGCTGCCATCGATGTCCTGCAGGCGGGCACGTTCGGCGCGCGCCGCGCGCGCCAGGCGCCGGCGCTTCAGGTACAGCATCCAGCCGGTCACCGCGAAGCCGGGCAGGGCCAGGCTGGCCAGCATCATGGCGATCTGCCCGGGCAGGCCGAAGTAGGTGCCGATATGGAGCGGATAGAGCGTCGTCAGCGCGCGGGCGCCGGCCGTTTTGGCGGCATACGGTTCGTTCTTTGCCAGCGTGCCGTCGCGCCCGATCGTCATCGCGCTGCGCGCCCGCGGATGGGGCGCGTCGGCCGCCAGCCAGGCAACCTGGACCGGGTCGTTCGGCTTGTCGGTGAAGCGCAGGAACGCCATCTGCCAGCCCGGCGCATTGGCCGTGAACGTATTCCAGGCCGGCGCCAGGTCGACCGGTACCGGCTTGTCGCGTTGTTGGCCCGGCGCCTTGGCGACCGGCCTGGCGGGGGCCTCGCGCGGCGGGCGTTTCACGCCGGCCCAGCCGTCGACCGTGTCGCGCACCGTGTCGAACGCCCAGTAGGCGCCCGTCAGCGTGAAGACCACGTAGGCGACCAGCGCCCAGGTGCCGGCCACCGCGTGCAGCGCCCACAGGAACGAACGGCCTTTCAGGCGCGTGTCGATGGCCAGCCAGGTGCGCCAGTTGCGGGCGTTGCGCGGCCAGCGCAGGTACAGCCCGGACAGCGCCAGCCCCAGCAGGCAGAGCGCCAGCGTGCCGGTGACCGGCTTGCCCGCCTCGCGCCCCAGCAGCAGCCAGCGGTGCAGGAATTCGATCCATTCGAATGCCGCCTCGCCGGCCAGTTCCGGCTGGATCGTGCCCGCGTACGGGTGCACGTAGACCGACTCGCCGCGCGGCTGGCCGGGCAGCGCCGCCAGGCCGACGCGGGCGGCGCTGCCCGGTTCGGAATACACGATCACCGAGGTGACGCGGCGCTCCGGGTGGGCGGCGCGCACCGCCTGCGCCACCTGCTGCGGGGCCAGCACCGGTGCGTTCTGCACGGGAACGTGGCGCACGCCAGGGTTGGCAAGGTCGAGCATCTCGTCCTTGAACACCAGCAGCGCGCCGGACAGGCCGATCACGATCAGTACCGTGCCGGCCGTGATGCCGATGAACCAGTGGAGCTGGAACCACACCTGCTTCCAGGTCGGCAGGGCAAGACGGCGGGGCGGGATGGTGGCGGAGATGACGCCGGCGGGCAGGGAGTCGCGTTTCATGATGGGCGGTTGACACGCCGTACCGGCGGCGCGGGGCACGGCGGTAGCGGCGGAGGTTCGGGTGACTGGCATTATAGGCGACAACCGCCAGTAATGAGAATCATTCCTGTTTATGTACGCCGATGTTGCATCCGCCGCTCAGCGTGCCGGCAGGGTATAGCGCAAGGTGTAAAAGTGCTGCTTTCCTTCGATGCGGATCGTCGCGGTACCGGCGATGCCTGCCAGTTCGCCGGTGCCCGACCCCGGCGAGATCGCGATCGCCAGGTCCTGCCGGCCAGCGTGCATGGTGCCCGAATGCTGCATGGCGAAACTGCCGCGCCGGCCGTCGAGGCTGCCGGTGAAGCGCTCCAGGGCGACGTAGCCGGCGCTGCCGGCGCCCGGCGCGCCGGCCGTCAGCATCTCGCCCTCGGCGGCACCGGCCAGGGCGCCCTGGAATGTCTTCGTGAAGGTCATGCGCCCGCGCGTGTCGTCCGCGGCGGCGCTTGGCGCGGGGACGGGGGTGATCTTCACCTCGAACGTGCCGCTCGCTTCGATGGCCTGTCCCGCGGCGGCGGCCTGCCCGGCGGCCAGGGCAAGGGCGGCGATGGTTTGCATGGCATTCTCCTTCGATTGATAATGGCGCGACTATAACGGGCGGCGGCGGAGGCGGATTGGAAAAAAGCGACACGCAGGGAAACGTGGGCAGCGGCCTGCCGAAAGGTATCCTGGACCCGGGGGCGATGCCGCGCCGCTTCGGCTTGCGGCGCTTGCCGCCGCCGTCCGTGCTTGCGCCGTTCGTCGATTACCTGTGGATCGTCGAGTGGAACCTGGAGGGCGCGCCGGCCCAGGTGCAGCGCGTGCTGCCTTATCCGCATGCGCACCTGGTATTCGAATCGGGCGCGAGCGCGCTGCACGGCGTCGTGCGCGGCCCGTTCGACAAGTGCCTGTCGGGCCGCGGCCGGGCGCTGGGCGTGCGTTTTCGCGCCGGCGGCCTGCAGCCATGGTGGCAGGGGGCAGCCGCGTCGCTGACGGGCAGGATCGTGCCGCTGGAGCAGGTCTTCGGCATCGATACGGCCGCTGCCGAGCGGCAGGTGCTGGGTGCCGGCGACGACGCCGCAATGGTCGAGCAGGTACTGGCATTGCTGGCGCCGGCCGCCGCGGCGGCCCGCCCGGATCCCCGCGCGGCATTGGCGCAACGCGCCCTCGACGCCGCCGCCGCGCAGGACGGCCCCATTTCCGTCGCCATGCTGGCGGCGGCAGCCGGCCTGCCGGAGCGCGGCCTGCAGCGGCTGTTCCAGCAGTACGTGGGGGTGCCGCCGAAGTGGGTGGTGCAGCGCTACCGGCTGCAGGAGGCGGCCGCGCTGCTGGCGGCGCCAGTGTGTCCGGACCTCGCGACGCTGGCGCAGCGGCTGGGCTTCTTCGACCAGGCGCACCTGACGCGGGCCTTTTCGGCGCTGGCAGGCCGCGCGCCGCTGGAATACCGGAAGAGCCAGTTGGCAGCAGCCTGAAAGCCGGACGGCGGAAGGCCGCCCCGGAAGATGCCCGTTATAATCGGGCCTTTCCTTAGCCGGGCCCGACCCATGCACCACCGCCGCGGCATCACGCTCAGCCTGCGCCATCTGCTGCTCCTGCTGACGGCGATCGGCTTTCTGCCACTGGCACTGCTCGGCAGCTGGGGCCTGATGGCGGCCGCCGACGTGCAGCAGCGCGAGCAGGACCGTTCGATGCTCGAGCTGGCGCGGGCGCTGTCGTCGGCCGTCGATGCCGAGCATGACGGCGCGGCGGCGGCGCTGGCCGGCATCGCCAGTTCCCCGGTGGCGCGTGGCGGCGACCTGCGGGCATTCCATGACATGGCGGCACAGCAGGCCAGGGCGCAGGCCCAGTGGCTGGGTGTCATCCTGTCCGACGCGGCCGGGAATTCCCTGTTCCGCACGATGGTGCCGTTCGGCGCGGCGCCCGCGCCGGTGGCCGATCCCGCCAGCCTGGCCCGCGCTGTTGCCCGGCGCGTACCGGTCGCCGGCGGCGTGGTGCGCGGCGCTGGGGGCCGGGCGGCGTTTCCGGTGCGCGTTCCCGTCGACCTGGCCGGCGGCCGTTACGTGCTGTCCGCCGTGATCGCGCCGGACCGCATCGTCAACGTGATCCGGCGCCAGCGCGCACCGGACGACTGGGTGATCGCCGTGATGGACGCCGACGGGCGGCGCGTGGCGCGGTCGCGCGAGCACGAACGCTACCTGGGCGGCATGGCCAGCGCCGGCCTTCAACGCCTGCTGCGTTCCGGCACGGAAGGCACCGGCGATTCGTACACGATCGAGAACGTCGCGGTGCGCACCGCGTTCACGACCTCGTCGCGCTGGGGCTGGTCTGTGGTCGTCAGTGCGCCGACCGCGTCGCTGCGTTCGCCGCTGCTGCGCGGCGCCGTCGTGTACGCGGCCGGGCTGGCACTCACGCTGGTGGCGTGCATCGCGCTGGCTTCGCTGCTGGCACGCCGCATCGTGCGCCGTATCGACAGCCTGGTGCAGGGGGCGGCCGCCCTCGGTGCCGGCCAGCCGGTGGCGGTGGAGACGTCGCGCGTGCGCGAGATCGAACAGATGGGCCAGGCCCTGGCCGCGGCGGCGGCGGCGCGCGACCGGCACGAGCACGAGCGCTCCGACCTGCTGGCTTCCCTGGAGCGGGCCGTGGCATCCCAGGAACAGGCATTGGCCGACGCACGCGAGGCCGGCCGCGCCAAGGACGAGTTCCTGGCGGTGCTCGGGCACGAGCTGCGCAATCCGCTCAGCCCGATCGTCGCCTCGCTGGACCTGATGGATCTGCGCGGCGACCCCGGCGCCCAGCGCGAGCGCGCCGTGCTGCGGCGCCAGGTGGCGCACCTGAAGCGGCTGGTCGACGACCTGCTGGACGTATCGCGCATCGCCTCGGGCAAGCTGGAGCTGGACTTGCGGCCGGTGGACCTGGCCGATATCGCGCGGCAGGCGGTGGCCGCGGCGAGCGGCCTGCGTGTGACGCTGCAGGCACCGGAAACGCTGTGGGTGGCCGGCGACGACAGCCGGCTGGCCCAGGTGCTCGGCAACCTGCTGTCGAATGCCGGCCGGTTCGGCGGCGGCGAAGCGGCCGTCACGCTGTCGGAAGTGTCCGCCGGCGATGGAAAAATGGCGCGCCTGGCCGTCAGCGACCGCGGTACCGGCATGACGCCGGAACTGCTGGCGCGGGTGTTCGAACCGTTCTACCAGGCACCCCAGCAACTGGCGCGGCGTACCGGCGGCCTCGGGCTGGGGCTGGCCATCGTACGCAAGATCGTCGAATTGCACGGCGGCCATGTGACGGCGCACAGCCCGGGCCTGGGGCAGGGCAGCACCTTCGAAGTACTGCTGCCGCTGGCGTCGCGGCGGCCGGCGCCTGTGGAGGCACCGCAGGTGCCGGTCGCGCAGGGCCTGCGCGTGCTGCTGGTGGACGATAACGAGGACGCGGCATGCGCCAGTGCGCAGATGCTGCGCCACATCGGCCTGGATGTGCAGGTGGCGCACACCGCCCATGAAGCGCTGGCCGCCTATGGCGACAGGCCGGCGGATGCCGCGCTGCTCGACATCGGCCTGCCCGACATGGATGGCTACGCGCTGGCCGCGGCATTGCGCGAGGCCGCATCGGGGCGTGCCTTGCGGCTGGTGGCGCTGACCGGCTATGGCCGCAAGGGCGATGTCGAGCGGGCTGAGGCCGCGGGATTCGACCTGCACCTGACGAAGCCGGCGTCGCTGGACGACCTGCGCCGGTCGTTGAGCAGCTGATGGGCAGCGGGAATGCGAGCGGCAGCTGACCGGCGGCCTCGAGCGTGAAAAAAAGACAACTTCGCGAACGCCACGCGGTTGCGGGTTGGTGTACCATTTGGGGTTTCTTGAACTGGATAGGCATCATGGCGGAACGCGGCACAAAGCGGTCGCGCGCTGACGCAACGACGGCTGCGCGCGTGGACGATGCATTGAAAATTGTCGAGGAGGATGGGATCCATCCTGCGCTGGAATTCATGCAGCGCGCTGGCGTGCCGCGCGACATCGCGCTGCGCGTCCTGTGTGCGCCGCAGTTCCACCGCCATGGCGAACGCCGTCGTAATCCCCGCTGAGCCGGCCCCCGGCTACCGACAGGCCTTCCGCCTGTTCTTCGGCTTGCCTTTGCGCCTGCCTTTCCGCCTTCCCTCCAGCACCCCTTCGCCATTTCGTTCGTTTCCACCTCGAATCTAGGCCTGATCCTACACCGGGCAGGATTGCTCTCCGACTGAATTGCATCGACGGTCTGCCTACAATGAATCCTGCCCGCATCCGCGGGTCCCTGCAACCTGATTCGAGGAGTAGCTGATGGCAACGATGAATACCGGCTCGGCCGACGTGGTCGCGCACAAGGCCTTGAATGCCGTGGATTGGATCGCGATGGTGCTGCTGATCGTGGGTGGCCTGAACTGGGGGCTGGTCGGCCTGTTCCAGTTCGACCTGGTGGCCGCGATCTTCGGTGAACAGACGACCGCGTCGCGCATCGTGTATGCGCTGGTCGGCCTGTCCGCCCTGTACGGGATTTACCTGGCCGCGAAAAAGCTGCCGAATCACTGAACAGGGATCAGCCCCGCCCAGCACCCGCTGCGCAGCCGGAGCCGCGATCGTTCGCCGCTCCGGCTTTTTGCTGTCCCCGGCTGTTCACCCCTGATATGTAACGGTGAATTCCAACGAAGCATAGTCGGAATGCTTCGTTCAGTTTCGTTGTCAGTCCCTCTATATTGGCGACGCGGCCATGCACCGGCATGTGCCGCGCTCTTGCCAATGACCGAAACGATGAACGCCGCACCCCGATCCAATGAACTCCTGGCGCTGCGCGATGCCTTCCTGGGCGGTGAATTCAGGCGCAGCTACGGCTGGCTGACCGCTACGGTGCAGCGGCTGGTGGGTTCCCGCAACGATGCCGAAGACCTGGCCGCCTCCACCTTCACCGAACTGGCCGCGCTCGACGACGTGCGCGACATCCGCCAGCCGCGGGCGCTGCTGACGACGATCGCGCGCCGTCTCACATACGAATTCTGGCGCCGCCGCGACCTGGAGCGCGCGTGGCTGGCCGAGCTGGCGCTGCGGCCGGAAGGGCATGGCGCTTCCGCCGAGGAGGTATGCATGACGGTCGAGGAGATCGTGCGCATCGATGCCGCGCTGGCGACACTGCCGCCCAAGGCACGTGAGGCTTTCATCCTGAGCCAGTTCGAGGAGCTCGGCTATGCCGAGATCGCGCTGCGCCTCGGCGTCTCGGTCAGCATGGTGCGCAAGTACGTGGCGCGGGCGCTGGCCGCCTGCTGGCCCGCGGCATGAGCGGCGCGTCGCGCAGCCGCGCCGAACGCGCGGCCATCGGCTGGGAAGTGCGGCTGCGCGACCCGGCGGCGGAGCCACGCGTGCCGGACGCATTCCGCACATGGCATGACGACGCGCCGGAGAACGCGGCGGCGTGGGCATCGCTGCAGCGCCGGCTGGGGCAGATGGCGGGGCACGGGGGCGGCGGCATGGCCGTCGCGCGGGCGCTGCGCCATCCGGTGGAGGAGCGCCGCCGCGCGCTGCGCGCCGGCTTCGGCATGGCGCTGCTGGCCGTGTCGGGTGCCGGCGGGTGGAAACTGGCCCACGAACTGGGTTACGACGCCACCTGGCGCAGCGCCATCGGCGAGCACGGTGCGGCCACGCTGGCCGACGGATCCGCACTGCGCTTCGATGCGGCAACGCGCATCGATCTCCGCGACGCCGTGGCGCACGTGGCCCCGGGCGGGCCTGCCGGCGCCAGCCGCCCGCACCTGCACCTGCGCCAGGGCCAGATGCTGGTGCGGGCACGCGGACCGCTCGCCGTGTCGCTGGCGGGCGCGGATATCGTCTGCGATGGCGCCGAGCTGTGTGCCGGGCGGCTGGGGCGGCGCGGCGTCGTTGCCGTGCGCGGTGCTGGCGCATTGCTGCGGCTGGCGGGCCGCGCGCCTGTCGCCCTCGCATCCGGCGCTGCATACACGTTCGACGGTACCGGGGCGCATGCGTCGCCGCTGTCGTTCAACGCCGCCGCCGCGTGGACCCGCGGCATGCTGGTGGCCGATCGCCTGCCGCTGCCCGACCTGGCCGAAGCCTTCGGCCGCTACCATCGCGGCATCGTGCAGGTGCGCGGCGCAGCGGCAGGCCACGTCGTCAGCGGCGTATTCCGGCTTGCCGATCTGGCGGGCGCGCTGCGCCAGCTTGCCGGCGTGCTGCCGGTACGGGTGGCGCGGTACGGCCTGCTGACGGTCATCGAATAAAAATATTTTCGGTTCGCGCTGACGCTTTGCGCATCTCGTTCCACAAGGTGAATACCAACGACTTCAATGAGGTATCCCTTGCACAAGCATTCCATGACCATGGCCGTGCTGGCCACTCTTCCCGCATTCGCTCCCTTTCACGCCCAGGCCCAGGCCGGGCGCCAGGATTACCAGTTGCCGGCCGCCCCGCTGGAACGGACGCTGCTGTCGATCGCCGCCGACACCGGCGTGGCGCTTGCCTATGATCCGCGCCAGCTGGGCGGGGCGCGCTCGGCGCCCGTCGTCGGCCGCTACAGCGCAGCGGAGGCGATCACCCGCGCACTCGATGGCAGCGGCTTCGAGCTGGCCAGCGGCAGCGGCGGGGCGTTGACGATCCGGCGCCGCGCCATTGCGAAGCCGGAAGCGCCGGCGGCGGTACCGCTGCTGAAGGTGTCGGCGCCGGCCACGCCTGCCACACCCGTCATCGCCGCGGCGGCGCCGCCTGCGGCCATGGCGACTGTCACCGTCAGCGCTACGCGCCAGGATAGCCGTGGCGGCCTGGAAGACGATCCGCAGCGCACGCCCACGTCGTCCTACCGCATCAGCGGTTCCGAGCTCGACGAACAGAATGTCACCACGCTGGAGGAACTGCAGCAACTGGTGCCGGGCCTGAACATCCAGAGCACCGACCCGTCGGACATGCAGGTGACGATCCGCGGCATCGGCGACGGCGGCGGGCAGGCCAGCGGCGACTCGAACATCGGCATGCCGGGCAGCGTGGCCGTGTACCTGGACGGCGTCTACCTGGCCCGTCCCGGCATGCTGTCGAGCCTTGGCGACATCGCCCAGGCCGAAGTGCTGAGCGGGGCGCAGGGCACGATGTTCGGCGCCAATGCCACCGGCGGGGTGGTGAACATCACGACGAAATCGCCGGCCTTCGTGCCGGAGGCCAGCATCGCGGTATCGGCCGGCCAGCACGGCTACCAGCGCGTGCGCGGCGTGGTTTCCGGCCCGCTGTCGCAGAACTGGGCCGGCCGGGTCAACGTCGTGCGCAGCAATTCGGACGGGGCGGTCACCAATATCCGCACCGGCAACGCGCTCAACGGCGGCTCGTCGAACGGCGCCCGTGGCCAGCTGCTGTATCGTGGCGGCGAGAAATTCACGCTGCGCCTGTCCGCCGACTACAACAACAGCAACAGCGCACCGACCGCGGTGCTGTTGGCGACGCATGCGGTCAACGGCCGTGACACGTACCTGGCGCATTCCGCCGCGGCGGGCAACAACGTGGTGTTCGGCCCGAACGTCGACCTGGATGACGAGAACCGCATCCACGTGGTGCAGGGCGGCGTCTCCGCACTGGCGGAATGGCAACTGGAGAGCGGCTGGCGCCTGCGCTCGGTCACGTCGCTGCGCTACTTCCATTCGCAGCCCACAATGGCCGACGGCCTGTCGGTGCAGGTCTATTCGAATACCGGCACCGAGGTGCGCGACAAGACCTGGTCGCAGGAAGTGCGCCTCGATTCGCCCGCCGGCCGCCCCCTCGAATACGCACTGGGCCTGACTTACCTGGGCCAGCACGCCGAAACGCTGGCCCATACGCGCTACGCCAACACCACGGTGCCGGCGCTGTGGCTGGACAGCACGGCCTTCCGCAACCTCGATATCATCCGCCTCGGCCTGCTGCGCGACCGCATGCTGTCGCCGTTCGCGCAGGGCACGCTGCACGTGGGCGACTCGGTCGACATCACGGCCGGCGTGCGCGCCAACGTGCAGAAGAAGGGCGGCAGCTTCATCCGCTACAACCGCGTGCCGTTCAATTCCGGCTACCTGGAAGAGAATCACACGCTGCCCTCCGGCACGCTGACGGCCACCTGGCGCACGGCGCCAGGCTGGAGCACCTATGCCGCCGCCTCGTACGGCGAGAAGTCCGGCGGCCTGAACATCTCGGCCGGCGCGGCCCGCCAGGCCGGCCTCGATTCGCTGTACATCAGGCCGGAAAAAACGAAAACCGGAGAAGTGGGCGTGAAGGCCAGCCTGGCGGACGAGCGCCTGGCGTTGAAGGGCGCGCTGTTCCTGACCGAGATCGGCGACTTCCAGACGCAGGGCTACAATCCCGACGACCAGCAGGTCTACCTGCTCAACGCCGGCACGTTCATCTCGCGCGGCGCCGAGGCCAGCGCGCGCTGGGCGCCGGACCGCAACTGGCGCGTCGACGCGGCGGCCGTATGGAACGACACGTACTACACGCACTACGACAATGCGCGCTGCCCGCCCGAAGTCACCCTGGCGCCAAACCCGCCGCCATCGTGCAACCTGACCGGCGCGCGCGTGTTCAACGCGCCGAAGCTGACCGCCAACGCCAGCGTGCGCTACGGCTGGACCGGCGACAATGGCCTGCGGTCCTTCGTCTCGGCCCGCTACGCCTATCGCAGCTGGATGTTCGGCACGGTCGACACGTCGCGTTTCACGCGGGTGCCCGGCTACGGGCTTGCTTCGTTCGCGGCCGGTACCGAAGGCAGGGTGGGCGACGGCGAATGGAGCGCGTCGGTGTGGCTGAACAATGCATTCGACAAGACCTACTACAAGCGTCTTGCGAACGGAGAATACGGTTCGGTTGCCGGCTGGCTGGGCGAACGTCGTACACTTGGCGTGTCGCTTGCATACCGCTACTGATACATAACGTTACACAACAAAGGAGACCGATGGACCGCCGCAACCTGCTGAAACTTACCGCGCTACTGGCTGGCGCACCGGCGATGACGATGCTGCCGGCGCGCGCCGCCGGCGCCACCACCACCATGCCGGTCGGCGCGACCACCCTGCGCTGGCTCGACGGCGAGCCGCCCGCCAGCTTCGCCGGCGCCACGTTCGGCGTGCCGTGGCCGCAGGGGCAGGTGCCGCGCGACAGCGGCTTCGCATTGCGCAGCGCCGGCGGCGCGGCAGCACCCCTGCAGTCGTGGCCCCTGGCCTTCTGGCCGGATGGTTCCGTGAAATGGAGCGCCCACGCGATCGGTGCCGGCGCGCCGGCCGACAGCTATGACCTGCAGCCGGGGCCCGCCTCGCCGGCCGCCGCCGGCATGGTGAGCCGCGATGGCGCCGGCTTCGTCATCGATACCGGCAAGCTGCGTGCCCGCGTGCCGGGCAAGGGCCGCAAAGTGCTCGGCGGCGTTGCGCTGGCCGGCCACACGCTGCTGCGCGACGGCGAGCTGGTGCTGCTGACCGATACCGTGAACGATGGCATCGGCGATGGTGAAGGGGGGACGGTCCGGCGGCAGCGCTGGCAGGGCGATATCGCCCAGGTGCAGGTGGAGCAGGACGGCCCGGTGCGCGCGGTGCTGAAACTGACCGGCACGCACCGCGCGGACGGTGCCGCCGGTGAAGAGGCCGCACTGCTGCCCGCATTGCTGCCGTTTACGCTGCGGCTGGAATTCCACCGCGACAGCGATACGATCCGCGTGCTGCATACCTTCGTGATCGACGTCGACCCGGCGAAACTGGACGTGCGCGGCATCGGCCTGCGCTTCGGCACGGCGCCGGACGGGGCGCCGCACGATCGCCACGTGCGTTTCACGTCCGCCGCCGGCGGGGTGTTCGCCGAGAGCGTGCGCAGCCTGACAGGCCTGCGGCGCGACGTGGGGGACGACAACGCCGCGCTGCAGGTGGCCGGCTTGCCGCTGCCGCCGGTGGAACAGTTGCCGCAGGCGGTGCGCGATGGCCTGCAGTACGTTCCCGCCTTCGGCGACTACCGGCTGCTGCAGCCGAACGCCGACGGATTCACGATCGCCAAGCGTACCGCGAAGGGCCACGGCTGGATCCCGGCCGGGAGCGGCACGCGGGCCGGCGGTACCGCCTATGTCGGCGGCGCGAAGGGCGGCGTGGCGTTCGGCGTACGCAACTTCTGGCAAAGCCATCCGGGCCAGATCGACATCGCCGGGGCCGCCGGCGACGATTGCGCGGTCACGCTGTGGCTGTGGGCGCCGGAAGCGCCGCCGATGCAGCTGCGCTTCTTCCACGACGGCATGGGCCAGGACACCCATGCGAAGCAGCGGGCGGCGCTCGACATCACCTATGAGGACTACGAGCCCGGCTTCGGTACGCCGTACGGCATCGCGCGCACCAGCGAACTGGAACTGCAACTGCTGCCGGCCACGCCGCCGGCTGCCGGGCTGGCCGCGATCGGCGCGCGCATCGCCCGGCCGCCGCGGCTGATGGCGGCGCCGGAGCGGCTGTACGCGGCCGGCGTGTTCAGCGACTACTGGGCGCCGCAGGGGCGGGGCGGCGTGCGCGCGGCACCGCTGGAAGCGCGGCTGGCGGCGCTGTTCGACTACTACCAGGGGCAGGTCGAGCAGCGCCGCTGGTACGGCTTCTGGGATTACGGCGACGTGATGCACACCTACGATCCGCGCCGCCACCAGTGGCGCTACGACGTCGGCGGCTTCGCCTGGGACAATTCGGAACTGTCCACCGACATCTGGCTATGGCATTACTTCCTGCATTCGGGCCGCGCCGACGCGTTCCGGCTGGCCGAGGCGATGACGCGGCACACCGGCGAGGTGGACGTGCATCACATCGGCCCATTCAGCCTGCTGGGCACGCGGCATGGCGTGCAGCACTGGGGCGACAGCGCAAAGCAGCTGCGCATTTCCACGGCGATCAACCGGCGCTTCATGTATTACCTGACGGCCGACGAGCGCATCGGCGACCTGCTGACGGAACAGCGGGATGCGGTGCTGCGACTGCGCGACATCGCGCCGGGCCGCAAGATCGGCCAGCGGCTGGCGACGGGCGCAAACGAGGCCAGCGTGGGCTTCGGCACCGACTGGGGCGCCATCGCCGGCGCGTGGTTCACGGCATGGGAGCGCACCGGCGACAAGGCGTGGCGCGACAGGCTGCTGGCCAGCATGGCCACGATCGCCGCGCAGCCGCGCGGCTTATTCACCGGCAGCGCCATCATGAACCTCGATACCGGCGCGTTCCGCATCAGCGACTCGGACAAGATCTCGGTCTCGCACCTGTCGGCCGTGTTCGGGCTGACGGAGATCTGCGCCGAACTGCTGCGTACGCTGCCGGAACCGGCGTTCCGCGCCGCGTGGCTGCAGTACTGCCGGCTGTACAACGCCGCACCCGCCGTGCAGAAGGCCGAACTGGGGCAGGAACTCGGCAAGCTGAACCTGTCGCAGGGCCATGCCCGGCTGCTCGGCTACGCGGCGGCGCAGGGGAGCAGCCAGGCGGAGACGCGGACGCTGATGGCGCAGGCGTGGAGCCTGTTCGAGGCCGGCAAGGCCGGGCTGCGCGAGGCCGATTTCGCGGTCCGGCGGGTCGCGCGGCCGGCGGTGCTGAACGATATCGACGAGGCGCCGCGCATCTCCACCAATGGCGCCGCCCAATGGGGGCTTGGCGCGCTGGGCCTGCTGGCGCTGGATGCCCGGGCCGGCGCGCCGGGCACGCTGCTGCTGCGCGACGATTTCAGCACCTTCGACCGGCGGCGCTGGCGCGTCGAAGCGGAGCAGGGCGATCCGCGCGACGTCGTGACGGTGAAGGATGGCGCGCTGCTGCTCGACACGCGCGCCGGCCTGACCGTGTGGCTGACCGAGCCGCTCGACGGCCACTACGAGATCGCCTACACCTGCACGGTGCTGGACGAAGGCAACCCGCACGACCGGGTGTCGGACATGAACATGTTCTGGCAGGCGAAGATGACACGGCCGCTGTCCGGCAAGCTGTCGGACTACGACCGGGTACCGATGTTCTATGCCGGCATCGGCGGCAACTACAATGCCACGACCCGTTTCCGGCGCTACGACGGCAGCGGCGAACGGATACTGCTGCAGGAATATACCGACAGTCCATACCTGCTGCGTGCCAATCACCCGTACCGGGTGCGCATCGTCGTCGATGGCGCCGGCACCCGGCTGTATGTCGACAACGTGCAGTATTTCGCCGCGCGCGAGCGGATCGGCGCGGGCCTGTTCGGTTTTCGCACCACGCTGTCGCGACAGCGGATCAGCGATTTCGCCGTGTTTCGTTTGGCCGAACGCCCGTCAAATCGAACGATCGTGCCAAAAGGGCCGCTCACGCGTTCCTCCACTTCAGGGTAATATTGACGGTTCCGCATACCGTGTCACTTTGATATCGCGATAGCCGATCACTGTGCTTTATGACCAATTCGCCCGGCGCCGCCGCATGGCGGCGCGATGGGCGGCCTGAAGGAGATTGCAATGTCGAATCCATACAACGACGAAAACAAGGACGAACGCCGCGAGCAGCAGTTGCGCGCGGACGCGCTGGAATACCACCGTTTCCCCACCCGCGGCAAGATCGAGGTGGTGCCAACGAAACCCCTGTCGAACCAGCGCGACCTGTCGCTGGCCTACTCGCCGGGTGTGGCCTATGCCTGCGAGGAGATCGCCGCCAACCCGGCCGCCGCCGCCGAATACACGTCGCGCGCCAACCTGGTGGCCGTGATCTCGAACGGCACCGCGGTGCTCGGCCTGGGCAATATCGGCCCGCTGGCCTCGAAGCCGGTGATGGAAGGCAAGGGCTGCCTGTTCAAGCAGTTCGCCGGCGTCGACGTGTTCGACATCGAACTGGCCGAGAACGACCCGGACAAGCTGGTGGAAGCCATCGCGATGCTCGAACCCACGGTGGGCGGCATCAACCTGGAAGACATCAAGGCGCCCGAGTGCTTCTATATCGAGAAGAAGCTGCGCGAACGGATGAACATTCCGGTCTTCCACGACGACCAGCACGGCACCGCGATCATTTCCAGCGCCGCGCTGCTGAACGCGCTGAAGGTCGCCAACAAACGCATCGGCGACATCAAGCTGGTCGCTTCCGGGGCCGGCGCCGCGGCGATCGCCTGCCTGGACATGATGGTGGGCCTGGGCGTGCGCCGCGAGAACGTCTACGTGACCGACTCGCGCGGCGTGATCTGGCAGGGCCGCGAAGCCAATATGGAAGCCAACAAGGCTCGCTACGCGCAGGATACCGATGCCCGCACGCTGGCCGACATCGTGCGCGGTGCCGACGTGTTCCTGGGCTGCTCGACGGCCGGCGTGCTGACCGGCGAGATGGTCAAGACGATGGCCGATCGTCCCGTCATCCTGGCGCTGGCCAATCCGGAACCGGAAATCCGTCCGGAAGTCGCGCTGGCCGCGCGGCCGGACTGCATCATCGCCACCGGCCGTTCGGACTACCCGAACCAGGTCAACAACGTGCTGTGCTTCCCGTACATCTTCCGCGGAGCGCTCGATTGCGGCGCCACCCGCATCACCGAGGAGATGAAGCAGGCCTGCGTGGTGGCGATCGCCGCGCTGGCCGAGGCCGAAGTATCCGAAACGGTGGCTGCCGCCTATGCCGGCCAGACGCTGGCCTTCGGCCCCGACTACATCATTCCGAAGCCGTTCGACCAGCGCCTGATCGCCGCGATCGCGCCGGCCGTGGCGAAAGCGGCGGCCGAATCCGGCGTGGCCACCACGCCGATCGCCGACCTGGCCGCCTACCGCGCCCAGCTGGAGCAGCAGGTCTACCACACCGGTCTCGTGATGAAGCCGCTGTTCACGGCTGCCAAGGCCGCGCAAAAGCGCGTGGTGTACGCCGAGGGCGACGAAGAGCGCGTGCTGCGCGCCGTGCAGACCGTGGTCGATGAAGGCCTGGCCAAGCCGGTGCTGGTGGGTTCCGCCGACAAGGTGGAAAAGGCGATCGCCACCGCCGGCCTGCGCCTGAAGCGCGGCACCGACTTCACGCTGGCCGATCCTGGCAGCGCCGATTCGACCGACCACGCGCTGGCGCTGCTGAAATCGGGCGAGGCCGATGCAGTGATCTGCGGCCTGCGCGGCAGCATCGACACCCACCTGGAGCAGGTGCGCGCGACCATCGGCCTGGCGCCGGGTGCCGAAGTGATGGCGACGATGAACGCGCTGGTGCTGGAAAAGCACACGCTGTTCATCACCGATACCCACGTCAACGACGATCCGACCGCGCCGGAACTGGCTGCGATCGCGCGGCTGGCCGCCGAGCAGGTGCGCCACTTCGGCCTCGAACCGAAGGTTGCGCTGCTGTCGCACTCCACCGCCGGTTCCTCCGAACGCCCGTCGGCCCGCAAGATGCGCGATGCAAGGGCGCTGCTGGCCCATGCGGCGCCGGACCTGCCGGTGATCGGCGAAGTGCAGGGCGACGTCGCACTGGCCGGCGGCGTGATCCCGGGATTCACGGGCGAAGCGAACGTGCTGGTCATGCCGTCGCTGGACGCCGCCAATATCGCCTTCAACCTGTTGAAGGTCACGGGCGGCAAGGGCGTTACCGTCGGTCCCGTGCTGCTGGGCGCCGCCAGGCCGGTGCACGTACTCGGCCCGGGCGCCACGGTGCGCCGCATCGTCAACATGACGGCGGTCGCTGTCGCGGGCGCGGTGCGCTGATCGGCTTCGCCGGATAGAAGAGGGGCCGCCGGCACGCCGGCGGCCCTTTTTACATGGGCGCAGCCCCGGCGCCGGCAGGCTCGCAAACCGGTTGTCCGCCTTGCTATGGAGCGTGTCCGGCCTCGTCATGGCATCAACTCTTGAAGAAGTTCAGCAACGTCACCGCCGGCGATACACCGAAGATCTTGCGGCCCGTCTTCGCCGCTTCGACGATGTCGATGAGTTCCTGGTACTTGTCGGCCTGCCGCTCGTCCAGGTTGGTCATGTTCATGGTCCACCGCACGAAGGTGCGGAAGTCCGCCGGCTCGTTATAAAGCAGGCGCAAGTCGTGGTGGCGGGGATCCCTGCCGATCCTGTCATACAGCGAGGCCAGCGTCGGGGCAGGGCCTTCCAGTACCTGCATGAACCATCCGCCGTTGTAGAACAGGCTTCCGGTGACATCGATCCTGGCGTTATTGGCCTTGGCCTGCGCCCAGAGGGCGGCCAGTTCTTCCTTGTCGAGTCTGCGGGTGGATTGGCTCAGGTATACGAGTTGATGAAGTGACATGGCGAAGGAGCGTGACGGGTTGGGATCTGTATTCCGTGCCCAGTCTAACCGGCCTTGTTTGTTGTCGGCGCGCTCCACCTGCCGAATGCCGCGATGCGTCCGAGCGGATCGTAGTTGCAGTCATTCCCTGCAGGCGCTGCAAGCGCGGTGATGTACCTGTAATTTGCAACTAACCGAAGGACGGGTCCGCACGCCGACCTCCCCGACAATAACGGATCGGCCAGTGGGCCGCCGTGGCGGAGGGCTCGCCAACCGCGCGGGCCAGCGCGCCACCCGTGCACCAGCCGCGCGCCAGCCATGCTAACGTCCGCCTTTTGAAAATCGGAGCATCCAGTGCGGTCAAGCCTGTTTCTCCTGGGCGCGGTCCTCCCCATCGCGGCCGCTGTGCAAGCGCAACCAGTTCCCGTCTACCATAACCCGCTCCCGGTCACGCTGGCCAGCGGCGAGCCGGCGCAGAACTGCGCCGACCCGGCGGTGCTGCGCGATCCGCAAGCCGCACAACCCACCTGGTACCTGTACTGCACCACCGACCCGGTCAGCCGCAGCGAGAAGGAGGGGGATGGCTACCGTTTCCGCTTCCTTCCCATCTACCGCTCGATCGACCTGGTGCACTGGAACTGGATCGCCGACGCCTTTCCGGAGGCCAGGCCGGCGCCCGCCGCGCCGAAGTCCTGGCTCTGGGCGCCCGAGCCGCAATACCACGATGGCCGCTACTGGCTGTACTACACGATCACCGATACCGCCGACGCGTACAGCCCCGAGCCGGGCTGCGACGGCGACAGTTCGATCGGCGTGGCCAGCAGCGCCTCGCCTGCCGGGCCATGGCAGGCCAGCGGCAAGCCAGTGGTCGGGCCGCGCCGCGCGGCGCATGGTTGCAAGTTCGACTGGACGTTCGACCCGGATGTCGTGATCGACGACGCCGGCACGCGCTGGCTCTATTACGGCAGCTATGGCGGCGGCCTGTTCGTCCAGCGCCTGTCGGAGGACGGCCTGTCGGTGGAGGGCGAAGCGCGCCGGGTCGGCACGTCCGGCCGTTACGAGGGCGCGGAGGTGGTGCGCCACGACGGCTGGTATTACCTGTTTGCTTCCGCCACCGACTGCTGCGCCGGTCCGCTGACGGGATATGCGCTGCATGTGGGGCGCGCTGCCAGCCCGCTCGGCCCCTTCCTCGACAGGCAGGGCAAGGACATGGCGGCGCCGCGCGCCGGCGGCACGCCGGTGCTGGCCCAGAGCGGCAACCGCTGGGTCGGCGCCGGGCACAATTCGGTGCTGCAGGATGCCGCGGGGCAGTGGTGGACGATCTATCACGCCGTCGACACCGGCGACCCGCTGTTCGCACCGGGCCTGACACGGCGGCCCGCATTGCTGGACCGGGTCGACTGGGCCAATGGCTGGCCGGTGGTCGCTGAAGGGCGTGGGCCGTCGGACCGGGAACTGCCGGCGCCGGCGAGTTCGGCGACATCGGCCGGCGCTGCGCGGCCGGCACCGGCGTTCGCGGGCACCGGCGCCGACGTACGCCTGTTGTGGCGCGAAGACTTCACGCAGCCCCCCGCCGGGCCATGGCGCTGGCTGCGCAGCTCCGGCGCCTGGCGCGCCACGCCGGAAGGGCTGGCGTGGAGCACCCGGCCGGGCGACCTGCATGTCGATACCAACACCGCGCCGGTACTGGCGCGCCCGCTGCCGTCCGGCGACCTGCGCATCGAGACAAAGGTGCGCCTCGATGCGCCCGACGGCTGCTGCAGTCCGCATGTGCAGGCCGGCATCGTGGCGATGAAGGACGATGACAATTACGTGAAACTGTCGGTGCTGGCGAACGCCGGCCTGCACCAGGTGGAATTCGGCAAGGAGCACAAGCCGGTGCCGGCCCATCACCCGCGTTACGGCAACACGGTGGCCGGTACACCGGCGGCGCAAGGGGGCTGGACGTGGCTGCGGCTGGACCGGCGGCGCGACGGAGACGGCAAGGACGCGGGCGAACGGTGGACCGCATGGTCCAGCCAGGATGGCCGCGACTGGGTTGGCGGCGGTACATGGACGCACCGGCTCGGGGCGCCCGTCCGGCTTGGCCTGGTGGCGATGGGCGGCGGCGGCCGCGCGGTCACATTCGGGCCCCTCAGCGTCAGTGCGTTGTATCCGCCCCACTCAGCGGCTGCCGCACCGGAGGCGCGCGCCACGGCAACTCAACCGTGACGCTGTGCAGGACATAAACCACTTATCATAAGGACAAACGTGATGAGAGCCCTGCCCAAGGAGAACGAGATCGTGGATCACCCCCGGCCGCAATTGCGGCGCACCCAATGGCTGAACCTGGACGGACCGTGGCAGGCCATGCTGGACGATGGTGCCGTGCATTACGAACCGGCCGAGGTGCCGTTCGACCGCACGATCATCGTGCCGTTCCCGCCCGAGGCGGCGGCCAGCGGCGTGCACGACCGGGGCTTCCGCCGGCGTGTGTGGTACCGCCGGGTGGTCGGGCTGGACGATGATCTGCTGCCGTCGCCCGACGAGCGACTCAAGCTGCACTTCGGTGCCGTCAACCACCGCGCGCGCGTGTGGATCAACGGCCGCTTCGCGATGCAGCACAAGGGCGGCCACGGGCCATTCTCGATCGACGTGACGCGCTACCTGGACGGACGTTGCATGGAAATCGTCGTCCAGGCCGAGGACGATCCGCACGACATGCACAAGGTGCGCGGCAAGATGGACTGGGAGCTGGAGCCCCACTCGATCTGGTACCCGCGCACCACCGGCATCTGGCGCACCGTCTGGCTGGAGAAAGTCGCCCGTTCGCACGTGGCGAAACTGCGCTGGACGGCGGACGTGTTCACGTGGCAGATCCGGCTCGACGCGGACGTGGCCCACCACGCGCCGGGCAGCACCGTCAACGTCGTGCTCAGGCTGGGCGACAAGGTGCTGGTGTCGGACCGCTGCATGCTGCTCGAAGGCAGGCTTTCGCGGCTGTTCCAGCTGCCCGACCCCGGCATTGACGACGCCCGCGCGCACTGGATGTGGAGCCCCGAAAGCCCGCAGCTGATCGACGCCGAGATCACGCTGCATGCGGCGGACGGCCTGGTGCTCGACCACGTGATCAGCTACACGGCGCTGCGTACGGTGTCCGTGGACGGCGACCGCTTCCTGCTCAACAGCAGGCCGTATTACCTGCGCATGGTGCTGGACCAGGGCTACTGGCCGGAAAGCCTGATGGTGGCCTCGGCCGAACAGTTGCGGCAGGACGTGGTGCTGATCAAGCGGCTCGGCTTCAACGGCGTGCGCAAGCACCAGAAGTCGGAGGATCCGCGCTGGCTGTACTGGTGCGACGTGATGGGCCTGTGCGTATGGGCCGAGATGCCGTCTGCCTACGGCTTTTCCAGCGAAACCGTGCATGGCGTGATGGAAGAGTGGAAGGAACTGGTCGAGCGCGACGTTTCCCATCCTTCCATCGTGGCCTGGGTGCCGACCAACGAATCGTGGGGCGTGCCGGAGCTGATGCACGACCGGCGCCAGGTCGACTTCGTGCGCGCGATGTACCACATGACGCGGGCGCTGGACGGCACGCGCCCGGTGGTCGGCAACGACGGCTGGGAAATGCCGTGCGGAGATTTCGTCAACATCCACGATTACCACGCCGATCCGGAAGAGCTGGTCGCCCGCTACGGCACCCGCGAAGGACTGCAGTACACGTTCGAGCACGTGCGCCCGGCGCGGCGCCGGCTCGTGATCGACGGCTTCGAGGGCACCGGCAAGCCGCTGTTCCTTTCAGAGTTCGGCGGCATCGCCTGCATGGACGAAGCCGATCCGAAAGGCTGGGGCTATTCGGTGGCGCGCGACGGCGAGGAACTGCTGGAACGCTATCGCCGGCTGATGGACGCGATCCACCGCTGCCGGCCGCTGTCGGGCTTCTGCTATACCCAGCTGACGGACACCTTCCATGAAAAAAACGGGCTGCTGACGGAGCAGCGCGTGCCGAAGGCGCCGATCGCGGCGCTGGCCGAGGCGACCCGCGGGCCGGATGCGCGGCTGCACGACTGGTACACGGACCCGCTCGGCCACAGTGAACTGTGGCGCGGCAAGCGCATCCCCGAGCCGGCGCCGATGGGGGGGCAGGCCGCGGACTTGCCGGCCACGCCGGAAACCACGCACGCCTCGGCCGGGCCGGAAGACCAGCCGGGCATGTCGGCGCCGGAGCCGGGCATCCGGCTGCCCAGCGAAGCGGCCTGACGATCACCCTGGCGACAACGATAATACCGACGATAACAACGACGATCACGGAGACGAAACATGAGGCGAGCCGGCCTGCGGGCCGCGGCGCAATGGCTGCCGCGTCTGCGATCGCTTGCACTGCTGTGTCCACTCTTGCTGCTGTGCGCCGGTGCCGCGCGTGCCGAGACGCAGGTGGTGCAGATGTGGACGCTGCTGTCCGGCGGCGACGGCGCGCGCATGCGCGCGCTGATCGAAGGGTTCAACGCGTCGCAGCAGGAGGTGCGGGTGGAAAGCACCACGCTGAAGTGGGGCGAGCCGTTCTACACGAAGCTGATCACCGCCAGCGTGGCCGGCGCAGGGCCGGACCTGGCGACGATCCACCTGTCGCGCCTGCCGAACCTGGCCGGCGGCGGCGTGTTGCGGCCGGTCAGCGCAGCCGAGCTGGCGTCCGCCGGGCTGCGCGGCAGCGATTTCCTGCCGCGCCAGTGGGCCCGCTCGCAATACGGCGGCCATGCCTACGCCGTGCCGCTCGACATGCATCCGCTGGTCCTGTACTACAACAAGGATCTCGCCGGCCGGGCCGGCCTGCTGGACGCGGACGGCAAGCTGAAGACCATCGCCGGCATGCCTGCCATGACGGATGCGCTGCGCGCCGTGAAGGAAAAGACCGGCAAGGCGGGGCTGGCAATGGAAGCGGCCCAGAGCACCTATGCGATCTGGCGGCTGTGGCTGTCGCTGCTGGCCCAGCAGGGCCTGCCGGTGGTGGCCGACGGGCGCTTTGCCTACGGTCCGGCCGGCGAACGCACGCTGGCTGCGATCGCGCACTGGTTCCAGGCCGGGTACGCGACGGCGGGCCAGGACTATCCGGCATCGACCAGCCAGTTCATGGCCGGCAACGCCGGTTTCATGATCAACGGCGTGTGGGAAGTGCCGGAACTGGTGCGTGGCACGCAGGCCGGCACGATCCGGTTCCGCTACGGCATCGCGCCGCTGCCGCAACTGTACGGCAACGCCAGCACGTGGGCCGATTCGCACGGCTTCGCGATTCCCGCCAACGAGGGCAGGCCGATGACGGCCGCGAAGACGCGTGCGGTGATGAAGTTTATCGCCTACGTCAGTACCAACTCGTTCGGCTGGGCCGAAGGCGGACACATTCCGGCATACCGGCCGGTGGCCGAATCGGCGGCTGCCCGCGCGCTGATGCCGAACGCCGAGTACGCCGCGGCGGCGGCCAATGTCGTCTACGACCCGCCCGGCTGGTACATGGGCGCGGCCGGGCCGCTGGAAGCGATCGCCTCGAAGTTCCTGCCGGCGCCGCTGGCCGGCCAGCTGACGCCCGCCGATGCGCTGCGCCGTTTCGAGAGCGAAGCGCAGCGACTGCTGAAGAAACGCCCGCCGCGGTATTGAAAGCGGAAGAATGCGCTATGGGAGCGATCCGGTGAGGGGAGCGATGCGATGACGGGAAAGTTGGGGAAAACAGGCGGTCGGTCCGAAACGCTGTCCGCCGCGCTGCTGCTGTTGCCGTTCATGGCGGCATTCATCCTGTTCTTCCTGTTGCCCGCGCTGCAGACGCTGTACCTGTCGCTGACCGAGAGCAGCCTGACGCGCACCAGCGAATTCGTCGGCCTGGCCAACTACGCCACGCTGGTGCAGGATCCGTCCTTCTGGTCTTCCCTCGGCAACACTTTTTATTTTTCCCTGCTGACGGTGATCCCGCTGACCGCGCTGGGCCTCGTGATGGCGCTGCTGGTCGACCATTTCACGAACCGGCATGGCAGTGCGGGTGCCTGGCTGCAGGGTGCGTTCTTCCTGCCGTACGTGCTGCCGATCTCGGTGATGACGCTGATTGCCGACTGGATGCTGCAGCCGTCTTCCGGCATCGTCAACCACCTGCTCGGCGTGCAGCGCTCCTGGTTTTCCGACGTGCGCTGGGCCATGCCGGTGGTGGCCATCGCGACGATCTGGTGGACGGTCGGTTTCAACATGCTGATGTTCATTGCCGGCCTGCGCAACATTCCCCGCGAACAGTACGAGGCGGCCGCGCTGGACGGCGCGCGCGGCTTCGCGGTGTTCCGCTACATTACCTGGCCGGCCCTGAAACCGGTGACGGTCACCGCGCTGGTGCTGCAGCTGATCGCGTCCCTGAAGGTGTTCGGCCAGACCTACATCATGACCACCGGCGGGCCGTTCAATACCACCCGCGTCACGCTGCACTACATGTACGAAACGGCGTTTACGCAGAGCGATGCCGGCTACGCGGCGGCGGTGGCGATGGCGTTCATGCTCATCGTGGTGGCGATCGGCCTGCTGCAGGCCGTGCTGCTGAGGAAGAAAAAGTGAAAGGACCGGCATGAAGAACACGCCGCTGCACTGGACCGCGATCGCTGTGGCCTCCGCGCTGGGGCTGGCGATGCTGTGGGTGGCGCCGCTGCTGTGGGCACTGTCGACATCGCTGCGGCCAGAGTATGAAACCATCCTGCCCACGCTGCACCTGCTGCCGCAGCGCTGGACCGTCGAGGCGTTCACGAAGACGCTCGGTGCCGGCAATGTGCCGCGCTGGCTGTTCAACAGCGCGCTGGTGGCATTGGCCGTGACGGCCGTGACGATGGCGATCAGCCTGATGGCGGCCTTTGCGTTCTCCCAGTTGCGCTTCCGCGGGCGTAACCTGCTGTTCATGGTCTCGATGCTGGCGCTGCTGCTGCCGTTCGAGGCCCTGCTGGTGCCGCTGTTCCGCACGATGAACGGGCTTGGCCTGATCAATACCTATGCCGGCGTGGTGCTGCCGCAGGTGGTGTCGCCGGTGGTGATCTACGTGTTCCGCCAGTTCTTCGACGCGGTGCCGCACGATTTCCGCGATGCCGCGCTGCTCGACGGCGCATCGCCGCTGCGGGTCCTGTGGAGCGTGTACCTGCCCATGTCGGGCAATATCGTGTGGGCGATGGCGATCGTCACCTTCATCGCGGCCTGGAACAATTTCCTGTGGCCGTTCATCATCGTCACCTCGAACGACATGATGACCATCCCCCTCGGGCTGACGCAGACCTACGATGCGTTCGGCGTGCGCTACGCGCAACTGATGGCGGCGGCGCTGCTCGGCGCTTTTCCGGTGGCGCTGGCCTACATTGCCTTCCAGCGCCGCGTCACGCAAGGGTTGCTGGCCGCCACGGGGCTGAAAGGCTAGCAGCCGACGATCTCATGTCCGACAGGCTGCCAGGCGTCGCATCGGCGCAACCAGACAGGCGTACCGCGTTGGCATCGAATAAAGCTTGTGTCTATGATCAGGCAGCAGCTTCTCCAGGCGAAGCGTCAAGGGCCTGGCACAAGCTTTATCGAAGACCAGACACCGGAGACAGCCCATGAGTTCTTCACTGACGACGACGCCGATGCGCCGCGCCATTGCCGCCGCGCTGTGCGCGATGGCCGCCGGCGCGGCGGGCGCGCAGCAAACCCCTGAAACCGTCACGGCGCCTGCGCAAGCCGAGCCCGCCGCGCAGGCGGCCAACCCGGCCGGCGCCCAGGTTGACGCACCGGCCTCAGGCCAGGCGGCGCCGGACACGTCCGGCCAGTCCGCCCCGGCCCAGGCGACCGGCGCCGGTACCGGCACCGCTCCAGCCACCGTCCAGGGCGGGCCGATCGCCACGGTCGAGGTGACAGGCATCCGCCGCAGCATCCGTTCGGCCGAGCAGATCAAGCGCGATGCGACGCAGGTCGTCGATTCGATCAATGCCGAGGATATCGGCAAGTTCCCCGACCGCGCGGCCGGCGACGCGCTGCAGCGGATCGCCGGCGTGCAGGTAGGCCGCGACCGGGGCGAGACGTCGACCGTGACGATCCGCGGCCTGCCGGACGTGGTCACCACGCTCGACGGCAACGACGTCTTCACGGGCCGCGGCCGGCGGCTGTCGTACCAGGACCTGCCCGTGCAATCGATCGCCGGGCTGGACGTCTACAAGTCGGCCACGCCGAACCAGCCCGAAGGCGGCATCGCGGGTGCCGTCAATATCCGCCTGCGCGCGCCGTTCGACTACCAGGGCCAGATGACTACCGGCTATCTGGAGGCCCGGCGGCAGGAGATCAACGGCAGCGATGCGGCCAGGGCACGCTACAGCCCCGGTCTCGGCGTGTTGCACAGTAATCGCTGGAAGACCGGCGTGGGCGAAATGGGCGTGCTGCTGGATCTCGCCTACAACAAGGAACACTGGGGCTACCCGGTGCAGTGGGTGGACCGGCCCGACCGCATCTTTTCCGTCAGCCCCGACGGCACCGCGGTGCGGTTGAACGACGACCAGCCGGTTGCGCCGCTGAACCCCGGCGACCGGCTCGGCAACCTGCCGCAGGTCGGCGGCATCTACAACGCCGGCGACCGCGAGCGGTTCTCGGCGCATGGCGCCTTCCAGTGGAAGATCAACCCGAAACTGGAATTCACCACGCAATACCTGGGCATGGGCTACCGTGCGCGCAACGAAGTCGACTATATCCTGGGCATCGTCGGCTGGGCGCCGCGCCTGAACGGCGTGGTGCTGGGCGACCGGGGCTGCGATACGCCGGAAGGCCAGATCTGCCCGATCCTGTCCGCCAACGCGCCGGCCGCCCAGTTCAGCCCCGGCGCCTACGACTGGGACCCGTACGTGGCCACCAGCGCCTGGGGCGTGAAGGAGCGCACCAACACGCACAACCTGAACATGAGCCTGCGCTTCCGCGACGGCCCGTGGGACGTGACCTCTGCGCTCGCCTACACGCACTCGAAATTCATCAACGACACGGTGATCGTCGACCAGCAGATCCCGAACGCCAGCGTTGGCGTCTACACCTACGGCGCCGATGGCCACGGCGGCTATGCCTCGGTGACCACGCCGACCAGCGCGGCGCCGCTGCGCGACCCGAATGCGTTCGTGCTGCGCGGGCTGGTGCAGAACTGGGAAGAATCGCTCGGCAAGCAGACCCAGTGGCGCACCGACGCGACCTACAAGCTGGGTGGGGGCTTGATCCGCGCGATCAATGCCGGGCTGCGGCTGTCGTCGCGCTCGACCGGCTACCATTCCGGCGAGGTGGCCAGCGACCTGCGGTCGGCGGTGCGGCCGACGCCGGTGGAGCTGTTCGGACCATCGTTCCAGAGCCTGGTGCCGGGCATCGACCGGCTCGGCGGCCAGTTCTACGCGCCGTCGCGCGACTTCCTGATCGACGAGGCCGACCAGGTGCGCGTCGCCTACGGCATGCCGGCCGGGCGCGTGCCGGACGATCCGCGCCGGCTGTTCGAGCAGCGCGAGCGCACGACGACCGTGTATCTCAGCGGCCGTTACCAGGCCACGCTGGGCGGCGTGGAGATCAGCGGCGATGCCGGCGTGCGCGCCATCCACGTGAAGCGCAAGCTGGAAGGCACCAGCCGGATCGGCGATGTGATCACGCCGGTCAGCCTGTCCGCGTCGGAAAACAATTACCTGCCCAGCATCTCCGCACTGGTCGGCTGGCGCGACAACCTGCAGTCGCACCTGTCGGCCGGCAAGACACTGACGCGGCCCGACTTCCTGCGTCTGAATCCCGCGCTGTCGCTGATTCCGCCGACCGTCAACGCGCCGGGCACCGGCGGTGCCGGCAATCCGGAGCTGGCGCCGACCAAGTCGACCAACCTCGATGCCACGCTCGAATACTATTTCCCGAACAACGGCTATGCGCAGATCGCACTGTTCCACCGCGATATCGACGGCTACCTGCAGAATTACACGCAGGATGAAATCATCGACGGCCAGCGCTACCGCGTGACGCGGCCGCAGAACTCCGGCAAGGGCACGCTGAAGGGCTATGAATTCGGCACGCAGAAGTTCTTCGACTTCCTGCCCGGATTCTGGAGCGGCTTCGGCGCCCAGTACAACTTCACGTGGATCGACGGCGACAATGAAACGCGGCTCGACGCCAGTTCCGACGTGCTGACGAAGACCCGCCTGATCGACGTGGCCAAGAAAAGCCACAACCTCGCGCTGCTGTACGAAGGACACGGCCTGACCGGGCGCCTGGCCGCCACGCGGCGCGGCGACTACGTCGAGCAGATCGCCGAGCCGCGCTTCCTGCAGGACCGCATCGTCAAGGCATCCACCTATGTCGACCTGTCGCTGTCGTACGAGATCACGCCGAACATCTCGCTGCAGTTCGACGCGATCAACCTGACAAAGGAAAAGTACGAAAGCTATGTGGGCGATCCGTCGCGCCCGCGCGACATCCGCTACACGCCGACGACCTATGGCGTCGGCGTGCGCTTCAAGCTGTGATCAAGCCAGGATCGTTGAAAGGAAGTGCATGACCGAATATGTGAATCCGGTGTATCCGGCCACCTTCGCCGACCCGTTCGTGCTGCGGCACGGCGGCTTCTACTATGCCTACGGCACGGCGCCGGGCGGCGCCGACGGGCGCGCATTCCCGGTGCTGCGCTCGCCGGACCTGGTGCACTGGGAATCGCTCGGTTATGCGCTGGTGCCATCCGGCGGCACCGACTTCTGGGCGCCGGAAGTGGCGTGGCACGACGGTACGTTCTACCTGTATTACTCGGCGCAGGGCATCGAGGGGCGCGATCATCAACTGCGCGTGGCCACCAGCACCGACCCGGCGGGGCCGTTCGTCGATGCCGTCCCCGGGGCGGCCGGGGTCCTGGTGCCCGACCAGCCGTTCTCGATCGACGCGCATCCCTTCAAGGATGACGACGGCCAGTGGTACCTGTTCTACTGCGTCGATTTCCTCGAGCTGGAAGACGATCACCGGGTCGGCACCGGCATCGTGGTCGACCGCATGCTCGACATGACGACGCTGGAAGGCAAGCCGCGCATGGTGCACCGGCCGCACGAGGACTGGCACCTGTTCCTGAACCGGCGCACGATGTACGGCAAGGTGTACGACTGGCACACGGTGGAAGGTGCGGCCGTGCTGAAGCACGACGGCCGCTATTACTGCTTCTACAGCGGCGGCGCCTGGGAAAAGGAAAACTACGGGGTCAGCTGGGTGGTGGCCGATCATCCGCTGGGGCCATACCGGCGGCCGGAGGAGGGCGGACGTGCCCTGTTGATGAGTACCTTGCCGGACCGCCTGATCGGCCCCGGCCATAATTCCTTCGTGGCGTCGCCGGCTGGCGGGGAGACGTGGATCGTATACCACGCCTGGGGACCGGACCGCGCCGGGCGGCGCATGTGCATCGACCGGCTGCGCTGGGAAGACGGCCGCCCGGTGACGGACGGGCCGACCGCATCGGCGCAGCCGGCGCCGGTGTGAGCGCCGGTCTCCCGGCAGAAATCAGAAGTCGCGTCGTTCGCCCGGCATGGCCAGCACGCGCTTGATCACTGCAGGCTTGATGCGCTTGCGTGTGAGAAACAAGTGCGCATCCTTCAGTCCGGTCGACTGTTGCAGGAGCAGTGCACGGTTGATGATCAGTTCGGTTTCGATATCGGTGCGGGAGTAAGCGCGGCGGACCTTGTACATCTTGTTTCTCCTTCGGTAGTGACTTGTTGCGTGGCGTGATCTGATGGTTTTCATCGTAATGCGCCGGTCGCGGCCGTACCGTGCGCCAGTTCACGTAAGGCAACCATTTTGCCCCCGCGTCTCCTTCAGCGGCGCTTGTCCGCCGGCCCGAACAGGGCCGCCACCATCGGGTCGCGGCGAATCGCCGGTGCCGTCTGCCGCAGCGGTGACGGTGCGTCGTCGCACAGGCGGTGGAAACGGTGGCCGTCCGGGCTGACGAAGACCGCGATTCGGCCGCCGGGCAGCGGCTCGAAGGCGGGTTTCCGCCAGCGCAGCGTTTTCATCGGCCGGCTCCGGATACCGCCCCGGCGGCGTGCGGCATGGCGGGCGTGGCGAGGCCAGTATGCAGGCCAGTACGCATGCCGGCGCGCATGCCGGCGCGCAGGCCGGCAGCCAGGTTGGCGAACCAGGCCAGGCATGACACACACAGCAGCGCCCCGGCCGGCCGCGCCAGCACGGCGGGCCAGATGCAGGCCGCCACCAGCAGTGCCAGCGCGGCGGCGTGCAGCAGGTACTGGCCGCGCGCCGCCGCGTCGGGAATGATGCGGTGTATTGCCGGGATGCCGACCGGTGCCGCACCAGCCGGGCCGGCAGCACGGACATGGCGCAAGTGATACCAGCAGAGGAACGGCACGATCTTGTAGGTCATGCCGTTGATCGTCGACAGCGCGAAGCCGACGACCAGCAGTGCGCCGCGTGCGACATCGCGCGCCGGATGGTCCGGGAACAGGGCCAGTGCGAGCGCGCACGGCAGCGCCACCATCGCGGTGCGCCAGAACAGCGTGGCGGCGTCGGCGCGCGGCCGCTTGCGGCGTGCCAGCAGGCGCAGCGTGACGAGTGCGAACGCCGCATGGCCTGCACCCAGCAGCAACAGGGCAAGGTCGCGGAACGCCCCGGCAATGCCGGCCGGCAGCGATGACGCCACCAGCAACAGGAACAGCGCCGTGCTGTAGCCGCCCGTGATCCAGCGCGGATACGGCTCGGTCACCAGGAACATCGGCACGACCTGGAAGGCCACGCCGATGACCAGCAGCCCGACCCAGCCCAGCAGGCCCCACGCGGCGTGCAGGTCCGCCAGCGGCGGCATCGGCGGCGCGCCGGGCCAGGCCCGCGCGGCAGCCATCAGCAGTCCCAGGATCACCGTGACGGCAAGCGAACCCAGTGCCAGCCGGATTGCCGCCAGCGACGCATCGGCGCGGCCGGGAAACTGCTGCCACAGGCCGACCGTGCAGCATCCCAGCAGCAGCAGGAAGGCCACGCCAAGGCATGCCAGTGCGCCCGCGAACAGCAGCGGCTGGCCAAGAATGAAGGCGGCAGCCAGCATGAGCGTGCCCGTGCACAGTGCGTAATGCATCGTGCGCCCGGTGCGTACGCCGCCCGGCACGGCGATGCCGGCCATCACGGGCAGGATCTGCAGCAGTGCGCCGATCATCGCCATCGACAGGCAGCCCAGGGTCAGCAGGTGCGTCAGCGCCAGCGTCAGCGGCGACCAGCGCGTGACGAGCGCCGCCTCGCCATGCCACAGCAGCAGCCCGGCCGCCAGCGCGGCAAACAGCGGAACGGTCAGGAAAAACCGCATCGGCAGGGCGAGCGGCGGAAGGTGGTCGAAGGACAGGACGCGTTGCATGAGGGGCTAGGCGACATTCGGCAGCGGCAGTTGCCAGACCAGCAGTTCGTAGCGGCCATCCCCGGTCGGCGCGCAGCGGTGGCGGAATGCATGGCGTTCCAGGATGCCGTACAGCGGGTGCGGTTCGCGGTCGATCAGTACGTGCAGGCAGCCCTGTTCCGACAGCGTGGCCAGCGCGTCGAGGATGCGGATCATCGGGTCCGGTGCTTCGAGCCCGCCGACATCGAGCAGCGTCGCCGGCCACTGCAGCGGATCGTCGGCAGCCTGGTGGTGATGGGTATGCATGATGCTTCTCTCTTCTCTGTTTTGATCTGTCTTCATTGTCACATCGAGGTATCGGTCATTTCCTTGATTCGGGTTAAGGAATCAATCTTTCACGCGGCGGTACAGTTCCGCCACGCAAACTTTCGATAGCAACTAGATGACACAACTGGCAAGACCTTTCGAACTGGTATGCCCGGCAGGCAGCCTGCCGGCGCTGAAAAGCGCGGTGGACAATGGTGCCGACTGCGTGTACCTCGGTTTTCGCGACGCCACCAATGCACGCAATTTCGCCGGACTCAATTTCGACGCGAAATCGATCGCGGCCGGCATCGCCTATGCGCATGACCGCCACCGCAAGGTGCTGCTCGCGCTGAACACCTATCCGCAACCGGGCGGCGAAACACTGTGGCGCGGTGCGGTCGACCGCGCCGCCGCGGCCGGCGTCGACGCCGTGATCCTTGCCGACCCCGGCCTGATGCGGTACGCGGCCGAATGTCATCCTGGCCTGCGCCTGCACCTTTCCGTGCAGGGTTCGGCGACCAATGCCGCGGCGATCGATTTCTACCGCCGCGAATTCGGCATCGCCCGTGTGGTGCTGCCGCGCGTGCTGTCGCTGGCCCAGGTCGAGCAGGTGGTGCTCGGCACCGACGTGGAAATCGAAGTATTCGGTTTCGGCAGCCTGTGCGTGATGGTGGAAGGGCGCTGCGCGCTGTCCTCGTACGCCACCGGCGAGTCGCCGAACACGCATGGCGTGTGTTCCCCGGCCGGCGCGGTGCGCTGGCAGCAACTGCCAAATGGCCTGGAGGCGCGCCTGAACGGCGTGCTGATCGACCGCTACGACGCCGGCGAGCACGCCAGCTATCCCACGCTGTGCAAGGGACGCTTCGAGGTGGCCGGCGAGACCTACTACGCGATCGAGGAACCGGCCAGCCTGAACACGCTGGAGCTGTTGCCGAAGCTGCTGGCGATCGGCGTCGCGGCGGTGAAGATCGAAGGCCGCCAGCGCAGCCCCGCCTACGTGGCGCAGGTGACGCGGGTGTGGCGCGAGGCGATCGACAGTGCGTGCGCGGGCCGCTTCTCGGCAAAGCCGGCCTGGATGGCACAACTGGACGCCGTGGCCGAGGGCCGGCAGCACACGCTGCGCGCGTACCACCGCGCCTGGAAATAAGGGGAAACCGATGATGAAACTCGCACTGGGACCGCTGCTGTACTACTGGCCGCGCGCCACCGTGATGGATTTTTACAGGGACATGGCCGCCGGCCCGGCAGACATCGTCTACCTGGGTAAAGCAGTCTGTTCGCGGCGGCACGAACTGCGCGCGGCGGACTGGCTGCAGGTGGCCGCGCAATTGCGCGAGGCCGGCAAGGAAGTGGTGTTGTCGAGCATGGCGCTGATCGAATCCGCTGCCGACCTGGCGGCGCTGCGCCGGCTGGCCGGGCAGGATGGCTTCGATGTCGAAGCCAACGACATGGGCGCGGTAGGCCTGCTGCACGGCCGGCCCTTCGTCGCGGGCCCGCACCTGAACATCTACAACGCCGCCACGCTGCTGCTGATGCACGGGCTGGGCGCGCGGCGCTGGGTGATGCCGCTGGAGATGGGTCACGCCGGCCTGGTGGAACTGCACCGCGCGCGTCCGGCCGGCATGGAAACGGAAGTGTTCGCGCTGGGCCGCATGCCGCTGGCGTTTTCGGCGCGCTGCTTCACGGCGCGTCACCGTAACCTGCCGAAGGACGATTGCCGCTTCAGCTGCCTCGAGCACCCGGACGGCCTGGCCATGACCACGCGCGACGGCGAGCCGTTCCTGGTGCTGAACGGCATCCAGACGCAGTCCGCTTCGGTATGCAACCTGGCTGCCGAGTTCGACGCGCTGGACGCGGCCGGTGCCGACGTGCTGCGCATCAGTCCGCAATCGCGCCACACGATGGAGGTGCTGGCGCTGTTCGACGACCTGCGCCATGGCCGGTCCAGGCCGGATGCGGCAGCGCACGCCCTGCTGCCGCTGCTGCCGGGGCCGGCCTGCGACGGCTACTGGCATGGCCGGCCGGGGATCGACTGGCAGGCGGGGAGGGCGGCATGAGCGTCCCGCATCCCACCCATGGCGCGCCGACGGCCGGCCTGCCGCGCGACCTGCCTGCCTTCGTTGCCGCGATCGGCAGCCGCCTGCCGCCCGGGCCCGGATCCGCGCTGTTCGCGGCCGGCCTGAACCTGGCATTGCGGCCGCACCTGCCTGCCGACGTGCGCGAGCGGCTGCACGGCCACAGCCTGCGCATCCGCATGCGCGATGCCGGCGTGGCCTTCGATGTGCAATGGGACGGCAGGCGCTTTGTACCGTGCGCCGCGGCAGGCCAGCCGGACCTGGAGATTGCCGCCGGCGCCGCCGACATGGTGGCGCTGCTGCGCCGCGAGGCCGATCCGGACACGCTGTTCTTCGGCCGCCGCCTGGCCATGCAGGGCGATACCGAACTGGGACTGCTGGTCAAGAATACGCTCGATGCGCTCGACGTCGACCTGCCGTCGCCACATCCGCTGGCGGTGCTGCGCTGGCTGCGCCAGCAGCGTACGCGATAGCGGCACACGGGGCAGCAGCGCATAGCGTGCCCCGCCGGCGGCGGGACACGCTATGCGCGTCGCAGCGTCACGTCGCCGAAGCGGCCGCGCAACGCGGCAAGCAATGTATCGGAAGGATATTGCGCGGCGCCGGCGACGCGCAGCCTGTCGTCGGCGCACCCGGTGGCACGGAACTGCTGGATCACCCAGTGCCGTACACCGAGCGATGCGAGTTCGCCGGCAAGCGCCAGCAGGGCATCCGGCGCCAGCAACGCCGGGTGCACGGTGGTACGGCATTCGCTGGCGATGCCGGAGGCAACGATCGCCGCCACGGCTGCGCGCGCCGGAACGCCGCTGCCTGGAACGCCCGTCACCTCGTCATAGCGGTCGAACTGCGCCTTGACATCGAAACCCACCCAGTCGACCAGGGGCAGGACGGCGCGCAGCCGGTCCGGATACAGGCAGGCGGTATGCAGTCCCACCTTGAAACCCAGTGCGCGCACCGCGCGCATCGCCTGCGGCAGCGCAAGGTCGGTGGTCGGTTCGCCGCCACTGAACACCACGGCGTCGAGCAGGCCGCGGCGCCGCTCCAGCACGGTCAGCACTTCGCGCCAGTCCAGCGGACTGTGCCGCGGGCGCGCCTGCAAATGGGGATTGTGGCAGTAGCCGCAGCGCCAGGCGCAGCCCTGCACGAACACTACCCCGGCCAGCCGGCCGGGGTAGTCGGTGGCGGTGAACGGCGTGAAGCCGCCCACGTTCAGCGGGCGGCCTGCCATCACGGTGCGGCCGGCGCTTGCCGCGCGGCCGGTTCGCTGAAATATTGCCGCTCGTGGAATTCGCCCTGTTTTCCGGTGTTGAACGATGCGACGGGGCGGTGGTAGCCCATCACGCGGGTCCATATCTCGCACGGCTGGCGTTCCGGGTCGTCGTCGCGCAGTGCGGTGGACAGGCTGCTTTGATCAAGTGGGTTCATGCTGGCTCCTTCAGTGGGTTGCAGGGGGTGGCTGGTGCCGCCGCTCGATCAGCGCGGCGTCGCATTTCGGGCAGAATGGGTGGCGGCCGGACAGGTAGCCATGTTTCGGGCAGATCGAGAACGTGGGCGTGACCGTCAGGTAGGGCAGGCCGAAGCGCGTCAGCGCACGCTTGACGAGCTCGCGGCAGGCCTGTGCGCTCGATAGCGCTTCCGTCATGTACAGGTGCAGCACCGTGCCGCCGGTGTACCTGCGCTGCAGCGCGTCCTGGCGCTCCAGTGCCTCGAACGGATCGTCGGTGAAGCCCACCGGCAGCTGCGAAGAATTGGTGTAGTACGGCATGTCGGCCGTGCCGGCCTGCAGGATGCCGGGGAAGCGCTTGCGGTCCTCGCGCGCGAAGCGGTAGGTGGTGCCTTCGGCGGGCGTCGCTTCCAGGTTGTACATATGGCCGGTCTGCTCCTGGAACTCCAGCATGCGCGCGCGCACGTGATCGAGCAGGCGCAGTGCCAGCGCATGCCCGCGCGGGTCGGTAATGTCGTAGCGGTCGCCGGAGTAATTGCGGATCATCTCGTTGACGCCGTTCACGCCCAGGGTCGAGAAATGGTTGCGCAGCGTGCCGAGGTAGCGCTTGGTGTACGGGAACAGGCCGTTGTCCATGTGGCGCTGGATCGCCTTGCGCTTGATCTCCAGGCTCTGGCGGCCCAGCTCGAGCAGGCGGTCGAGCGCCGCCAGCAAGCCTTCCTCGTCGTCGGGATGGCGGTGGCCAAGGCGGGCGCAATTGATGGTGACGACGCCGAGCGAACCGGTCTGCTCGGCCGATCCGAACAGGCCGTTGCCCCGTTTCAGCAGCTCGCGCAGGTCCAGCTGCAGCCGGCAGCACATCGAGCGGATCATGTTCGGCCGCAGCTCCGAATTGATGAAGTTCTGGAAGTAGGGCAGGCCGTAGCGCGCCGTCATGCCGAACAGCAGTTCCGCGTTCGGGCTGTCCCATGCGAAATCCGCCGTGATGTTGTACGTCGGGATCGGGAACGTGAAGGCGCGGCCCCTGGCGTCGCCCGCCGTCATCACTTCGATGTAGGCGCGGTTGATCATGTCCATTTCCTGCTGCAGGTCGCCGTACGTGAAAGGCTGCTCGGCGCCGGCGATCACCGGTACCTGCCCGCGCAGGTCGTCGGGGCAGGTCCAGTCGAACGTCAGGTTCGTGAACGGCGTCTGCGTGCCCCAGCGCGACGGCACGTTCAGGTTGTAGACCAGTTCCTGGATGGCCTGCCGGACGGCCTCGTACGACAGGCCGTCCTTGCGCACGTAGGGGGCCAGGTAGGTATCGAAGGAACTGAACGCCTGCGCGCCGGCCCATTCGTTCTGCAGGGTCCCGAGGAAATTGACGATCTGGCCGCAGGCGCTGGACAGGTGGCGCGGCGGCGCCGACTCCACCTTGCCGGGCACGCCGTTCAGGCCTTCGGCCAGCAGCATGCGCAGCGACCAGCCGGCGCAGTAGCCGGCCAGCATGTCGAGATCGTGGATGTGCAGGTCGGCGTCGCGGTGCGCCTGGCCCACCTCGGGTGGGTAGACGTGGTTCAGCCAGTAGTTGGCGATCATCTTTCCCGACACGTTCAGGATCAGGCCTCCCAGCGAGTAGCCCTGGTTGGCGTTGGCGTTGACGCGCCAGTCCTGCCGCTGCAGGTATTCCTCGATGGAAGCTTCCACGTCGACCAGCGAGCGGCGCTCCTGGCGCAGGGTGCGGTGCTGTTCGCGGTAGATCACGTAGCGCCGCAGCGTGTGCCGGTAGCCGGCGTCGTACAGCACGCTTTCGACATGGTCCTGTACTTCCTCGACGCAAAGCGGTGCTTCGCGCGCGGCCTGCAGCCGGCGGACCGTGTTGTAGGCCAGCCGCTGCGCGGCTTCGTCGCCGTATTCGCCGCTGGCGGCGCCGGCGCGGCGCAGCGCCGACAGGATCTTGGCGGCGTCGAACGCCTGCATGCTGCCATCGCGCTTGACGATGGATTCCAGCGGTTTCGGTTCGGTAATCGGTATCACTCGTGCTCCTCGATAGTGGCCGGTGGTGCCTGATGGCACTGTGCGGAACAGCTTAGCCAGCATGCCGCGGCTGCGGCAAAGGTTGCCGGCATCGGCGTTGCAAATGGATGATCCACGTTAATGTGGCGGGCCCGTCGGCTCAGAAAGGCATCGGCTGGCGGGTCGCGGCCACCGTGACGATGTAGCCGAAGACCGCCAGCGCGGCGACCATCGCAGCGACGCGTACCCGCATGCTCCGGCCGTGCTTCAGTGCGACCGTGCCGAGCACGATATAGGCGCACAGCGCCAGCACCTTGGCGGTCAGCCACGGCTGCGCGAACGGGTACTGGCCGCTGGTTGTCGCCAGGCCGATGGCACTGGCCAGCAGGCCGGTGTCGACGATGTGCGGCACCGTGCGCACCCAGCGCTGGCGCAGCATGTCCGGCACGGCAAGCATGAACAGGCCGCGCAGCAGGAACAGCGTGCCGCTGGTGGCGACACAGGCAATGTGGACATGGCGCAGCGCAAGGTAGTCCATGGTGCTCTCCCGGTGATGGATCATGTGGCGATTGTAGGAATCGGTGGGCGGGGTCGCATCCGCAACAGCGCTTTTCTTAATGCAGGTTATGAACGTTGCAGGCGGTCCCGTTGAATAATCGGACCGTTCGCCGGCCGCTGCCGGCAGGAGGAACTGTCATGCGACTGACGAGCTGCACCGACTATGCACTGCGCACCCTGATCTATCTCGCCGCCCGCCAGCAGCGGCTGGTGACGATCGCCGAAATCGCCGGTTACCACCGCATTCCGAAGAGCCACCTGAGCAAGGTGGTCCACCGGCTGGCCCAGGCCGGCATGCTGCGCACCGTGCGCGGCCGGCAGGGCGGCATTGCGCTGGGCGCGCCGCCCGAGGCGATCCGGATTGGTGCCGTGGTGCGCGCGACGGAACCGGATTTCCGCATCGCGCCGTGCTTTGCCGATGCGGCCGGGACCTGCCCGGACGCGGGAGGATGCGGTTTGCAGGGCGTGCTGGCGCGTGCCACGCGGGCCTGGCTGGGCGAGCTCGATGGCACCACGCTGGCCGATGCGATCGCTGCCTTCCCGGTTCCCGCCGCCATGCCGGTTGCCATGGCCCTGTCAGCCGCGGCGCCTTTCGCCCGGCTTCGAGCCTGATTCACTAGTCCTTCCGGCCGATGGGGCCTACCCCTTTGCGGTGGCGCCTTGCGCAGTTCGGCCAATTGGCGCGTGCGCGGCCTCCGCGTACGCTGGCGGCATCGCGTAGAGCGTCGGAGGAAAAATGAACAACAATGGAAAAGCCAACCGGGTGCTGGCCGCCAGCACCTTCTCGTTCACGGTGTGCTTTGCCGTGTGGATGATGTTCGCGGTGCTGGGCATCCCGATCAAGCAGATGCTGGACCTGAACGAAACGCAGTTCGGCCTGCTGGCGGCGATGCCGGTGCTGTCCGGTGCCCTGGTACGGGTGCCGCTGGGGATATGGACCGACCGCTACGGCGGGCGCATCGTGTTCTTTGCCGTCATGCTGGCCACCGTGATCCCGGTGGCGCTGATCGGACGGGCTACGCAATACTGGCAGTTCCTTGCGCTGGGCCTTCTTCTCGGGCTGGCGGGCGGTTCGTTCGCGGTGGGCACGCCCTACGTGGCGCGCTGGTTCCCGAAGGAGCGAAAAGGCCTGGCAATGGGCATTTTCGGTGCCGGCAATTCCGGCTCGGCGCTGACCAAGTTCGTCGCTCCCGGCATCATCGCCACGTGGGGCTGGCAGGCGCTGCCCGGCGTGTACGCAGCGGCGCTGCTGGCCACGGCCCTGCTGTTCTGGGTGTGTTCGGCAACCGATCCCTCGCACAAGGTGCAGTCCACCGCATCGTTCGCCGGCCAGCTGCGCGTGCTGAAGGACCGCCGCGTGTGGCGCTACTGCCAGTACTACTCGGTGGTCTTCGGCGGCTACGTGGGCCTGGCGCTGTGGATGACGAAGTACTACGTTGCCGAATACGGCTTCGACCTGGGCCTGGCCGCGCTGCTGGCCGCCTGCTTCTCGCTGCCTGGCGGCGTGCTGCGCGCGCTCGGCGGCTGGGTTTCCGACAAATACGGTGCCTACAAGGTCACGTGGTGGGTGATGTGGGTGTGCTGGGTGTGCTTCTTCCTGTTGTCATACCCGCCCACCAGCATGCAGGTCAAGACGGTGGACGGCGCGCTGGCGGTCGATCTGGCCTTGTCGCCGTGGGTGTTCACCGCGCTGCTGTTCGTTGCCGGCACCGCGATGGCGATCGGAAAGGCCTCGGTGTTCAAGTTCATCGGCGACGAATTCCCCGACAACATCGGCGCCGTATCGGGCGTGGTGGGCCTTGCCGGCGGGCTGGGTGGTTTCGTACTGCCGATCCTGTTCGGCGCGCTGCTCGATGTCACCGGCGTGCGCTCGTCGGCCTTCATGCTGTTGTACGGCACCGTGTGCGTGTCGCTGGTGTGGATGCACTTCTCGTTCCGCCCAGTGGGCGCAGCGCCGGCACGGGTGCCGGCCGCCGTGGCTGCCCACTGACCTTTCACGATCATCGATCCAAGGAGTATTACCATGAGCAAGTACCTGATCAGCACCTGGGAGCCCGAGGCTCCCGCGTTCTGGCAACGCAGCGGGCGCAGTACCGCAAACCGCAACCTGTGGATCTCGATCCCGGCGCTGGCGCTGGCCTTCGCGGTGTGGATGGTGTGGAGCGTGGTCGTCGTCAACCTGCCCGTCGTCGGCTTCACCTACAGCACCAACCAGCTGTTCTGGCTGGCTGCGGTGCCGGGCCTGTCCGGCGCCACGCTGCGCATCTTCTATTCGTTCATGGTGCCGGTGTTCGGTGGGCGCAAATGGACGGCGCTGTCGACCGCCTCGCTGCTGGTGCCGGCGGTCGGCATCGGCTTCGCGGTGCAGGACCCGACGACCGGCTACCCGACGATGCTGGTGCTGGCGCTGCTGTGCGGTTTCGGCGGCGGCAACTTCGCTTCGTCGATGGCCAATATCAGCTTCTTCTACCCGAAGGCGCAGAAGGGCTATGCGCTGGGCATGAATGCCGGCCTGGGCAACCTGGGCGTCTCCGCGGTGCAGTTCGTGGTGCCGCTGGTGATCACGGCCGGCGTGTTCGGAACGCTGGGCGGTGCGCCGCAAACCCCGGTGCAGCCCGGCCATGGCGAGATGCTGTGGCTGCAGAACGCGGCGTTCGTCTGGGTGCCGTTCATCATCGCGGCGACGCTGGCCGCCTGGTTCGGCATGAACGACCTGGCATCGGCGAAAGCCTCGTTCGCCGAGCAGGCCGTGATCTTCACCCGCAAGCACAACTGGCTGATGTGCTGGCTGTACACGGGCACGTTCGGCTCGTTCATCGGCTATTCGGCCGCGTTCCCGCTGCTGATCAAGACACTGTTCCCCGAAGTGGACCCGCTGCGCTATGCCTTCCTCGGCCCGCTGGTGGGCGCATTGGCCCGGGTCGCCGGCGGCATCATCTCGGACAGGCTGGGCGGCGCGCGGGTCACGCTGTGGACCTTTGCCGGCATGATCCTGGCGGTGTTCGGCGTGCTTGCTTTCCTGCCGCAGGCCGGCACCTCCGGCAATTTCACTCTGTTCTTCTGGATGTTCATGCTGCTGTTCGCCGGCACCGGCATCGGCAACGCGTCGACGTTCCGCATGATTCCGGTGATCTTCATGACGCAGCACCAGCGCGCCGCTGCCGGCAGGCCGAAAGCCGAGCAGGACGCCGCGATCGTCACGGCCAACAAGGAAAGCGCCGCCGTGCTGGGCTTTACGTCCGCCTTCGCCGCCTATGGCGCCTTCTTCATCCCGAAGAGCTATGGCACCTCGATCGCGCTGACGGGCCGCCCGGATGCGGCGCTGTACTGCTTCATCGCCTTCTACGCCAGCTGCATCGCCATTACCTGGTGGTGCTATGCGCGGCGCAATGCGGACATGCCCTGCTGATGGACCGGGGAGGATAGAGCATGGACAAGAGCCGCATCAAGGTGCAGGCCTTCCTGGCCAACGTGCCGCTGTTCGCGCGGCTGCGCTCCGATGAGCTGGACCGCATCGCGCTGGGCACCACGAAGCTGCAGGTCGAGCGTGGCGAACTGGTATTCCAGCGCGGCGAACCGTGCGTGGGCTTCCATATCGTGATGTTCGGCCAGGTCAAGCTGTCGTTCACGTCCGCGCAGGGAGCAGAGAAGGTGGTCGAACTGATCGGCCCGGGGCAGAGTTTCGGCGAAGCGCTGATGTTCATGGGCAAGCCGTATATCGTCAGCGCGCAGGCGATGGAAGACACCATGCTGCTGCACGTGGCCAAGCCGGTGATCTTTCGCGAGATCCACGGCGACCCGGATTTCGCGTGCGCGATGCTGGCCGGCGTCAGCATGCGCATGCACAGCCTGATGTGCGACCTGGAATCGTACTCGCTGCGCTCGGGCACCCAGCGCGTGGTCGGCTACCTGCTGAAGGATTGCGCCGCCGAGGGCAGCGACGAACTGACGCTGCCGGCCACCAAGGCGGTGCTGGCGTCGCGCCTGAACCTGACGCCCGAACACTTCTCGCGCATCATGGCCGACCTGTCGGCCCGCGACCTGATCGCCTTCAAGGGCCGGCGGATCACGATCCCGGACGTCGACCGGCTGAAGACCTGCGCCGGGTAGCCTTTGCCGGCTGCCCGGCCATGCGCCCCGGCATGCCGGCCGCTCCCTGCTCCAGGGGCGGCGGCCGGCATGCTGTTTTACAGGCACGCCCCAACCGGCGTGCCTTTTTTTCGCATGCGCGGCTAGTTACAAAGGCCTATATCCCTAGTCCTTCCGCGTTCCTTCACGGCACTTCTTGCCGATGTTCATGCTGCGCCCCGCTCAGTAGACTGATTCCAATGACAACTCCACGCATGTCGCGCGGAGCGGAATCAAGGAGGCAGCATGAGTCACTTTCTGGATCGGCTGAAATTCTTCAGCAAGCCCAAATCCACCTTCTCCAATGGCCACGGCGTCGTCGTGACCGAGGACCGCACCTGGGAAAACGCCTACCGCCAGCGCTGGCAGCACGACAAGATCGTCCGGTCCACCCACGGCGTCAATTGCACCGGGTCGTGCAGCTGGAAGGTGTACGTGAAGAACGGCCTGATCACGTGGGAAACCCAGCAGACCGACTACCCGCGCACGCGGCCGGACCTGCCCAACCACGAACCGCGCGGCTGCCCCCGTGGTGCCAGCTATTCGTGGTACGTGTATTCGGCGCAGCGCGTGAAATACCCGATGATCCGCGGCCGCCTGATGGATATGTGGCGCGAAGCGCGCAGGACGATGGACCCGGTATCCGCGTGGGAGTACGTCAGCCAGGACCCGGAAAGGGCGAAGCGCTACAAGTCGGTGCGCGGCCTGGGTGGCTTCGTGCGCGCCAGCTGGGACGAGTGCAACGAGATGATTGCGGCAGCCAATGCGCTGACGATCAGGAAATATGGACCGGACCGCATCGTCGGCTTCTCGCCGATCCCGGCGATGTCGATGGTCAGCTACGCGGCCGGCACGCGCTACCTGTCGCTGATCGGCGGCGTGGCGCTGTCGTTCTATGACTGGTATTGCGACCTGCCGCCGGCCAGCCCGCAGGTGTGGGGCGAACAGACCGACGTGCCGGAATCGGCCGACTGGTACAACTCCACCTACCTGATGGTGTGGGGCTCGAACGTGCCGATGACCCGCACGCCCGATGCGCACTTCTATACCGAGGTGCGCTACAAGGGCACCAAGACGGTGGCGGTATCGTCCGACTTCGGCGAGATGGCCAAGTTCGGCGACATCTGGCTGGCACCGCGCCAGGGCACCGATGCGGCGCTGGCGATGGCGATGGGCCATGTGATCCTGAAGGAGTTCCACACGGCCGGCCAGTCCGCCTACTTCCGCGGCTACGCGAAGCAGTACACGGACTTCCCGATGCTGGTGCTGCTGAAGGAACACGAGGGAACGCTGATCCCCGATTACTTCCTGCGTGCTTCCCACCTGGCGAACAGCCTGGACGAAACCAACAATCCCGAATGGAAGACCCTCGTCATCGACGAAGCGAGCGGCCGGATCGTCGCACCTTCGGGCTCGATCGGCTTCCGCTGGGGCGAGGACGGCAAGTGGAACCTGGAGATGACGGAAGGCACCAGCCGCGCGCCGGTCGATCCGCAGCTGTCGCTGATCGGCGCGGGCGACGACGTCGTGCCGGTCGGCTTCGCCTACTTCGGCGGGCACGACGCGCAGGACCTGATCACCCGCAACGTGCCCGTGAAACGCGTGACGCTGGCCGACGGCACGGCAGCCCTGGTGGCCACCGTGTTCGACCTGTCGCTGGCCAACTACGGCATCGACCGCGGCCTGGGCGGCGGCAACGTGGCCACGTCGTATGACGATGACGTGCCCTATACGCCGGCCTGGCAGGAAAAGCACACCGGCGTGAAGCGCGCGGACGTGATCACGGTGGCGCGCCAGTTCGCCGAGAATGCCGACAAGACGCGCGGCAAGAGCATGGTCATCGTCGGCGCCGCGCTGAACCACTGGTACCACATGGACATGACGTACCGCGGCATCATCAACATGCTGATGATGTGCGGCTGCATCGGCCAGTCGGGCGGCGGCTGGGCGCACTACGTGGGCCAGGAAAAGCTGCGTCCGCAGACCGGCTGGACGCCTCTGGCCTTCGCGCAGGACTGGAACCGGCCGATGCGCCAGATGAACGGCACGTCGTTCTTCTATGCGCACACCAGCCAGTGGCGCCATGAAAAGCTGCATACCAGCGATATCGCCTCGCCGACGGCCGGCCCGGACGTGGCGCCGATGTCCCTGCTGGACCTGAATGCCAAGGCCGAGCGCATGGGCTGGCTGCCGTCCGCGCCGCAGCTGCAGACCAATCCCCTGGACGTCGTCGATGCGGCGACCGCGGCCGGCGAGGATCCGGCCGCCTACGTGGTGCGCCAGCTGAAGGAGGGCAAGCTGAACATGTCGTGCGACGACCCCGACAACCCGGCGAATTTCCCGCGCAATATGTTCGTCTGGCGCTCGAACATCCTGGGCAGCTCGGGCAAGGGCCACGAGTATTTCCTGAAATACCTGCTCGGCACGCAGAATGCGCTGATGAGCGACGAGGACGACTGCATCAAGCCGCGCGACGTGAAGGTGCGTCCGGCAGTCGAGGGCAAGCTGGACCTGCTGGTGGTGCTGGATTTCCGCATGTCCACCACCTGCCTGTATGGCGACATCGTGCTGCCCACCGCCACCTGGTACGAGAAGGACGACCTGAACACGTCCGACATGCACCCGTTCATCCACCCGCTGTCCGAAGCCGTGCAGCCGCTATGGCAGTCGAAGTCGGACTGGGAAATCTACAAGGGCATCGCGAAGAAGTTCTCGGAAATCGGCGGTGACTGCCTGGGCACCCGCAAGGATATCGTGCTGACCCCGCTGATGCACGACACGCCGGGCGAACTGGGGCAGCCGTTCGACCCGAAAGACTGGCACGCCGGCGAGTGCGAGCCGATCCCGGGCAAGACGATGCCGAACATGACCGTCATCGAGCGCGACTATCGCCAGGTGTACAGGAAATTCACCTCGGTCGGGCCGCTGCTGGAAAAGATCGGCAATGGCGGCAAGGGCATCGGCTGGAAGACCGGCCATGAAGTCGACGTGCTGCGCGGGATCAACCGCACGGTGCTGGAAGAGGGCGTCTCGCACGGCCAGCCGCGGCTCAATACCGCGATCGACGCTGCCGAAATGATCCTGTCGCTGGCACCGGAAACCAATGGCCACGTGGCCGTCAAGGCCTGGGCGGCGCTGTCGAAGATCACCGGGCGCGACCACACCCACCTGGCCCTGCCGCGCGAGCACGACAGCATCCGCTTCCGCGACGTGCAGGCGCAGCCGCGCAAGATCATCTCGTCGCCGACCTGGTCGGGCCTCGAATCGGAGGAAGTGAGCTACAACGCCTGCTACACCAATGTGCACGAGCTGATCCCCTGGCGCACGCTGACGGGCCGCCAGCAGTTCTACCAGGATCACCGCTGGATGCGCGATTTCGGCGAAGGCTTCTGCGTGTACAAGCCCGCCATCGATACCCGGACCACGGGCGCGGCGATGGGCGCCAGCCCGAACGGCAACAAGGAGATCGCGCTGAACTTCATCACGCCGCACCAGAAGTGGGGGATCCACTCGACCTACTCGGACAACCTGCGCATGCTGACGCTGTCGCGCGGCGGACCGCACGTGTGGCTGTCGGAGATCGATGCGAAGGCGGCCGGCATCGTCGACAACGACTGGATCGAGGTCTTCAACGTAAACGGCACCCTGACCGCGCGCGCCATCGTCAGCCAGCGGGTACCGGTGGGGATGACGCTGATGTACCACGCCCAGGAAAAGATCGTCAACGTGCCGGGCGCGGAAATGTCGGGCAAGCGGGGCGGCATCCACAACTCGGTGACCCGGGCAGTGACCAAGCCCACGCACATGATCGGCGGCTACGCCCAGCTGTCATGGGGCTTCAACTACTACGGCACCGTGGGCTCGAACCGCGATGAATTCGTGGTGGTGCGCAAGATGAACAAGGTCGACTGGCTGGAACGTCCGCTGGACGAACGGACCGCCGCGCAGGCATAAGAAGCCAAAAGCAGGCAAAACAAGGAGCATACAAATGAAAATACGGGCGCAAATCGGCATGGTGCTGAACCTGGACAAGTGCATCGGCTGCCATACCTGTTCGGTCACCTGCAAGAACGTGTGGACCAGCCGCGACGGGGTCGAGTACGCATGGTTCAACAACGTTGAGACGAAGCCAGGCATCGGCTATCCGAAAGAGTGGGAAAACCAGGACAAGTGGAACGGCGGCTGGCGCCGCACCGGCGCGGGAACGATCGAACCGCGCCAGGGCGGCCGGCTGAAGATCCTGGCCAATATCTTCGCCAACCCGAACCTGCCGCAGATCGACGAGTACTACGAGCCGTTCACGTACGACTACGAGCGGCTGCAGAACGCGCCGCTGTCGGAAACGCCGCCCACGGCGCGCCCGGTGTCGGTGCTGACGGGCAAGAAAATGGACAAGATCGAGTGGGGCCCGAACTGGGAAGACGACCTCGGCGGCGAATTCGCCCATCGCAGCAAGGACAAGCTGTTCGACAACATGCAGAAGGACATGTACGGCACCTTCGAGAACACGTTCATGATGTACCTGCCGCGCCTGTGCGAGCATTGCCTGAACCCGACGTGCGTGGCGTCCTGCCCGTCCGGCTCCGTGTACAAGCGCGAGGACGACGGCATCGTGCTGATCGACCAGGACAAGTGCCGCGGCTGGCGGATGTGCATCTCCGGTTGCCCGTACAAGAAGATCTACTACAACTGGTCGTCGGGCAAGGCGGAGAAGTGCACGTTCTGCTTCCCCCGCATCGAGGCCGGCCAGCCGACCGTCTGCTCGGAAACGTGCGTGGGCCGCATCCGCTACCTGGGCGTGATGCTGTATGACGCCGACAAGATCGAGTCCGCCGCTTCGGTGGCCGACGAACGTGACCTGTACGCATCGCAGCTCGGCCTGTTCCTCGACCCGCACGACCCGGAGGTGATCGCCGAGGCGCGCCGCCAGGGCATTCCCGAGGCGTGGCTGGAAGCTGCGGTGCGCTCGCCGGTCTACAAGATGGCGATGGAGTGGAAGATCGCGTTCCCGCTGCACCCGGAATACCGCACGCTGCCGATGGTCTGGTACATCCCGCCGCTGTCGCCGATCCAGGCCGCCGCCGAATCGGGCAAGCTGGGCACCAATGGCGTGCTGCCCGATACCGCGAGCCTGCGCATTCCCGTGCAGTATCTGGCCAACCTGCTCACGGCCGGCGACCAGGTGCCGGTGCTGAAGGCGCTCGACCGCATGCTGGCGATGCGCGCCTACATGCGCGGCAAGAGCGTCGACGGCGTGGAGAACACCGACGCGCTGCGGCAGGTGGGGCTGGACAAGGCCACGGTGGAGGACATGTACCACATCATGGCCATCGCCAACTACGAAGACCGCTTCGTGATCCCGTCCAGCCACAAGGAGATGGTCGAGGACAGCTTCAACGAAAAAGGCAGTTGCGGCTTCAGCTTCGGCAACGGCTGCTCGGACGGGGTCTCCGACGCCAGCCTGTTCGGCAAGAAGAAGCAGGGCTCGGCGATCTTCATGTCGATGCCGAAGTCGCGCAAGAAAAAAGAACCGGAAGGAGTTTGATTCATGAACCGCCAATATCAGATGCTGTCGCTGCTGCTGCAGTACCCGGAAGCGGAGCTGGTCGATGCGCTGCGCGACATCGAGTGCGTGCTGGAAGCACGCCCGGCCTGGCGCGAACGCCTGCAGCCGCTGCTGGCCTACCTCGGCACCACGCCGCTGATCGAACTGCAGCAGGACTACGTGGCCACGTTCGACCGCAATCCAGCCCATTCGCTGCACCTGTTCGAGCATGTGCACGGTGAATCGCGCGACCGCGGCCAGGCCATGGTGGACCTGATAGAGGAATACCGCCGGCATGGCCTGGAGATGGCCGGCGACGAGCTGCCGGACTACGTGCCGCTGTTCCTGGAATTCCTGTCCCAGCTGCCGGACGACGACGCGCTGCGCCTGCTCGGCGACGCGGTCGACGTGCTGGCCCACGTGGCGCGCAAGCTGTGCACATCGGACAGCCCCTACGGGCCGCTGCTGGCGCTGCTGGTCGATGCCAGCCCCGTGGCACCGCGGCCGTTGACCGAACCGCCGGTGCGCGACATGGATGAAGCACTGGAAACGTTCGGCCCCGGCGCCGACGGCGTCGAGCCGCTGCTCCGGCAGGCCGGCACGCCGGGCGGTGCGCAGCCGATCCATTTCCATCCCAACAAGCCGGCGCGGGAGCCTGCACCCCGGGCCGTGCCGCAACCATGAAGGAGCCGTCATGAACTACCTGCATCAATTCCTGTTCGGGATCTATCCCTATGTCGCGCTGGCGATCTTCCTGCTGGGCAGCCTGATCCGCTTCGACCGGGAGCAGTACAGCTGGCGCTCGGAATCGAGCCAGGTACTGCACCGCGGACCGCTGCGGCTGGCCAGCCCGCTGTTCCATATCGGCGTGATCGGCCTGTTCTTCGGCCACGCCGTGGGCCTGCTGACCCCCGTGGCGATCTGGGATGCGCTGGGCGTGCCGCACGGCGCAAAGCAGCTGTTCGCGATGGTGGCCGGGGGCGTGATGGGCACCTTCGCGCTGGTTGGCCTGGTGCTGCTGCTGGTGCGCCGCTTCCAGAGCGACAGGCTGCGCCATGTGACCACGTTCAAGGACAAGGTCGTGCTGCTGTGGATCCTGGCCACGCTGCTGCTGGGCCTGTCGTCGATCTGGTCGTCGGCCTCGCACATGGATGGCCACATGATGGTGCTGCTGATGGGGTGGGCCCAGCACATCGTGACGTTCCGTGCCGACGCCGCCGCACTGATCGTCGATGCGCCGCTGGTGTTCAAGCTGCACCTGTTCATGGGCATGTCGCTGTTCGTGATCTTCCCGTTCACCCGCCTGGTGCACGTGTGGAGCGGCTTCGGTGCCGTGGGCTACCTGGGGCGCGCGTTCCAGCTGGTGCGCAGCCGCTGAGCGGCCGGCGTTCCGTCAACTTATACAGGAGAACATCATGGGTATCGCAGTCAATGGCGCCGACATCACCGACGCTGAAATCGGCGCCGAGCTCGCGCATCATGCCAACGCCGCCAATCCGCTGCAGCAGGCGGTCCACGAAGTGGTGCTGCGGCGCGTGCTGCTGGACGAGGCGGACCGGCTGGGGATCGTCGCGGGGGATGCGAGCGACGACGAACGCATCGAAACGCTGTTTGCCTGCGAAGTGCAGGTGCCGGAAGCGGACGAAACGGCATGCCGCCGCTACTACGACGCGCACCGGACGGCGTTTACGCGCGGCGAACGGGTCGAGGTTCGCCATATTCTGTTCCAGGTGACGCCTGGCGCGCAGCTCGAACTGCTGCGCGAGACGGCCACGCTGATCCTGGAAGAGCTGCGCCAGCGGCCGGAGCGCTTCGGCGAACTGGCGCGGCGCTACTCGAACTGCCCGTCCGGCGCCGTCGATGGCAGCCTGGGACAGTTCGGACGGGGCGAATGCGTGCCCGAGTTCGAGGAGGTGCTGTTCCGCCTGGCGCCCGGCGAGCTGGCCGGGCGCGTGGTGGAGACCCGCTTCGGCCTGCACATCGTGCAGGTACAGCGGCGCCTGGAGGGCACGCTGCTGCCGTTCGATGCCGTGCGCAATCATGTCGCCGACACGCTGCGGCGCCAGGCCTGGCAGCGCGCGCTGCACCAGTACCTGCACCTGCTGGTCGGCCGCGCCAGGATCGACGGCGTTGACCTGGCCGGTGCGAGCAGCCCCCTGGTGCAGTGATCATGCCGGACTAGTCACAAAGTACTAGTCCGGCTCCACCTTCCTGCCACTGACCGGCGGCCGGCGACATCGCTACAATTTCATCATCATCAACCTGGGAGCCGCCGATGCTGACCGACCGCTTCGGCCGAACCATCGATTACCTGCGCGTGTCCGTCACCGACCGCTGCGACCTGCGCTGCACGTACTGCCTGCCGAATGACTTCAAGGGATTCGAGGATCCACCCGACTGGCTGACGTTCGACGAGATCGAGCGCGTCGTGCGGGCCTTTACCCGCCTGGGCACGCGCCGCGTGCGCCTGACGGGCGGCGAGCCGCTGACACGCGGCCGCCTGCCGGACCTGGCCGCAAGGCTGGCCGCGTTGCCCGGCTTGCAGGACCTGTCGCTGTCGACCAATGGCACGCGCCTGGCGCGCCATGCCGCCGCGCTGAAGGCAGCCGGCGTGGCGCGCCTCAATGTCAGCCTCGATTCGCTGGACCCTGCCTGCGTGGCCAGCATCACGGGGCGTGACTGCCTGCCGGGGGTCCTGGCGGGCCTGGAGGCCGCGCGTGCCGCGGGCTTTGCGCCGATCAAGATCAATATGGTGGCGATGGGTGTCAACCAGCACGAGATCGAGTCGATGGCCGAGTTCTGTATCGCGCGCGGCTTCCTGCTGCGCCTGATCGAGGCCATGCCGATGGGTGACACAGGGCGCGGCGCCGGATGGCTGGACCTGGGCCCCGTGCGCGAGCGGCTGGTGCTTCGCTTCGGCCTGGTGCCGCAGGCCCGCGAGCTCGGCGGCGGGCCGGCGCGTTACTACGCCACGCCCGACGGCCAGGCCGGGATCGGTTTCATCACGCCGATGTCGCAGCATTTCTGCGCTACCTGCAACCGGGTGCGGCTGTCGGTCGACGGTACGCTGTACCTCTGCCTGGGACAGGAAGAGAAAGTCGAACTGGGCCCGCTGCTGCGCGGCGGCGCCGATGACGCGGCGCTGGAACGGGCGATCCGCGCGGCGATCGAGCTGAAGCCGCGCGAGCATGATTTCACGCGCCGCCCGGAGAAAATCGTCCGGTTCATGTCGCAAACTGGCGGTTGAACGGAATGGCCGACCTTCCCGGCGGTATACTGCGTACCGGTCAAGAACGAGCACGGAGCCAGGCATGGAAACACTGCGGCGAAAGCAGCGCAACGAAAGACGGCCCGGCGCGCGCGCTGGCGGGGCTCGCTGACATGCTGCGCGTACCTCCCCAGGCCGCGTGGAACAGGCTGTCGACCAAGGTGGTCGGCAGCCTGCTGGCGTTCCTGGCCGTGGCGCTGACGGTGATCGGCGCCACGCTTTATCTGTCCTGGCAGCTCGAAGGCAGCGGGGCGGCGATCAACGTGACCGGCAGCCTGCGCATGCACACCTTGCGCCTCGGCCTGTCGGTGGCTGGCCTCGCCGATCCGGCGCGCCACGAAGCCGCGCGCACCGAGGGTATTGCCCAGCTGGCGAGAATCGACGCGATGCTGAAGACGCTGCGTGTCGGCGATCCCCAGCGCCCGCTGTTCCTGCCGCCATCGGTCACGATCCGGCGCGGCTTCGAACGCGTGGCGACACGCTGGCACGGCGACGTGCGGCCGGGCGCCGCGGCGTTGCTGGCGCAGGGCCCGATCACACCGGCCCGGGCCTGGACATTCCAGCGGCAGGCCGAGGACTTCGTGCGCGACGTGTCCGGCCTGGTCGAGGCGATCGAACGCGACAGCGAAAACCGCACCTTCTGGCTACGCGCCTGGCAACTGATGCTGCTGGCGTTTGCCGTCGGCGCCACCGTGTGCATCGTCTACCTGCTGTTCAACCTGATCATCGCGCCCGTGGCATCGCTGGAAGCGGGCATGGTGCGCATGCGCGAGCGCGATTTCGAAGTGCGCCTGCCGACCGACAGGCGCGACGAGTTCGGCCAGCTGGCGCGCGGCTTCAACGACATGGCCGACCACCTGCAGGGTGTGTATTCGCACCTCGAACAGCTGGTCGATTCGAAGACCGCGGCGCTGGCCGCGCAGAACCGCGAGCTGGCGCTGCTCTACGACAGCGCCGCCTTCCTGCAGAAGCCGCAGCGCGCCGAGGCCATGTGCGATGGTTTCCTCGAACGGCTGACCGAGTATTTCGGCGCCGATGGCGGCTCGGTACGCGTGCTCGATCCGGAAAAGGGCAACCTGCACATGCTCGTGCACCGCGGCCTGCCGGCGCCGCTGGTGGAGGCCGAGCGTTGCCTGAAGGTGGGCGATTGCCTGTGCGGCGAGGCGGTGGAAAGGAAGATCACCGTGGTGCACGACATGCGCAGCATCGACCGCAACCTGCAGTTGCAGTGTCACCGCGAGGGCTTTGCCACGGTGTCGGTGTTCCACCTGTATGCACAGCGCCAGCACCTGGGCATGTTCAACCTGCATTTCCGCCAGCCTCGCGTGCTCGGCGCCACCGAGGAGGCGCTGCTCGAGACGCTGGGCCAGCTGCTGGGCACTGCGATCGAAAACCTTCGGCTCGGCGCCCGCGAACGGGAGATGGCAATCTCCGAAGAGCGCAACCTGGTGGCCCAGGGGCTGCACGACAGCATCGCCCAGGGCCTGAATTTCCTGAACCTGCAGGTGCAGATGCTGGAGGATTCGGTACGTCGCCAGCAGTACGGCGACGTCGGCGAGATCGTGCCGCTGCTGCGCGCGGGCGTGCAGGAAAGTTATGAAGACGTGCGCGAACTGCTGCTCAATTTCCGTACCCGGCTGGCCGAGGAAAGCCTGGTGGGCGCGCTGCAGTCGGCGCTCGGCAAGTTCGAGCGCCAGACCGGCATCGAGGCGAAGCTGGACGCCGACCCGGACGGCGCGCCGTTCCCCCGCGAGCAGCAGCTGCAGCTGCTGTTCATCGTGCAGGAGGCGCTGTCGAACGTGCGCAAGCATGCGGGGGCCAGCCATGTATCGGTGGTGCTGCGCGACCGCGACGATTTCACGCTGGCGATCGGAGACGACGGCGCCGGTTTCGATCCGGGCGAGCTGGCCCGCAAGGGCGAGAACCACGTCGGCATCCATATCATGCACGAACGCGCGCAGCGGGTCGGCGCGACCCTGGACGTCCGGTCGGCGCCCGGCGCCGGCGCAACCGTCACGCTGCACCTGCCGCGCGAGCGCCGCCAGGCGGCATGACCACAAGGAGAACCCATGCAGTACGAACAACCCGATGACAAGCCGATCAGCGTATTGCTGGTCGACGACCACACGCTGTTCCGCAGCGGTATCCGCTCGCTGCTGCAGCGCCACGCCGAGTTCGACGTGGTCGGCGAAGCGGCCGACGGCATCGAAGGCATCAAGCGCGCCAAGCAGCTCCGGCCGCAAGTCGTGCTGCTGGACCTGAACATGCCCGGCATGTCCGGCCTGGAAACGCTGCAGCTGCTGCTGCAGGATTGCCCGGACAGCGCGGTGGTGATGCTGACCGTGTCGGAAGATGCGCTGGACCTGTCGGCCGCGCTGCGGGCCGGCGCGGCCGGCTATCTGCTGAAGAATATCGATACCGATTACCTGGTGCGCGCCGTACGCCGCGCTGCGGCGGGCGAGACCGTTGTCGCCGAAGCGATGACGGGCAAGCTGGTGGCCCAGCTGCAGGCCGGTGCGCGGGTCGCCGAACCCGCCTCGGAACTGGACCGGCTGACGCCGCGCGAGCGCGAGGTCCTGGAGTTCCTCGCCCGTGGTGAAAGCAACAAGATGATCGCCCGCGCGCTGGACCTGTCGGAAAGCACCGTCAAGATCCATGTGCAGAATGTATTGAAGAAGCTGAACCTGACGAGCCGCGTGCAGGCGGCGGTGTTCGCCGTCGAACAGCGTCACGCGCACGCCCGCTGAAGCGCGGCCGCAGTTCCAGCCGCGCCTCCGGCAGCGGTTCCTGCCGAGGTTCCGGCCGCGCTTCGTGCCGCGCTTCGTGCCGCGCTTTCGGCGGCGACCATTCCCGATTCCCGATTCCCGATTCCCGATTCAACTTACGAGCAGCACCCGCCACAGCATCCGCCGGCCGGCGCGCCGGTGGCCAGCGAGGCCGGCACCCCGTGGGCGCGCAGCGCCGCCTGCAGGCGGCCGGGCGATGTGGCCTGGTGGTCGTACTCGATGCTCACGGTACCGGTGGCGGTGGCCAGGCGCACGGCCAGGACGCCCTGGGCGTCGCCAAGCGCCGCGGTGATCGCCGCGGCGATCGCGTCGGTGGTGGTGTCCGGGGTAGTGTGCAGCAGCAGATCGGTGGTTGCCATGTTGTTCTCCTTGGTTGACAGGCTTCCAGCGTAAGCGTCCCGGTCCGCTCCGGTCCACTGCGGGACGTGTCCGGCACCGAAATAGTTAATCCAGATTATCGTTTGCCGCGCGCGGCTTGGTTGCGCGGGCCCGTGGGGCGGACAATGGCTGCACCCATCACGCAGGAAGGAGCACACCGTGGCATTACTGACGATCGAGGAGCCGGACCCCGCGCGGCCTGGCGGCGCTGCCCTCCAGTGGAGCCGGCGGCCCCTGTGGGCGCTGGGATTCCGCCCGTTCTACCTGCTCGCCGCGGGCTTCGGCGCGCTGGCGATCCCGGCCTGGCTGGCCGCTTACTATGGCCTGCTGCCGCCCGCGGCCAGGCTGGACCTGCTGTGGCACCTGCATGAGATGGTGTTCGGCATGGCCGTTGCGGTGGTCATCGGTTTCCTGTACACGGCAGGGCGCAACTGGACCAACCTGTGGACCCCGCGGCATGGCACGCTGGCATTGCTGGCCGCGCTGTGGGTGGCCGGCCGGCTGGCGATGCTGGCCGGCGCGGACGGCGGGGCATGGACGGCGCTGGTCGACAGCGCATTCCTGCCGCTGGCCACGTTGCCGTTGTGGCGGGTCCTGCACCGTGCGGGCAACCGCCGCAATTACTTCATGGTGCTGCTGCTGGGCGTGCTGGGAGCGGCCAACCTGTGCTGGCATGCCGCGGTGCTGGGCTGGGCGGCATGGTCGCCGATGGTGCCGCTGCATGCGGCGATCTTCACGATCGTGCTGATGGAAGCGGTGATCGGCATGCGCGTGCTGCCGATGTTCACCCGCAACGGTGCGCCCGGCAGCACGCCGGTCGTGCGCCCCTGGCTCGATCGCGCCGGCCTGGCCTGCACGGTCGCGGCGTCGGCCGGCTGGGTTGCCGGACTGCCGGACGTCGCTCCCGGCCTGGCGGCGGCGCTGGCGGGCGCGGCCGGCGTGCTGACGCTGGCGCGGCTGGCCGGCTGGCAGCCGCTGCGCACGCTGCGCGTGCCGCTGCTGTGGGTGCTGCACCTGTCCTACGCCTGGATCGGCGCCGGCTTCCTGCTGCTGGCCGGCGCTGCGCTTGGCATGGCCGGCACCAGCGCCGGGTTCCATGCGCTGGCGGTGGGCTCGATGGGCGGCCTGATCATCGGCATGATGTGCCGCACCTCGCTGGGACATACCGGGCGGGCGCTGAAGGCGGGCCGTGCCGAGATCGCGATGTTTGCCGCCATCCAGCTGGCGGCGGTGGCGCGCGTGGCGGCGTCGCTGGAGGTGGCGGCGGCATGGCGCGATCCGGCACTGGTCGGCGCCGCCGTGGCGTGGACGGTGGCATTCGGACTGTTCGTGCTGGCATACCGGCCGAAGCTGTGTGCGGCCCGGCTGGACGGCAAGGCAGGATAGGAAAACCGCGGCAATTGGCACCGGTGCAACACATCGGGGTGAAAAACCGTCCAGGACATTGCTTGCGGGAAAAGAATGATGCAATATGACAGTCGCGTTGCCCCCCGTTCTGGAGCCCCCGATGAAACCCGATTCACCCCAAGTGCTTGCCCATGTCATGTCCGACGAGGAAGCGCTCAACTACAACCCGAACCGCCTGCTCGACGCGCTGCTCGACATCATGCACCTGAAAAACGATGCCGCGCTGGCCCGCGCGCTGGAAGTGGCGCCTCCCGTGATCAGCAAGATCCGGCACCAGAAGCTGCCCGTGGGCGCCTCGCTGCTGATCCGCATGCATGAAGTGAGCGAGCTGTCGATCCGCGACCTGCGCTACCTGATGGGCGATCGCCGCCAGAAGTTCCGTATCAGCCCGACGCATTTCAAGCCGGAAGCCGCAGCCCAGGAGTAATTTCCGCCGGCTCTTCCGAATCGCTGCCTTTTGCATGGCCGGCGCGGCATACTATGCCCGCCGGCTTTGTTCCTTTCGTACGGAACCCGCAAGCGGGCCGGCATCGGAAAGATAACGACTGGAGGAAAGCATGGAAGACACGGCAACGACCCGGCACGCGCACTTCACCCACTACCGCATCTGCGATGCGTCCGCAGCCGTGCCGCTGGGTGACGATGCCTTCATCGCGGCGGACGACGAATCGAACGTGCTGCACGTGTACCGCTACGACGCCGGACCACCGGTGCGCGAATGCGACCTGACGGCCCTGCTCGATACGCCCGACGGCGGCGAGGCCGACATCGAAGGCGCGGCGGAACTGGACGGCCGGATCTGGTGGATCACGTCGCACGGCTGCGACCGGAAGGGCCGGCAGAGCTCGACGCGCCGCCAGCTGTTCGCCACCGATCCGCAGGGACAGCCCGTCGGCAAACCGTATCGCCGGCTGCTCGACGACCTGGCGGCTCATCCGCTGCTGGCCCATTTCGACCTCGACAAGGCGGCGCGCAAGGCGCCGAAAGAGCCGGGCGGCCTGTGCATCGAAGGCCTTGCCGCCACGCCGGGCGGCGGCCTGCTGATCGGCTTCCGCAATCCGATTCCCGATGGCTGGGCGCTGCTGGTGCCGCTGGCCGACCCCGCATCGCTGCTGGCGGGCGGCCGCGCCGTGCTGGGCGCGCCGATCCTGCTGGATCTGGCTGGCCATGGCATCCGCGCGATCGAATGGCATGGCGGGGCTTACTACATTGCCGCGGGCCCGCCCGGGGCCGGCGACGACTACGCGCTGTACCGCTGGTCCGGCCGCGCCGGCGACTGGCCCGTGCAGATCGACATACCGGGCCTCGCCGGCCTGCATCCGGAAGCCCTGTTCTTCGATGCGCACGGTACGCTGCACCTGCTGTCCGACGACGGCAAGGCCCAACCGGGCGGCCACAAATGCAAGAACCTGCCCGTGGAGGAACGCACGTTCCGCCGTCTGTCGGTGCCGCGCCCGGCGTGGGACAGCGGCAAGGGCGCCTGACGACGGCCGCGGGCATGCCCGCAAGGCTGTCGGCGGCAGGGCATGTTGTTGTTTTTTTGTAACGCCCCGGCGATCAACGGGGCTCTCCCGTCACGCACCGTTGCACCCCGCATTGCGGCCTGCACGCAGGCTTTCCGGCGGGCCGCGCAGCTATTCCCAAACGGCATACCAATCGTTTAAAAAGTCATAGTTGGGCGTGAAATCGCGCCATGTAGTATCGACAATGGTAACGTTGCCATATGCTGAACGGATGGATGCGGCTACGTTGCCTGCCTGTCCGGCAAGCAGCAATGACCGGATGAAAACTGGTATTTCCAGAGGGAAGCGACCGGCTCGAACCGGCCGGCGCCTATAACGAACAATACGGAGACCCGATACTATGCAACGACATCGCATGCGCAAGACCGTCCTGGCGGCACTGATCGCCGAATTACTGATCCCCATGTCCGCATTCGCACAGGACGCCGGGAGCGGTACTGCTGGAACAGCCCCGATGGACAACGCGGCCACGGTCGTGGTCAGCGGCATCCGTGCCTCCCTGAGCTCTTCCCTGAACACCAAGCGCATGCAGGACGGCGTGGTCGATGCCGTGTCGGCCGAGGACGCCGGCAAGTTCCCCGACACGAACATCGCCGAATCGCTGCAGCGCGTCACCGGCGTGCAAATCCAGCGCAACAACGGCGAAGGCCGCTATATCTCCGTGCGCGGCCTGGGTCCGGAATTCAACAACGTGCTGGTCAATGGCCGCACGCTTACCAGCGACACGGGTGGCCGGGAGTTCTCGTTCGACCTGCTGTCGTCCGACCTGATTTCCAAGGTGCTGGTCTACAAGACGTCGCAGGCGTTCCTGCCCGAAGGCGGCATCGGCTCGACCGTGGATATCCAGACGGCGCGGCCGCTGTCCGGCAAGACCGGGCATTCCTCGGTCATCAATGTTTCGCATTCCTATGACGACAATTCAAAGGAGCACACGCCGAACCTGTCCGGCATGTACACCTTTGCCAACGCGGCGCGCACGTTCGGCGTGACCGGCTCGGTGTCGTACACCGACCGGGCATCGAAGCAGAACAAGGCCGTGACCGACGACTGGCACTACCGCGACGTCACGATGATCAACGGCGACCTGAATTCGCGCGGGTTGACGATGGCCGACGTGACGACGAGAAGACTGTACATGCCGCAGAGTTTCGGCTTCCAGGTCGAGGACGAATCGCGCAAGCGCCTGGTCGGCAACCTGGCCGTGCAATACAACCCGTCGCGCGACTGGAAGCTGTCGGCCGATGCGCTGTATTCCCGCCTCGACCAGCGCAACAAGGTGATCGCATTCAGCGACTGGAACAATCCGGTCCAGGTGGGCGTCCAGTACGACGACAACGACCAGGTGACGTCCTTCATGCGGCCGGGTTCGGACTTCTACGCGAACAACCCGGCCCTGGTCGGGGAAGGGCGCCCGCTCACCGAAGCCAATTCGAACGACATGATCGTCAAGGGCGGCGACCGGCTGACCGAAACCAAGGCATTCGGCCTGAATTCGAAGTGGAACCTGGCACCGGACTGGAAGCTGGAAGGCGATCTCTCCACGTCGCGCACCACGTCCGCATCGCCGGACCAGTGGGTGGTGGCCGGCATGGTGCCGCGCAACGGCGACGTGCTCACGTTCGGCGCGGCGCCCACGGTGACCTTCGGCGACGACATCGCCGATCCCACCGCCGTGAAGGCCCACGCGGTCTCGAACGGCCAGGTCGGCAATTCCGACAAGTTGCACGAGGGGCGGCTGAACCTGTCCTGGGACCGCGAAAACGGTCCCTTCAAGGGCATCGATACGGGCTTGTCGTATTCGCAGCGCGAAGTGGGCCGCCACGAGTACGAAGCCGATTCGTGGAATGCGTTCAGCGGCTACCACCTGGCCCTGCCGGCATCGCTGTTTACCGTGACGCCGATGGACGATTTCTTCGGCAGCGGCGGCCAGGTGCCGAAGGCCTTCCTGCGCTTCGATCCGAACGAATACATGGCGTACCTGAACCAGCCGTCGCTGCTGGGGCAGTCGAACGACCCGGCCCTGTATGGCGACAAGTCGCGCTACCCGAACGGCCCGATGGGCATCAACTATGCGGCGCCGGCCTCGCAGTGGGGCGTGCGCGAGAAGGTGGCGAGCATCTTCCTCGACACGAAGTGGGAAGGCGAGCGCTGGTCCGCCAACGCCGGGGTGCGCGTGGTGCACGTGAAATCCCGTTCGACCGGCTTCAGCCGCGAGCTGCTGTCGGCAACGAAAAGCCCCAACGACACTACCTATATCCTGAACTGGGGGCCGCGGGTGGCCACCAGCGTCGACAACAGCTACAACAGCTACCTGCCGTCGGCCAACCTGAAATTCGATGTCACGAAGGACATGCTGCTGCGCCTGGCCGCCTCGAAGACGGAAACCCGGCCGACGCTGTCGCAGATGGGTGTCGACAACTGGTATGGCGGCCGCTTCGGCGACGTGCAGACGGGTGGCGGCAATCCCTACCTGAACCCGATGCAGTCGAAGAACCTCGACCTGTCGTACGAGTGGTACCTGTCGAAGACCAACTACGTCAGCGCGGCCGTGTTCTACAAGAAGGTGTCCGACTTCCTGGAAACGCGGCTGGTGGACATGCGGATACCCCAGTACGACGAGGTGGTGCACGACAGCCGCGTGCGCAACGGGCAGAAGGGCAAGATCAAGGGTGCCGAGATCGCCGGCCAGTACGCGTTCGACGATGCCATCCCGTGGCTGCGCGGCTTTGGCGTGGCCGCCAACTACACCTACGTGGATGCTTCCGCCGAACGTGACGGCGACGCCGCCGCGCTGGTGTGCGGCTATCCGGGCCTGTCGAAGCAGTCATACAACGGCTCGGTGTTCTTCGAGAACGGCAACTTCCAGGCCCGCGTCAGCTACAACTGGCGCAACCACTTCTCGATCAATTGCGGCGGCGGCAGCACGCAGCCGCGCAACCGGTCCGCGTATGGCCAGACCGATGCCAGCCTGCGCTACAACATCACGGACATGGTCGCGATCTATGCCGATGCGATCAACCTGTCGAACCAGCAGGCGCATGAATACGCCAGCAACGAAAGCCAGTTCCTGATGCTGGAAGACGTCGGGCGCCGCGTCAACGTGGGCGTGCGCGTGGCGTTCTGAAACACCTGTGAGGGAAAGCGAAAGGGGCGCCGCGGCGCCCCTTTTTTTACGTCACGTTCCCGTTAGCGCTGCTTGTTCAGCAGCGAATGGTGGCGCGCGTAGCCGAAGTAGATGACCAGGCCGATCACCAGCCAGATGCCGAAGGCCAGCCAGGTATGCCACGACAGGTAGGCCATCAGCGTGAAGCAGAACGCCACGGCCAGCAGCGGCACCACCGGCACGCCGGGGCAGCGGAACGCGCGGGGCAGGTCCGGGCGCTGCTTGCGCAGGATGATCACGGCGATCGACACCAGCGAGAAGGCCGCCAGCGTGCCGATATTGATCAGTTCCGCCAGCACGTTCAGGGGTATCAGCGCGGCCAGCAGGCCGAACACGATGCCGACCATCCATGTGGCGAAGAACGGCGTACCGTGTTTCGGGTGCAGCGACGACAGCCGCTTGGGCAGCAGGCCGTCGCGCGACATCGCGAAGATGATCCGCGTCTGGCCGTAGGACATCACCAGGATCACGGTAGTCATGCCGAGGATCGCGCCCAGGTCGACAAAACCGGCGACCCAGTTCTCGCCGGCGTATTTCAGCGCCAGCGACACCGGGTGGTCAACACCCGCGAAGTTCTGGAACGGCACGATGCCGGTCATGATGGCCGAGACGATCACGTACAGGATCGTGCAGACCGCCAGCGAACCGATGATGCCGATCGGCAGGTCGCGCTCGGGGCGCTTGACTTCCTCGGCGGCCGACGTCACGGCATCGAAGCCGATAAAGGCAAAGAACACGAGCGCGGCGGCGGACAGCACGCCGGTGTGCCCGAACGGCATGAACGGCTGCCAGTTCTCCGGTTTCACATGGCCCGCGCCGACGGCGATGAACAGCAGCACGACGCCGACCTTGATGGCCACCATCACGTTGTTCATGCGCGCCGATTCACGGATGCCCAGCGACAGCATGCCCGCCAGCAGGATCATGATGACGAAGGCGGGCAGGTTGAAGTAGGTGGCCACGCCCGGCACCGCGCCTGGCGCTCCCGTCAGGGCCGTCGGCAGTTCCAGGCCAAAGCCGGCCAGCAGCGACTGGAAGTAGCCGGACCAGCCAACCGCGACGGCGGACGCGGCCAGGCCGTATTCCAGCATCAGGTCCCAGCCGATCATCCAGGCGACGAGCTCGCCCAGCGTGGCGTAGCTGTAGGTATAGATGGAGCCGGCGACCGGCACGGTGGAGGCGAATTCCGCGTAGCACATCGCGGCGAAGCCGCAGGCGAGGGCGGCAACGATGAAGGAGAGCGTGAGGGCGGGGCCCGCGGTCAGCGCGCCGGTACCGGTCAACACGAAAATGCCGGTGCCGACGATGGCGCCGATACCCATCAGGACAAGGTCGAAGGGCCCCAGGACTTTCTTCAACCCGCCGGGTTTGCGACTGGCCGCAACCATGTCGTCAAGGTTTTTGGTTCTGAAAATGCTCACTGCTTCTCCAATTTTGTTGAGATTGTCTCCGGCGCCGCGCGTTGCCGGGTAGGCCCGCAGCGGTCTGTCGCTAGTTTGCATAGCGGCAAGCCCGGCCGGGCTCGCCGCCGCATACTAGCACAGCGGAAGAAGCGTGAAAATGTGTGAATGGCTGCCTCCGGCGGGGCGCCGGGAGACGGGAAAGGCGGCTTGCGCCGGGAGAAAGCCCGGCAGGCGAAAGGCGGGGATCGCTGCAGGAATCGCTAACTAAGCCCGGCCAGCGACCCGTTGGGGATGGGTGCGCGGATCAGTGCAGGAAACGGCCGCGGCTGTCGATGTAGCGGCTCGTTTCAGCCATCTTGTCCAGGCGCGCCTGCACCAGCCGGTGCCACGCGTCGACCCACTTCGAAGCCAGCATGCTTTCCTCGGCCGAGCTCGCATAGAGCGTGCGTTCGACCGCGCGTTGCTGGCGTTGCAGGGCGTAGGAGACTTTGAAGATGCTGTTCATGGGCGCTTTCATCGTTCGGTGGCTGGCGTCATTGCCGTTGAAAGCAATTTTCCGCGTTTCCGCCCTGTTTGAATGTGCGCCAGTTCACGTAGGACTGAGATTACAGCGGCTCATGTCCGAATACTACATGGTGTCCTACAGTAGTCCGACTCTCAAAACCATGGCTCAACCATAAAGTGGAGGAAATGACAACGAAACAAGAAACCAAATAAAACTTCGCCGAGGACACGACAATGTTTAAGACCACGCATACCAACACCACCGCCCTGCCAGCCTCGATGATCAATGTCTCCACGGCTGCCGCCGAACCGAAGGCACCGCGTGGCAAGCTGCCTCTGCAGGGCATCAGCGTCACCGGCGTGCAGCAGAACGAATTGCTGCGCGCGCTGCCGCTGGACGAGCTGGAACGGCTGATCCCGGACCTGGAACTGGTGGCGATGCCTGTCGGTAAACATCTGTACGACTTCGGCGAAAAGATCGAGTACAGCTATTTCCCCACCACGGCCATCGTGTCGATGCAATACGTGAACGAAGATGGCGTCACGACGGAAATCGCCGTGGTTGGACGCGAAGGCGTGGCCGGCGTGGCGATGTACAAGGGCGAGCGTGCCAGCAATACGGCGGTGGTGCAGGCAGCCGGCTACGGCTACCGTCTGCGCACCGATGCGCTGCGCGCCCACTTCGCCGAGGGCGGAATGCTGGCCCAGCAACTGATGCGCTATACCAGCTGCCTGTTCGCGCAACTGGCGCAGAACGTCGTCAGCAGCCGCCACAGCAGCATCGAGCAGAAGCTGTGCCGCTGGCTGCTCGAGCGCCTCGACCGCTCGCCATCGAACGAACTGAAGGTCACCCAGGAACTGATCGCCAACCTGCTGGGCGTGCGCCGCGAAAGCATCACCGCCGCCGCCGGCAAGCTGGCCGCCGACGGCCTGATCCAGTGCCGCCGCGGCATGGTGGTGGTGCTTGACCGTGCCGGCCTGGAACGCGGCGCGGGCGCCTGCTACTTCGCCGCCCGCGCCACCGCGGCGCAGGCCATGCACGGCAGCCACTGAGCGGGCACGATCCCAGTTCAATCGCCGGCGGGGCGGATGCTGCCCCGGCCGGCTTCCTTCGCCAGGTACATCTGGCGGTCCGCTTCACGCAGCAGTTCGGCCGGAGCCATGGCATCGCCCGGGCCATGCATGGCGATGCCGATGCTGGCGCCGACCTGCACCGTTTCCGCCGAGCCCACGTCGCCTGTCGCCACCGGCTGCGCGAGTGCCGCGATCAGTTTCGCGGCCACCACGCGCGCTTTCTCCATCGTATAGGGCTGGCCCTCGAGCACGACGATGAATTCGTCGCCGGCGAGCCGTACCACGCTGTCGTTCTGCCGTACCGCGGCGCGCAGGCGGCGCGCGACCTCGCGCAGCAGTGCGTCGCCGGCGTCATGGCCCAGCCGGTCGTTGACCGCCTTGAAGCCATCGAGGTCGATGAACAGCACGGCGAAGCCGATGCCGTGGCGCTGCGAACGGGCCTGCGCCTGCGGCAGCACTTCTTCCAGCGCGCGCCGGTTCAGCAAGCCCGTCAGTGGATCGTGGCGGATGTCGTGCTCGCGCTGCGCCTCGGCCTGCTTGCGGGCGGAAATGTCGTGCAGGAAGGCGGAAAACGCCAGGCGCCCGTCAATCTCGGTGGCGTGGATGCGCAGCTCCACCGTCAGCTCGCTGCCATCCTTGCGCAGCGCCGGCAGTTCGAGCCGCTTGCCGACCACCGGCGCGTTTCCCGTTGCGCGGTAGTGTGCCAGCCCGTGCGCATGCCGGGCGCGCAGGTCGGCTGGAATGATCAGTTCTTCCAGGGCCTTGCCGCCGGCTTCGGTGGCGGTCCAGCCGAAGGTGCGCTCCGCCTGGCGGTTCCAGGCGGTCACGCGGCCCGACGCGTCGATACCGATGTAGGCATCGTTCGCGTACTCGAGGATGCTGGACAGTTCGGCCTCGCGCGCGCGCAGCGCGGCCTCCGCCTGCTGCTGGCGGCCGATCGCCTCGGTCAGGCTGCGGTTGGCTTCCACCAGTGCGCGGGTGCGGCTGTCGACCCGGGCTTCGAGCTGGGCGTGCAGCACGGCCAGTTCGTGCTCGGCCGTCTTGCGCGCCTGGATGTCGATCACGGCTACGATGAAATACTCCGGCCGGCCGGCGTCGTCGCTTTTCAGGCTGACATTGGTGTGTACCCACACGGGGCTGCCGTCGTGCCGCAGATAGCGCTTTTGCCGTTCGAACTGGCTGATGTTGCCTGCCAGGAGTTCGCGCACCAGGGCCATGTCGCCGGCCACGTCGTCCGGGTGGGTGATCTGCCTGAACGTGAGCCGGCGGAATTGCTCTTCGGAGTAGCCGAGGATCGCGCAGGCCGCGGCGTTGACCGCCAGCCAGTGGCCGTTGACGGCGTCGATCAGGGCGATGCCGAAGCTGGCCAGTTCGAAGATCGAGCGCAGCCGCGCCTCGGTGCCACGCATCGCGGCGTCCGCCACCTGCAGGTGGTCGCGCGCCCGCGCAAGCTGTTCGCGCCGGTGCACTTCGTCGGCCACGATGGCGGCCAGGTCCTGCAAGGCGGCCAGTTCACCGGGCGCCAGCTCGCGCGGCCGGGTATCCAGCGCGCAGAGCGTGCCGATCGCATGGCCATCCAGCGTACGGATCGGCACGCCGGCATAGAAACGGATGTGCATGTCGCCGCGCACCAGGGGGTTGTCGGCAAAGCGCGGATCCGCCGTGGCGTCGTTGACCACCAGCGGCTTGTGCTGGCCGATCGCATGGGAGCAGAAGGAGATGGCACGCGGCGTTTCCGGCACGTCGGTGCCGATCCGGGACTTGAACCACTGGCGGTCGCGGTCGACCAGCGAAAACAGCGTGACGGGGGCATTGAGCATGCGGCTGGCGACCCGCGTGATCCGGTCGAACACCGGCTCGGGTGCCGTATCGAGCAAGCGCAGCGCATGCAGCATGGCGATACGGCCGGCTTCGTCCGGCGCGGCGGCGCCGGCAGGGCGCAAGGCGGGGTCCGGAACGGTGCTGGCCACCGGCGAATCCTGGGAGCCGGACTGGGAGCTGGACGGGATGGGCGACGCGGTCATTCTGCATTGTAGCGACTGCAAGCCAATGAAGCGTACGCGGGTGGCGGCTGGCGTGCGGGCGCAAAAATGGAGGCGCAAGAGCGGGGGGCGCAAGAGCGGGGGCGCAAGAGCGGGGGCGCAAGAGTGGGACGCAAGACTGGGGCTCAAGACGAAGACGGCACCGCGAAGGACGGCACCGATGCGGCAGATTTACGGTGGTCCGCTCAGCGCTGGTGCGCGCTCCCGTCGCGAGCGGCGCGGCGCGGGCGCTGCCCTGCGGCCGGGGCCGCCAGCACGCGCAGGATGGTTTCCGGCGGCAGGCCATGTTGCGCGAGGTATGCCCAGGCCAATGCGGCGCCGCGTTCGGCATCGAAGCGGATCCCCTGGTCGACCACGGCCGCCAGCGCGGCGTTGTTGCGCCGTTCGTCGGGTCCGCCTCCACGGCCGCCCAGCCCGCTTTCCGTACCATCCAGAGTCATGCATCCTCCGCAGCTGTCAGTAAGATAGGATCCGCTGTTGCAAACCGCAAGTCAAGCTGGCTCATGTATTTATTGTAGCGATCGGAGCCGACTCGCCCGTGCCGGGCAGCGGCGCTCCCGCTCGCCAAATGGCCGCCGCTCGGGCGAGCACGAATCCACGGCAGGGACAGCTGCCCTGTCCAACCATTGTAGAAAAACTACAACAAGTTTGCTGATTGCCTTTAAAGAATTTTTCGTGCAATATACCAACCATCCGCCGCCCCTAAACTATGCCGCGCGGATCGAGTTCCCTTCCGCACCTCCGCGGGGACGCCGCTCCTGGCGCATCTCACCACCACCGGTAACGCTTCCGTCGCACCCATCCCGGGGCCATCGCGTTCGTACCGGCCGCCAGGCCCCATCCGGGCTGTGAACTGCAAATTCTGGAGAACGTTATGACCACCCATTACAGCGCTGCCAGCGCCATCACGAATCTGAACAAGAACAGCGGCGCGAGCGCGGTTTCGCACGAAGACGTGCTGCTTACCTATGACCCGAACCGTCTGCTCGACCACCTGGTCGACCGTCTCGACCTGAAGAACGACGCGGCCCTGGCCCGCATGCTGGACGTCGCGCCGCCGGTGATCAGCAAGATCCGCCACTACCGGCTCGCGGTCGGTGCCTCGCTGCTGATACGCATGCATGAAGTGTCCGACATCGCGATCGGCGACCTGCGCATCCTGATGGGCGACCGCCGCAGCAAGTTCCGCGTGGCGTTTTCCCAGAACGACGTGCCGGACATGAGCCTGCGCGCCGCCTGACTCGGTCGCCCGCCCGGCCGGGCGATCGGCCGCCGGCGGGCAGGGCGATGCTGAATGGCAACATAATACGTTGCATCGGCGCGTTCCCCGGCGGCGCCCTGCCGGCTCGCCGCCATCCTGGAGTAGACTGGCGGTTCACCCGGCAACCGATCGTTCACGCCGTCGCCGGGCGCGCCGCCAGCGCATCGCCACCTCCGCCCGTCCACGACGGCGCATGGCCGATTCTTCCGCGAACCCCCGCCCCCGGTTCCTGAGTTCATACCCGCTACCTCTTGATCAGGAATTTCCGATGGCTCGTCACACGGGGAACGTGCATCCGCCCACGCATCCTTCTTTCCTCGCGCGGCTTTTCCCGCGCCGGCGCCTGGGCAGCTGGCTGGCCCTGTGGCTGGCGTTGTCCGTGCTGCTCTCGACCACGGTGCTGGTGCTGCTGCTGGGCCACCTGGCCACCGGGGCGCTGAAGAAGTCGATCGCCGATGCCCTGGCGGAGCGGGCACGGTACGCCGCGCAGCAGCTCGACGGCACCATGTACGAACGCTTCCGCGAAATGCAGTTCCTCGCATCGCGCCCCGAATTCACCAGCCCGGACATGTTTGCCGCCGACCGCCGCCGCGCCGCCGAAGGCCTGCAACGCAGCTATCCGCTGTACGCATGGATCGGCCTGGCTGGCATGGACGGCAAGGTGCAGGCCGCCACCGGCGGGCTGCTGGAGGGTGCCGACGTGGCGAAACGGCCCTGGTTTGCCGGCGCCCTTGCAGGCCGGCACGTCCACGACGTGCACGATGCGAAGCTGCTGGCCAGGCTGTTGCCGCGCGAGCAGGACGGTCCGCCGCGTTTCGTCGACGTGGCGTTTCCGGTGGCGGACGAGGGCGGGCGCGCCAAGGGCGTGCTGGCGGCGCACCTGAACTGGCGCTGGGCCGAGGCGATGCGCCTGCAGATCGACGCGGCCGGCGGCAGCGACGGCGAAACGCTGATCGTGGGGCGCGACGGCAAGGTGCTGGCCGGGCCGCGTTCCGTGGTCGGCACCGTGGTGGATTCGGCGGTGCTCGGCGCGGCGCGGCGCGGCCGCCACGACCATGTCGAGGAGCGCTGGGCCGATGGCCGCGAGTATCTGGTCGGCGGCGCCGCCACGCATGGCCTCGGCGGCTATCCCGGCCTGGGCTGGATCGTGCTGACCCGGCAGGAAACCCGGGCCGCCTATGCCGAGGTGCGGGCGCTGCAGGTGCGCGTGGCGCTGGTCGGGCTCGCCGTGGCGCTGGCCTTCTCGCTGATCGGCTGGCGGGTATCGCGCCGTATCACGCGCCCGCTGCAAAAGGCCGCGTCACTGGCCGCGGCGATCGAGGAAGGCAGCAGCCATGCGATCTCGGTGCCGCACGGCAGTTTCGCGGAACTGGCGGCGCTGACCGGTGCCGTCAATACCAGCCTGTCGCGGCTGAAGGACAAGGAACGCCAGCTGACCCAGGTGAATGCCGAGCTCGAGGAACGCGTGGCGCAGCGCACGCGGGACGTGGCGCAGTCGCTGGAAGCGGTGCGCCACAACGAGGCGCGCATCCGTGCGATCCTGGAAACAGCGCATGACGCCTTCATCGGCATGGACAGCGCCGGCTGCATCACGGACTGGAACCCGCGCGCCGAACAGCTGTTCGGCTGGGCCCGCGAGGAAGTGCTCGGCCGACGTCTCGAGGACGTGGCCGTGCCGCCTGCCTTGCGTGGCGCCCACGCGGCGGGCCTGGCACGCTTCCTTGCCGGCGGCGACAGCCGCGTGCTGGGCAAGCGCGTCGAAGTCATGGCGCTGCGGCGCGACGGCAGCGAGTTTCCAGTCGCCATGACGATCGGGCTGATCGACGTCGACGGCAGCCGCTCGTTCGGTGCCTTCCTGGACGATATTTCCGAGCGCCGGCGCATCGAACGCGAGCTGGCCGACAGCGAACGCTTCCTGCGTACCGTCGCCGACAACAGCCCGGCGCTGGTCGCCTACCTCGACCGCGACAAAGTGTACCGCTTTGCCAACGCCCGGTTCCAGACATTGCTGGGGGTCGACCCCGTGCGGATGATCGGCAAACGGCTCGGCGATCTCGTCGGCCCGGAGGTCTATGAAGGCGTGCGCGGCTACATCGACACCGTGCTGTCGGGGCAGGCGGTGCATTTCGAGACCGAGTTCGCGGTGCCCGGCTGGCCGGCGTACTTCATGGTCGATTACATTCCCAGCATCGGCGCCGATGGCACGGTGCAGGGCTTCCACGTGATGGCGATGGACATCACCGACCGCAAGATGGCCGAGCTGGCCCAGGCCAGCAACGAGCGGCTCGCGCAGGCCGCCAGCCGGGCCAAGAGCGAGTTCGTGGCCAACGTCAGCCATGAAATCCGTACGCCGCTCAATGCCGTGCTGGGGCTGGCGCACCTGCTCGAACATTCCGGGCTGGCGCCACAGCAGCGCGAATATGTCGGCATGATCCAGTCCTGCGGCAAGACGCTGGTGGGCGTCGTCAACGACGTGCTGGACTTTTCCAAGATCGAAGCCGGGCGCATCGACATCGCCGCGCTGCCGTTCGAACTGGGCGAAATCGTCGAAGCGGCGGCGACCGCCATGCGTGCCAGCGGCAAGCCGCTGGAGCTGGTGGTCGATGTTGCGCCGGACCTGCCGTCGGCATTCATCGGCGATGCGATGCGCCTGCAGCAGGTGTTGCTGAACCTGGTCGGCAATGCACTCAAGTTCACGGCGCAGGGCCAGGTCGTGTTTACCGCGGCACTGCTGGCCCTGCACGGCAATACCGCCACCGTGCGCTTCGCGGTGCGCGATACCGGCATCGGCATCGATCCGGCCCAGCAGGCTCGCCTGTTCACGCCGTTCGAGCAGGCCGACGCCGGTATTTCGCGCCGCTTCGGTGGAACCGGCCTCGGCTTGACGATCGCGCGCCAGCTGACCGAACTGATGGGTGGGCGCATCGAGGTGGCCAGCGTGCCGGGCAAGGGCAGCGAATTCTCGGTCACGCTGCCGCTTGCCTGCGCGCCACCGCCTGCCGTGCAGCCCGATCCACGGGCCGGCGCCGAACCGGCCGCCATGGCGCTGCGCCTGCTGGTCATCGAGCCAAGGCGGGCCAGCCGTGCCAGCCTGGCACGCGCCATCGAAACGCTGGGCTGGACGGCCGGCTGGGCGGAGTCGGCCGAGCAGGCCGTGGCGGCGGCCGAGCTGCCGGTCGATGCCGTGCTGGTGGACAGCGACGCCGCCGTGGTGGCGCAGCTGCGCCGCGCCCTGGCCGCGCGCTGGCCGGGCCGGGCGGTCGCCTTCATGCAGCTGGCCGGCGGTGTCATGCCGGGCAGCCCGGTGCCGGATACGGTCCCGCTGGTGCGCCCGGTGACCGCGCAAAGCCTGCGTTCCGCGCTGGCGGGCGTGGCGGCGTCGACGCCGCGGGCCCTGCCGGCGCCCGCCGGGGCCGCACCGGAGCGGGCTGCCGAACTGGCTGGCGTGCGTGTGCTGCTGGTAGAGGATAATGCTGTCAACCAGCTGGTGGCGAAAGGGATCCTCGAACCGGCCGGCGCCATCGTGACGACAGCCGCCGACGGGCAGCAGGCCGTCGACCTGGTCACGGCCCAGCGTAGCGGCAACCGTTGTGATTTCGATATCGTGCTGATGGACGTGCAGATGCCGGTGATGGATGGCTATACCGCCACGCGCATCCTGCGCACCCGGCTCGGGCTGCAGTTGCCGATCCTGGCGATGAGTGCCGGCGTCAGCGCTGCCGAGCGCGAACAGTGCCTGGCGGTGGGCATGAACGATTTCATTCCGAAACCGGTCGATGTGGAGCAGATGATGGCGCGTATCCAGCAACACCTGCGGCAGGCCATGCCGGCCGCGCGGGTGGAAGCGCCGCCGGCGCAGCGCTTCGACGTCGAACGCCTGGCCGCGTTGTCGGCCCGCAACCCCGCGCAGCTGCAGTCGCTGGTCGCGCTGGTGGCGCGGATGACCCGCGAAGCCCCCGCCGAGCTGGAGCGTGCGCGTGACTGCTGGCAGGGCGGCGACGGCAGCGCGGCGGCGCGCGTCCTGCACTCACTGCGCGGTTCCGTCGGCAGCCTCGGCGCGCGCCGCTTCGCCGGCGTAACGGTGGAACTGGAAGCGGCGCTGCGTGAAGGGCGGGAAGAGGATGCGGCCCGGCTGTTCGACAGCGCCGGGCGCGAACTGGGCGGCACGACGGAGGCCGCGCGCGACTGGCTGGCCGCGCAGCGGCAACCCGACGTGCCGGCGCCCGCGCCGGACGAGGTGCTTCGCTGGATCAGGCTGCTGCGCGAGCGCGACCTGGATGCCGCCACCGTCTATGAAACGCTGCGCGGCCAGCTGGCGGCGCGGCTTGGGGCCGGGGAACTGGCCGCCGTGGCGGGCGCGATGGCCGCGCTCGACTTCGAGGGCGTGCTTGCCGTGCTGCCCGCAACCCTGAAAGAGAACCAATGACCGCTGCCGCGCCGCAAAACACGATCCTGATCATCGACGACAACGCCGACACGATCCGCCTGCTGTCGGCCATGGTGCGCGAACAGGGCCGCGTGCTGTTCGCCACCAGCGGGGCCGCCGGGCTCGAGCTGGCGCGGGTGCAGCGGCCGCAACTGATCCTGCTGGACGTGGAAATGCAGGGCATGGATGGCTTCGCCGTCAACCGGGCGATCCGCCAGGACCCGGACCTGCGCAGCTGTGCCGTGATCTTCGTGACGGCGCAGACGTCGCCGGAGGCGGAAATTTCCTGCCTGGATGCGGGCGCCGTCGACTTCATCCCGAAGCCGCTGAACGCACCCGTGGTGCAGGCGCGCGTGCGTACCCACCTGCGGCTGCAGTCGGCGCTGTCCGCCCTGGACGACCTGGCCAACCAGGATGGCTTGACCGGCCTGTACAACCGCCGCTACTTCGACCGCCAGATGGCCGCCGAGTTCGCCAGGCACCGGCGTCACCAGTTGCCGATGGGGGTGGTGCTGGTCGATGTCGACGACTTCAAGCTGTACAACGACCGCTACGGCCACCAGCGCGGCGATGCCTGCCTGCAGGAAGTGAGCGAAGCGCTGCAGGACGGCGCGCGCCGCCCCGGTGAACTGGCCGCGCGCTACGGCGGCGAGGAATTCGTGGTCCTGCTGCCCAACACCACGCCTACCGCGCTGCTGCAGTACGGCGACTGGCTGTGCCGCAGGATCGCCGCGCTCGGCATCCCGCACCCCGCCGCATCGGCGGCGCCGCACGTTACCGCCAGCGTCGGGCTGTGCTCCCGCATTCCCGGCGCAGGCGATACGCCCCAGGCGATGCTGCATGCCGCCGACATGGCGCTGTACCGCGCCAAGCGGACGGGCCGCAACCGCAGTGTGCTGGCCGACGACACGATGGTGGAAATGAAGGCCGGCTGAGGCCTGGAGCGCGCGGCCTGGCGGCCGCGTGGCACAGCGCCGGCCGGGACTTCAGGCGGCGAGCTGGGCCGCCTTGCGCTGCTTGCTCCAGTAGCCTGCGCACAGTACCAGCAGCCATACCGGGATCATGTACACCGAAATCCGCAGGCCCGGCGTCAGGTACATCACGACCAGCACCCCGCCCAGGAACGCCAGGCACAGCCAGTTCGCCAGCGGCACCAGCGGGCTCGGAAAACCGGTTTGCAGGCCCTGCGCGCGCTTGGCGGCGCGGAAGCGCAGGTGGATCCAGCTGATCATGCCCCAATTGATGATCAGCGCCGATACGACCAGGCCCATCAGCAGTTCGAAGGCCTTTCCCGGCATGAAGTAATTGACGCTGACGCACACCGCCGTGGCCACGGCCGACACGCCCAGCGCGGCGAGCGGCACGCCGCGCGCATTGACCTTCAGCAGCGAGCGCGGCGCATTGCCCTGCAGCGCCAGGCCGTACAGCATGCGGCTGTTGCAATACACGCAGCTGTTGTAGACCGACAGCGCGGCCGTCAGCACCACGGCGTTCAGCGCGTGCGCCACGGCTTCGGCATCGAGGGCATGGAAGATCAGCACGAACGGCGAACCGCCTTCCACCACCTTCTGCCATGGGTACAGCGACAGCAGGACGCCCAGCGCGCCGATATAGAAGATCAGGATCCGGTAGATGGCCTGGTTGGTGGCTTTCGGGATCGTGCGCGACGGGTCGTCCGCCTCGGCCGCCGTGATGCCCACCAGTTCCAGGCCGCCGAACGAGAACATGATCACGGCGATGGCCATCACCAGGCCGCTCACGCCGTTCGGGAAGAAGCCGCCGTGCTGCCACAGGTTCGCCACGGTCGCTTCCGGCCCGGCGCCGCCGGACGCCAGCAGCCACAGGCCGAAAGCGATCATGCCGACGATGGCCAGCACCTTGATGATCGCGAACCAGAATTCCATCTCGCCGAACGCCTTCACGTTGGTCAGGCTGATCGCGTTGATGATGACGAAAAACGCCAGCGCCGACACCCAGGTGGGAATCTCCGGCCACCAGTACTGCACGTAGATGCCGACCGCCGACAGTTCGGCCATGCTGACCAGTACATACAGGACCCAGTAGTTCCAGCCCGACAGGAAGCCGGCCAGCGGGCCGCAGTACTTGGCGGCGAAGAAGCTGAACGAGCCGGCGACGGGCTCGTCGACCACCATTTCGCCCAGCTGGCGCATGATCAGGAAGGCGACGATACCGGCGATCGCGTAGCCGAGCAGCACCGAGGGGCCGGCCATGCGGATGGTTTGCGCAATGCCGAGGAACAGCCCGGTACCAATGGCGCCGCCCAGTGCGATCAGCTGGATATGCCGGCTTTTCAGCCCCCGCTTCAGGCCCCCGCCATTCTCGATGTCTGCTGCCATGGTTCCCGCCGGTCGTGTTCAAAGAGCACGATTCTATCGCATCGGCAACGTATGGGAAAAGCGGTTCGGCAAATGGCGGGCCTGCGGCGGGCCGGGCCGCGCCAGGGCAGGGGGCGGCGGAAACGCTGCCTCAATGAACCGGCGCGGCGCGCCAGCGCGAGGGCGGCATGCCGACCAGCCGGGCAAACGCGCGCGTGAACGCGGCTTCCGATTCATAGCCGACCTCGAAGGCGATGGTGGCGACCGGGGCCTGGCCCTGGCGCAGCAGCATGGCGGCCAGCTCCATGCGCCAGCGTGCCAGGTAGCGCGCCGGCGATACGCCGAGCAGCCGCACGAAGCGCTCGCAGAACGCCGAGCGCGACAGCGCCGCGGCGCCGGCCAGCTGGGCCACGTCCCATGGGTGGCGCGGATCGGCATGGATCAGCGCCAGCGCGCGGCCCACCTGGCGGTCGCGCAGGGCGGCCAGCCAGCCGGTCGCATGGTCGGGCAGGCGGCCGGCATGCCTGCGCACGGCATCGATGAACATGGATTCGCTGATGCGCTCGGCAAGGGCGCCGCCGCCCGGCCCGCTGGCGCCGCAGGCGGCCTGCAGCATGGACTGGCGCAGCCAGGCGCCATCGCCGTCGGCCGGCACGTGCAGCAGGCGCGGCAGGGCTTCCAGCAGGGGATTGAACGGGCCGTGATCGCAGCCGAGGAAACCGCAGACGAGGTCGCTGCGCCCGTCCGGCCGGCGCGCCGCGTCGCCCCAGGTCAGCGCGGCGCCGTCGATCGCCAGCGGCAGGGGTTTCGGTAACGCGTCGGTGGCGCGCATCCAGTCCATCGAGAACGGCAGCGGCGGCACGCCGGGCGCGCTGGCCATCACGTGCGCATCGCCCTGCGGGAACATGACGATGTCGCCGGCGGCCAGGCGGACCGGCGGCTGGCCGGGCAGGGAGGCCCAGGCGGTGCCCTCGATCAGTACGTGGTATTCGATCACGCGGTCGGCGCCAGGCACGACCATTGCGGCGACCTCGGCCGAGGCGGGTGCCTCGACGGCCCATTCCGGCCCCACCGAAACGGCATAGAACACGGCGCCGCGCAGGCGCACGGTGCGCAGCACTTCGGACAGCGTGTCGACCGCCATGCCTGCCTCCCCGCACCGTTATCCACATCGCGGACGTTTGGTCAAGCATGAACGACGGCCGGACAAGCGTCAAGCGCGGCGCTCTGGCAATAATGGCAAGGCCACGCGGGAAGCCTCCGTGCCGCATTCAACCATGACAAACCGAAGGAGAACAGAATGACCGACCTGGCTGACCTATCCGCCGCCGCCAATGCCGTGACGCCACCCCCGACCCCCGACTTTGCCGCCATCAAGGTTCGCCAGCAGGCCACGTGGGCCAGCGGCGACTTCGCGATCGTCGGTACCACGCTGCAGATCGTCGGCGAGCTGCTGGCCGAGGCGGCCGACGTGCGCGCCGACGAACGCGTGCTCGACGTTGCCGCCGGCAATGGCAACGCCACGCTGGCGGCGGCGCGCCGCTTCGCCCGCGTCACTTCCACCGATTACGTGCCGGACCTGCTCGAGAAGGGCCGCGCCCGCGCGCTGGCCGAAGGCCTCGACGTGGCGTTCCAGGTGGCGGACGTCGAAGCGCTGCCGTTCGGCGATGGGCAGTTCGACTGCGTGCTGTCCACCTTCGGCTCGATGTTCGCACCGGACCATCGCCGTACCGCGGCCGAGATGCTGCGCGTGACGCGGCCGGGCGGGCGCATCGGCGTGGCCAGCTGGACGCCCGATGGCTTCATCGGCAAGATGTTCAAGGTGGTGGGCAGCTACGTGCCGCCGCCGGCTGGCTTGGCCGGGCCGCCGCTGTGGGGCACCGAAGCCCATCTGCGTGAGATCTTTGGCGATGCCGAGATCCGTTGCACGCGGCGCGACTTTCATTTTCGCTACCGCTCGCCTGCGCACATGATGCAGGTGTTCCGCGATTACTACGGCCCGGTCCTGAAGGCATTTGCCGCGCTCGATGGCGACAGGCAGGCCGGATTGCGGCGCGACCTCGAAGCGCTGGCGCGCGAAGCCGACATTTCCGGCGGCGCGTCGCTGGTGGCCCCGGCTGCCTACCTGGAGGCGGTGATCGTCAGGCAGTGATCGTCAGGCAGCGATGGCCCGGCAATGACTCTCAGCCGTTGATCGTCAGGCGCTGGCCGTCAGTCGCTGAAGGTCGGGCGCTGAAGGTCGGGCGGCGAAGCCGGGCCGCCGGAGGGCCGGCATCGGCTATAGTGCTGTTTTCATACCACAGTACGCTGCATGTCCGACCGCATCGCCAAGCGGCGCGCCCGCGCCGTTCCCTGGCTTGTCGCCGCCGCCTTTTTCATCGAGAACCTGGATGCGACAGCGATCACCACGTCGCTGCCGCAGATGGCGCACAGCTTCGGCACGCAGCCCGCGCATCTGTCCGTGGGCCTGTCGGCCTACCTGGTGGCGCTGGCGGCCTTCATCCCGGCCAGCGGCTGGCTGGCCGACCGCTACGGGCCGCGCCGCGTATTCGGCATGGCGATCGCCGTGTTCACCGCCGCATCCGTGCTGTGCGCCCTGTCCGGATCGCTGGCGGCGTTCACGGCGGCGCGCATCCTGCAGGGCATGGGCGGGGCGCTGATGGTGCCGGTCGGCCGGCTGGTGGTGCTGCGCGCCACGCCGAAGGCCGGGCTGGTGCGGGCGATCGCCACCATTACATGGCCGGGCCTGGCGGCGCCCATTATCGGTCCGGCACTGGGCGGTTTCATCACGGCGCACTGGGGCTGGCAATGGATCTTCCTCCTCAATGTGCCTCTCGGCGTGCTGCTGTTGATCGCGTCGCTGGTGGTGATTCCAGCCTCCGGCGCCGCGCCGCGCCCATTCGACCTGCCGGGCTTCATCGGCAGCGCGCTGGCCTGCACGCTGCTGGTGGTGGGCGTCGAACTGCCGGCGCAGGGCCGCTGGACCGGCGCCGCGCTGGCGCTGCTGGCCGGCGGCGCGCTGCTGTGGTGGTGCGCGCGGCACTTTCGCCGTGCCGCCGCGCCGTTGATGGACCTGCGGCCGCTGCGTATCGGCACTTTTGCGGCCACGCTGCGCGGCGGGTCGCTGTCGCGCATCGCCATCGGCAGCGCGCCGTTCCTGTTGCCGTTGATGTTCCAGGTAGCGTTCGGCCTGCCGGGCACCACGGCGGGCCTGCTGCTGCTCGCGCTGTTTGCCGGCAACCTCGCCATCAAGCCGGCAACCGGCCCGATCATGCGCCGGTACGGCTTGCGCCGCGTGCTGGTATGGAACGGTACGCTGCTGGCGGCAAGCTTTCCGGCCTGCGCGCTGCTGCGGCCCGACACGCCGTTCGCCGTGGTGGCAAGCGTGCTGTTTTTCTGCGGGATCTTCCGTTCGATGCAGTTCACTGCGCTGAACACTCTGGCATTCGCCAATGTGCCGGCGCCGCAGATGAGCGGCGCATCGACGCTGTTCTCGGTCGTGACGCAGGTAACGACAGGCCTGGGGATTGCCGGCGCGGCATTGCTGTTGCAGCTCGGCGTGCTGGCCGGCTGGGCGGCCTCCGACGCGGCCGTGTTCCGGCTGGCACTGGCGGCGATGGGCGCGGTGGCGCTGGCCGCCGTCATCGACAGCCTGCGCCTGCCGGACGATGCCGGGGCGCAGGTGACAGGCGCGCGCTGAGCGCTCAGGCGTGCGTCGGCTTGCGCGGCAACAGCTTCAGCGCCGCGAAGGCAGCCCCCGCCACGCCCAGTACCACGGCGGCGGTGCTGCCCGAGAAGCCGATCGCGTGGTCCCTGGCCAGCTTGCCGGCCTGCGGTGCCACCAGCTGCATGCGGCGGCGGTTCATTTCGGCGCCCAGTTCGCTCAGGCGCTCGCGGCTCAACTTGCGTTCCGCGTCCGGCAGCAGCACGGTTTCCTCGTCGGCCACATGGTGCATCACATCGCGCATCAGTTCGTGCACCAGCTCGTCGTGCCTGGCTTCGGTGGGCTTGGTGGCGCGCAATTGCGCGATCAGCCGACGCATTTCGTTGTGCTCCGGCTCGGCCTTCAGCATGGTGGGATCGGCACCTTCGAGCTGGCGCATCACCGGGTAGAAGACCTCTTCTTCCAGCGTGGCGTGAATTTCCAGGGCAGTGCAGATGGTCTCCGCCAGTGCCTTCTTCACTTTCGGCTTCTGCGTCGTCGTGTACTGGTGGAAGGTCACCAGCGTATGCGAATGGTCGAAGCGGATCATGTCGGTAATCGTCGGGCTGAGCTTGTTCAGTGAAAACATCTTCTTCTCCTTGAGGTTCCGGCAACACCTCATCTTAGGCGAGGATGCTGGTTGCTTGCGTAGGATTAGCCCCCAGCCGAATGTCGGCGCACTGCGCACAAAGCGGACTGGTCAGGTTATAGTTCACTGCAGAACCAGCGCCAGGAGCCGATGATGAGATTCCAGCACCGTGCCTCAACGCGCAGCACGCTCCCGATGCAGGGGCGGGGATGGCGCAGCCGGCGCCCGCTGACGCGCTTCGACGACTTGTTCCAGGACCATCCGCAGCCGATGTGGATCTACAACCTGGTGACGCTGCGCTTCCTGCGCGTCAACGCCGCGGCCTGCCGCCACTATGGCTATGGCGAGGCCGAGTTCCTGCACATGACGATCCGCGATATCCGGCCGCCATCCGAACAGGCGCGGCTGAGCGCCGACATTGCCGGCGCGTCGCATGCGCTGCCACAGTCGTCCGGTGTGTGGACGCACCTGAAGCGCGACGGGCGGCCGATCCTGGTGCGCATCTCGTCGCATGCGCTGATCTACGAAGGACGCCGCGCTCGCCTCGTGTTCGCGCTCGACGTGACGCAGCAGATGGCCACGGAACGGGCGCTGTACAAGTCCGAACAGCTGTACCGGCGCCTGATCGACACGATGCCGCTGCAGGTTTTCTGGAAAGACCTCGACCTGCGCTACGCGGGTTGCAACCGGCTGTTCGCACGCGCCCTCGGCCTGGACGATCCGGCCAGCACGATCGGCAGGCGCGACCAGGATATCGCGGGCTGGCATGGCGCGGCGGCGCAGGCCGCGCAGGAAGCGGAAGACCGCGCCGTGATCGAAACGGGCCGCCCGGTGCGCGGCCGCGAACAGACGCTGACGGCCGCCGATGGCCGCCAGCACTGGCACGTGGTCAACAAGTTGCCGCTGCATGGCCAGCACGGCGAGATCGTCGGCCTGCTGGGCACGATCGAGGACATCACCGCCAGCCGGGAGGCGGGCGCGAAGCTGCGCCTGCAAAGCCGGGCCATCGATGCCAGCGTCAACGCGATCCTGATCACGCGCCGCTCGGGCGGCGACGACGTGATCGATTACGCCAACCCGGCGTTCGCGCGCATCTCCGGCTACGAGCTGGCCGAGGTGATCGGCAAGGATTGCCGCTTCCTGCAGGGTGACGACCGCGAGCAGGAAGGCATGCCGGCGCTGCGCGAGGCGCTGCGCGCCGGCCGCGAGGTGACGGTGGAGCTGCGCAACTACCGCAAGGACGGCACGCTGTTCTGGAACCAGCTGCACGTGGCGCCGGTACTGGACATGCACGGCGCGACCACGCACTGGGTCGGCGTCATCAACGACATCACGGCGGCGAAACGCTACCAGACCGAACTGGAGCACCAGTCCACCCACGATGCGCTGACCGGGCTGCCGAACCGCAACCTGTTCCACGACCGCCTGGAACAGGCGATTGCCTACGCGGCACGCTACGAGCACCAGCTATGGGTCGTGGTGCTGGACCTGGACAACTTCAAGCTGATCAACGACACGCTGGGCCACGCCGTCGGCGACAGCCTGTTGCAGACGGTGGCGGGCCGGCTGCGCCACGCGCTGCGCGATTCCGATACCGTGGCGCGGCTGGGCGGCGACGAATTCATCCTGCTGTTGCCGGACCAGCCAGGGCAGAGCGACGGCACGCTGTCGCCGCGCACCGTGCAGGCGGTGCTCGACGCGGTCAGCGCACCGATGCGGCTGGGCGCGCACGACCTGGCGCTGACCTGCAGCATGGGCGTGTCGGTGTATCCCCGCGACGGCGATACGGCGCCTTCGCTGTTCAAGCACGCCGACATTGCGCTCTATCGCGCCAAGGACGGCGGCCGCAACCAGCTGCAGTTCTATACCAGCGAGATGAACGCCCGCGTGACCGAGCGTACGCTGATCGAAGGACACCTGCGCAATGCGCTGACGCGGCACGAGTTCGTGCTGTATTTCCAGCCGCGCATCGATTGCGCCAGCGGGCGCGTGGCGGGCCTGGAGGCGCTGCTGCGCTGGCACCAGCCGGAACTGGGCCTGGTGCAGCCGGACCGCTTCATCGGCGTGGCCGAGGAAACCGGGCGCATCGTGGAGATCGGCGAATGGGTCCTGTACGAAGCCTGCCGCCAGGCCAAGGAATGGCAGGATGCCGGGCTGCCGCGCGTTCCGGTGGCGGTCAACGTGTCGGTCCGGCAGTTCCGCCAGGCCGGTTTCGTGCAGGAAGTACGCGATGCGCTCGCCAGCAGCGGACTGGCCCCGGAATACCTGGAGCTGGAACTGACGGAATCGCTGATGATGCAGAACATCGAAGCCGTCATCGGTGCGATGCGGCACCTGAAGGAGAGCGGGGTGCGCCTTTCCATCGACGATTTCGGCACCGGCTACTCCAGCCTTTCCTACCTGCGCCGCTTTCCGCTGGACTACCTGAAGATCGACCGCAGCTTCGTGCGCGACATGCTGCACGACGCCCCGGGCGCGGCGATCGTGCGCTCGATGATCACGCTGGGGCACAGCCTGGGCTGCCGCATCATCGCCGAGGGCGTGGAAACGCGCGACCAGCTCGGCTACCTGACGCAGCAGGGCTGCGACGAGATCCAGGGCTTCCTGTGCAGCCGGCCCGTGCCGGGAAACGAGGCGGGGGAGTTGCTGTACGCCGAGCGTTGACGGTTGCGTGGCAACGCAGTTGTTCCGGCGCCAACATAAAGCGGCGGGGAATGTAAGGCGGCAGGCAATGTAAAACGGCGGGCAATGCCCGCCGTTTTCCGTTCATCGGTGCAGGCCGATCAGTTCCTGATCTCCAGCGCGCGGTTCACCGACAGTGCCGCCAGCGAAGCAACCGCACCGGACAGCAGGTACAGGCTGACATAGCCCAGGCCGTAGTGCGCCGACAGGCCCAGCGCGACCAGCGGTGCGAACGCTGCGCCGACCAGCCATGCCAGGTCGGACGTCAGCGCGGCGCCGGTATAGCGGTGGCGCGGCGCGAAGTTGGCGGTCACGGCGCCGGCAGCCTGGCCGTACGACAGGCCCAGCAGGGCGAAGCCGACGATGATGAAGATGTTCTGGCCGGAGTCGCCGCCCTGCATCAGGGTCGGCACGAAGCCGGAGAACACGGCGATCAGCGCGGCCAGCGTGCCGAGCGTGGTACGGCGGCCGAAACGGTCGGCGATCAGGCCTGACAGGATGGTGGCGATCAGCGCCACGCCGGCGCCCCAGAACTGCAGCCACAGGAAACCGTCCAGCGTGCGGGTCGAGTACAGCTGCACCCACGACAGCGGGAACACCGTTACCAGGTGGAACAGCGCATAGCTGGCGAGCGCGGCCAGGGCGCCAATGATCACGTTGCGGCCCTGGGTATGCGACAGCTCGGACAGGCTGACGGGTTCCAGCTCGCGTTCGTCGAGCAGGCGGGAATACTCGGGTGTGGACACCAGGCGCAGGCGGGCGAACAGGGCGACCACGTTGATGGCGAAGGCCACGAAGAACGGGAAGCGCCAGCCCCAGTCGAGGAAGTCCAGTGCCGATACGCTGGAAATCATGTAGGCAAAGATACCGGCGGCGACCATGAAGCCGGCCGGTGCGCCCAGCTGGCCCAGCATCGCGTACCAGCCGCGCTTGTTCTGCGGCGCATTCAGCGCCAGCAGCGACGGCAGACCGTCCCACGAACCACCCTGGGCCAGGCCCTGGCCGATGCGGAACAGCGCCAGCAGCACGATGGCCGTGGTGCCGGCATTGGCGAACGATGGCAGGAAAGCAATGCCGACGGTGGAAATGCCGAGCAGGAAGAGGGCGCCGGTCAGCTTGCCTTCACGGGAAAAACGCCGCTGTATCCACATGAAGAACACGGTGCCGAACGGCCGCGCGATGAAGGCAAACGAAAAGATGACAAAGGAATACAGGGTGGCGGTCAGCCGGTCGTCGAACGGAAAGAACAGGGAGGGGAAGACCAGCACCGAAGCGATCGCGTAGACGAAAAAGTCGAAATATTCGGACGCTCGGCCGATGACCACGCCAACGGCAATCTCGCCGGGGTGTATTTCGCCGTCGCGCGCATTAATGTTGCGTGCGCCGCTGCTGGTGGGACTTGGCTGATAATCCGCCGGGAGGTTACTTCCGTCATAGGTAGTCGTTGCCATATTCGTCTCTCATGGTTGTACCAGGTTCTTGCGAACCGGATTGGACAAATTGAAATCCACGATGAAACCTTACCTCGACTGTGCTTCGCTCGACTGTGCGCCGCACTACATAAATGAAAAATCCATACTAAAGCGATTTTTCCGGCGCCGCGTGCACATTACAGAACCTGCCTGGCAGAACCTGCCTGGTGGAACCTGCCTGGAACAACCAGCTGCTACCAATTACCAGTCTCTGCAAGTCGGGGGTGGGACAAAGTGTCCAATTCCATTTCGCACGCCTGTGACGGTACAGTAGCATGTTCTCAATCCTCTGTAGCGCACATAACTTAATGAAATCATCCATTGTTCGCAGTGGACTGGGTCTTCTCCCCCTGTTGTGGCTCACCGGCTGCAATACGGTGGTGTTGAATCCGTCCGGTGATATCGCGGCGCAGCAGGCTCATCTGGTAATCGTATCGTTCCTCCTGATGTGCCTGATCGTCGTTCCTGTCATTGCATTGACGCTCTGGTTCGCCTGGCGTTATCGTCAAAGCAACACGTCCGCGAAGTACGATCCGGACTGGGATCACTCCACCAAGCTGGAGCTCGTGATCTGGGGCGTGCCCCTGCTGCTGATCATCGTACTGGGCCTGATCACCTGGATCAGCACCCACCTGCTGGATCCGTACCGCCCGTTGCAGCGCCTCGACGAGAAGCGCCCGCTGCCGGCCGACGTGCGGCCGATGGAAGTGCAGGTCGTGGCGCTGGACTGGAAGTGGCTGTTCATCTACCCGGAGCAGGGCATCGCCACCGTGAATGAGCTGGCCACGCCGATCGACCGTCCGATCAAGTTCCGCATGACTGCGTCGTCCGTGATGAATGCGTTCTACATCCCGGCAATGGCAGGCATGATCTACACGATGCCCGCCATGGAAACCCAGCTGAACGCGGTCATGAACAAGGTCGGCACGTACGACGGCTTCTCGTCGAACTACAGTGGCGCCGGCTTCACGCACATGCGCTTCAAGTATCACGCGATGAACCAGGGCGACTTCGACGCCTACGTGGCGAAGGTGAAAGCCGAAGGCGGTTCGCTGCAGCGTCCGGAGTATTCGCAGCTGGCCAAGCCGAGCGAAAAGGATCCGGTACGCCGCTGGGCCACCGTCGACAACACGCTGTATGACGCCATCCTGAACCTGTGCGTCGAGCCGGGCACGCCGTGTATGGCCCACCAGATGCATGACGATGCCAACCGCAACGCCAAGCACAAGGCCCACCAGGAAGCGCGCCGGCGGGGTGCCAGCGAGGTTGCCAAGCTGGCGCAAGCCGACGCGGAAATCTGCACGACGCCCGCGGACAAGACCCAACTTTCCATGAAGAGCAACAATGCAAGCGTATCCAACTGAAAACCATGCCTTCTTCGGCAGGCTGAGCTGGGAAGCGATCCCGTTCCACGAGCCGATCCTGCTCGTCACCTTCGCCGCCGTCATCCTGGGTGGCGGAGCGCTGCTGGGAGCGATGACGTATTTCCGCGTCTGGGGCAACCTGTGGCGTAACTGGTTTACCAGTATCGACCATAAGCGGATCGGGATCATGTACATGATCCTCGGCCTGGTCATGCTGCTGCGCGGCTTCGCCGACGCGCTGATGATGCGCGCCCAGCAGGCCATCGCCTTCGGCGACAATGCCGGCTTCCTGCCGCCGCACCACTACGACCAGGTCTTCACCGCCCATGGCGTGATCATGATCTTCTTCGTGGCGATGCCGCTGGTCACGGGCCTGATGAACTACGTGGTGCCGCTGCAGATCGGCGCGCGCGACGTGGCATTCCCGTTCCTGAACAACTTCTCGTTCTGGATGACCGCGATGGGCGCCGTGCTGGTGATGGCGTCGCTGTTCGTCGGCGAATTCGCCCGTACCGGCTGGCTGGCCTATCCGCCGCTGTCCGGCATCCTTGCCTCGCCCGACGTGGGGGTGGATTACTACATCTGGTCATTGCAGATCGCCGGGGTCGGCACATTGCTGTCCGGCGTCAACCTGATCGTCACCATCGTCAAGATGCGCGCGCCGGGCATGGACCTGATGAAGATGCCGGTGTTCACGTGGACCGCGCTGTGCACCAACATCCTGATCGTGGCCGCCTTCCCGGTGCTGACCGCCGTGCTGGCCATGCTGGGCATGGACCGCCTGCTGGGCACGCACTTCTTCACGAACGAAATGGGCGGCAACGCCATGATGTACGTGAACCTGATCTGGATCTGGGGCCACCCCGAGGTGTACATCCTGATCCTGCCGTGCTTCGGCATCTTCTCGGAAGTGGTGTCGACGTTCTGCTCGAAGCGCCTGTTCGGCTACACCTCGATGGTGTACGCGACCTGCGTGATCATGATCCTGTCCTACCTCGTGTGGCTGCACCACTTCTTCACGATGGGTTCCGGCGCGTCGGTGAACGCCTTCTTCGGCATCACCACGATGATCATCTCGATCCCGACCGGCGCCAAGCTGTTCAACTGGCTGTTCACGATGTACCGCGGCCGTATCCGCTTCGAACTGCCGATGATGTGGACCGTGGCCTTCATGGTCACCTTCACGATCGGCGGCATGACCGGCGTGATGCTGGCGATTCCGCCGGCCGACTTCGTGCTGCACAACTCGCTGTTCCTGATCGCCCACTTCCACAACGTGATCATCGGTGGCGTGCTGTTCGGCCTGTTCGCAGGTATCAACTACTGGTTCCCGAAAGCGTTCGGCTACAAGCTCGACGTGTTCTGGGGCAAGGTATCGTTCTGGCTGTGGGTGGTCGGCTTCTATGTTGCCTGGATGCCGGTGTACGCACTGGGCTTCATGGGCGTCACGCGTCGCCTGAACATGCTGGAAGATCCGGCCATGCAGCCGTACTTCGTGGTCGCCTTCCTCGGCGTGCTGATGATCGCCGGCGGTATCGGCGCGATGCTGATGCAGTTCTTCGTGTCGTTCCTGCGCCGCAAGCAGCTGCGCGACGTGACGGGCGACCCATGGGAAGGCCGTACGCTGGAGTGGTCGACGTCGTCGCCGCCGCCTGACTACAACTTCGCGTTCACCCCGGTCGTGCACGACAACGACAGCTGGGCCGACATGAAGAAGAACGGCTACCAGCGTCCGCTGAAGGACTACGTGAAGATCCACATGCCGGCCAATACCGGTGCGGGCTTCATCATCGCGGCGCTGTCGGCCGTGGTCGGCTTCGGCATCATCTGGCACATGTGGCCGCTGGTCATCGCCGGCTTCGTCGCCATGATGGTCGCGATCATCGTCCACACGTTCAACTACAAGCGCGATTACTACATTTCGGCGGAAGAAGTGACCCGTACCGAAGAACGCCATACCGCTTTGCTGGGAAGCCATGTCTGATACCTACGTAACCTCCGCCGGCGCGGCTAGCGCCGACCCGAGCTCGCGCTACCTGGTGCGCGAGCACCATCCGGAAAACGGCACCATGCTGGGTTTCTGGATCTACCTGATGAGCGATTGCCTGATCTTCGCCTGCCTGTTCGCGACCTATGCCGTACTGGGTCGCAACTACGCCGGCGGCCCGGGCGGCGCCGAGCTGTTCGACCTGAAGCTGATCGCCCTGAACACGGCGTTCCTGCTGTTCTCGTCGATCACGTACGGCTTTGCGATGCTGCAGGCCAAGGCAAGGAACAAGTCCGGCACGCTGCTGTGGCTGGGCATCACGGGCGTCTTCGGCCTGCTGTTCCTGGCGGTGGAAATCTATGAATTCCACCACCTGATCCACCTGGGCGCGGGCCCGCAGCGCAGCGGCTTCCTGACGGCGTTCTTCGCGCTGGTCGGTACCCACGGCCTGCACGTGACGTTCGGTGCCATCTGGCTGGTCACGCTGATGTTCCAGATCAGCAAGCACGGCCTGATTCCGGAAAACCTGCGCCGCCTGAATTGCCTGTCGCTGTTCTGGCACTTCCTGGACGTGATCTGGATCGGCGTGTTTACCTTTGTCTACCTGATGGGAGTTCTGCCATGAGCGGCCAACATCACCACGGCCACGGCCACGACGATCACCACGACGATCACCACGACGGCTCGTCCGTGCATGGCTCGATGAAGGACTACGTGATCGGCTTCGTGCTGTCCGTGATTCTCACCGCGATCCCGTTCTGGCTCGTGATGAACAACGTGATCACCGATCCGGCCACCACCGGCTTCGTGATCCTCGGCTTCGCCGCCGTGCAGATGGTCGTGCACATGGTGTACTTCCTGCACATGAACGCGAAGTCGGAAGGCGGCTGGAACATGCTGGCCCTGATCTTCACGATCATCATCGTCGTCATCACGCTGGCCGGTTCGCTGTGGGTCATGTACCACATGAACAAGAACATGATGCCGAACATGCCGCACGTCATGACGCCGCAGCAAGCGCACGACATGCCATGAACGACGCGCCACACGGTGGCGCAAGTTCGACGCCGCAGCAGAACGCGCGGGCAGCGGGTCCCTCCAGGGGAACCCGCATCGCCCTCGCCGCCGCTGCGGCGTTTTTCTTTTGCGCCTTTGCTTTCCTCGGCAGCTGGCAGGTCAAGCGGCTGCAGTGGAAGGAAGACCTGATCGCCCGCGTCGATGCGCGCGTGCATGCCGAGCCGGTACCGGCGCCGCGCGCCGCCGACTGGCCGCGCGTGGCCGTCGACACGCACGAATACCTGCGCGTGAAGGTCCGCGGCACCTTCCTCTACGATTACACCACCCGCGTGCAGACCACGACCGCGCTCGGCATCGGCTTCTGGCTGATGACGCCGCTGTGCACGGAGGACGGCATCGTCTTCGTCAACCGCGGCTTCGTGCCGATGCAGTCGGGCGACCTGAAGCTGCCGGCGCCGCCGAAGGCGGGGCGCGATCCCTGCGCGGCCGGCGGCATGCCGGTCGAGATCGCGGGCCTGCTGCGTTTCCCCGAGCCGAAGGGCCGCATCCTGCGCGAGAACGATCCGGCAAACGACCGCTGGTACACCCGCGACATCGGGCCGATGGCCCTGGCCAGGGGGATGCCGCAGGCGGCACCGTTCTTCATCGATGCGCCGAAAGGGCAGGAATATCCACGTGCCGCGGACGAACATCCGACCGGCGGACTGACCGTGATCGCGTTCCCGAACAACCACCTGGTCTATGCACTGACGTGGTTCGGGCTGGCCGCGATGGTCGCGGGCGGCTATTATCTCGTGCTGCGCCACGACCGGCGCAGCATGAGGGGAGCGGATGAAGAAGCGGACTGAAGTAGAGCGGGGCGACGCGAGCGGGCGCGAAGAGCGGCGCACCGAGGAACGCCGCAAGCCGGATGGCCGCCGCGAGCAGGTCGCGGCGGCCGGCGTCGAGTACGCGGCCGGCCACAAGAACATGATGCAGCTGATCCAGCTGCGCTGGATCGCCGTGGTCGGCCAGGTGGCCACGATCACCGCCGCGACCTATCTCTACGGCATCGTGCTGCCGCTGGTGCCGATGCTGCAGGTGCTGGCCTGCCTGATCGCCTTCAACGTGGCCAGCCACCTGCGCTGGCACGAAGTGCGCTACGTGCGCAATACCGAGCTGTTCATGGCGCTGCTGGTGGACGTGGCGATCCTGACTTCGCAGCTGTACCTGTCGGGCGGCGCGACCAATCCGTTTGCCTTCCTGTACCTGCTGCAGGTGATCCTGTCGGCCGTGCTGCTCGCGCCGGCGTATGCGTGGACGTTCGTGCTGATCACCGCCGCCTGCCTGGCCGGCCTGTCGCGCAACCACCTGCCGCTGCCACTCGACGTCGAGCACACCGGCGGCGTGCTGTCGCTGTACGTGCAGGGCATGCTGATCTGCTTCATGCTGAACGCCGCGCTGCTGGTGTTCTTCATCACCCGCATCACCGCCAACCTGCGCGCCGGCGATGCCCAGCTGGCCGACCTGCGCCAGCGCGCCGCCGAGGAAGAGCATGTGGTGCGCATGGGCCTTCTTGCCAGCGGCGCGGCCCACGAACTCGGTACGCCGCTGGCCACGCTGTCGGTGATCCTGGGCGACTGGAAGCGCATGCCGGAGTTTGCCCGCAATCCCGAACTGCTTGAGGAAATCGGCGAGATGCAGACGCAGCTCAAGCGCTGCAAGGCCATCGTTTCGGGCATCCTGCTGTCGGCCGGCGAGACGCGCGGCGAATCGTCGACCAAGACCACGCTGGCAACCTTCCTCGACGAACTGGCGCAGGAATGGCGCGGCACCCGGCCGGTGCAGCATTTCTTTTACTTCAACCGCCTCAAGGGCGACCTGCCGGTGGTGTTCGACGAGACGCTCAAGCAGATGATCTGCAACGTGCTCGACAATGCACTGGAGGCGTCGCCGGCGCGGGTAGAGATGGAAGCCACGCGCGACGACGGCCACCTGATCCTGCGCGTGCTGGACGCCGGCCCCGGTTTCGACCCGGCGGTGCTGGCGCAGATCGGCAAACCGTATAATTCCACCAAGGGCAGGCCCGGCAGCGGGCTGGGCCTGTTCCTGGTGGTGAACGTGGCCCGCACGCTGGGCGGCACCGTCGGCGCGCGCAACCGGGAGGAAGGCGGCGCCGAAGTGGTGATCCGCCTGCCGCTGTCCTCGATCGCCCTCGACGACGCGTCGTCCGGCTTTGCCGGCCCCGAAACGGATTTCACCTCACCCGCACCCGACCCGCACCTGAAATGACCGAAGAACAACGCTGCCTGCTGATCGTCGAGGACGACGAAGCCTTTGCCCGTACGCTGGGCCGCTCTTTCGAGCGCCGCGGCTACCACGTGCTGCATGCCGCGAACGTGGACGAGGCCGCCGCGCTGCTGGGCGAGCACGCGCCCGGCTATGCCGTGGTCGACCTGAAGCTGAAGGGCAACTCCTCCGGCCTGGCCTGCGTGCAGATGCTGCACCAGCACGACCCGGACATGCTGATCGTCGTGCTGACCGGCTATGCCAGCATCAACACGGCCGTGGAGGCCGTCAAGCTCGGCGCTGCCCAGTACCTTGCCAAGCCGTCCAATACCGACGATATCGAGGCCGCCTTCGCCCATGTGGCGGGCGGCGCCGACGTGGAGCTGACAGGGCGCGCCACATCGGTCAAGACACTGGAATGGGAACACATCCACGCAGTGCTGGCCGAAACGGAGTTCAATATCTCGGAAGCGGCGCGCCGCCTCGGCATGCACCGGCGCACGCTGGCGCGCAAGCTGGAAAAGCAGCGCGTCAAATAGCATTGCGGGCGGCATCTGCGGCAACCACGCGACAGTGGCACGCCGCATTGCGGCGATGCCGGGCTGGCGGAGCGGAATCGCTGTACAATGATGTTGCCTATAGCCAATTAGAATTCCTGCATGGGCGTCCCTGGTGCCCAATCCACGCATCGCCAGTCCACACCCCACTCGGGCGCCCGGTCCCGACCCGACACTATGATCTGCCATGCCGAAGCGGCGCGCCTGGACGCGCTGCGCAAACTCGACCTGCTCGACACGCCCCCATCCGAGGCGTTCGACCGCATCACCCGCATGGCCGCGCAGGTGTTCGGCCTGCCCATCGCCGCCGTGTCGCTGACCGATACCGACCGCCAGTGGTTCAAGTCGCGGGTGGGCATCGGGCACTGGACGATCCCGCGGCTGCAGGCGCCGTGCGCCACGGTGGCCGACACGGACGGCTTCCTCGTCATTCCCGACCTGCTCGACGACCCGTACTTCCGCGACAGCCACCTGGCCCGCAACGGCGTGCGTTTCTACGCCGGCGCGCCGTTGACGACGCGCGACGGCCATGCGCTCGGCGCGATGTGCGTGCTGGGCACGGTGCCGCGCCAGATCACGGCGGCCGAGCGCGATGTGCTCACGGACCTGGCGGCGATGGTGATGTCGCAGATCGAGCTGCAGCATGCGCTGGGCCGCATCGACCCGATCAGCGGCCTGCCGAACCGCAACCAGTACATCGACGACATGGGCGACCTGGCGAAGGACCGTCCGGCCGGCGAAGCGCGGCTGGCCATGCTGGTGCACCTGGCCAGCCCCGAACAGCTGGCCGACGCGGCGCGCGTGATGGGTTCTCACTACGTCGATGGCCTGGTCACCGAGGCCGTGCGTTCGTTCCGGGCCGAGTTCGGCGCGGCGGCAAGGATGTATCACGTCGCGGCCACCCAGTTCATCGTCGTGATGGCGCCCGAGTTGTCGATCGGCGACTGCCGCGTGCGGATCGAGCGCTGGGTCCAGGGCCGCGGCGCCTGGTCGACGTCGCGCTTCGTGACGACGCCCGCGGTCGGCATCGCCCCGTTCACGGTCGGACGTGCCGATGCGCTGGACGTGCTGCGCATCGCGCAGGGCGCCGTGCACGACGCCTATGCCGCCGGGGCGACGGTGGCGGTGTATTCGTCCGCCCAGGATGCCGCCTACCAGAGGCGGTTCACACTGTTGACCGAATTCGGCAACGCGCTCGAGGCGGGAAACCAGCTCCGGCTGGTCTACCAGCCGCGCATCGACCTGGCCACCGGCGCCTGCGTCGGCGCCGAGGCACTGCTGCGCTGGTGCCACCCCGAGCTGGGCGGTGTGTCGCCAGGCGAGTTCATGCCGATCGTGGAGCAGACATCGATGGCCCGCCCGGCCACCGCGTGGGTGGTCGATGCCGCACTGCGGCAGCTGCGCGCCTGGCAGGACGACAATATCGCCTTGACCTTGTCCGTCAACGTCGCCGCGCCAAACCTGCTGGAAGCGGATTTCGCGCTGTCCATCGTGGCGCGGCTGCAGGCGCATGGCGTGGCGCCCGAACGGCTGGAACTGGAGATCACGGAAAGCGCGGCCATGGGCAACCAGGCCGCGGCAGAGCGGACGCTTGCCGCGCTGCATGCGGCCGGCGTGCGCATCGCGATCGACGACTTCGGTACCGGCTACAGCAGCCTGGCTTACCTGCAGAGCATTCCCGCCCACGTCGTGAAGATCGACCAGGGCTTCGTGCGCGGCATCGAGGCCGACGAGCGCAAGCGCGCACTGGTGGGGGCCATGGTGTCGCTGTCGCACGATCTGGGGTACCGGGTCGTGGCCGAAGGCGTCGAAACGGCGCAGGCGGCCGCGCTGGTGCGTGCTGCCGGCTGCGACGAGGCGCAGGGCTGGCTGTATGCGCAGGCCCTGGAACCGGCGCAGTTCGCGCTTTGGTACGCGCAGCGGTGATGGCGTCGTCCTGACCCCGGCGCGCCGGCGGGGCGGGTGGCGCAATGCGCACTGGCATCGGGCACGCATCTGGACGATACTGGCGCCATCGCGGCGCACGCCGCTCACCGGCGAGGAAGCGCACGATGACCGATCCGAACACCATCCGGCTGGCGATGTTCAGTGCCCAGCCTTACGATCGCCGTTTCTTCGAGGAAGCGCGCCCGGCGGGCGTGACGATCGGCTACCACGACACCGCGCTCGACACCGGCACGGCCGTGCTGGCGCAGGGATGCGATGCCGTTTGCGTATTCGTCAACGACATCCTCGACGCCGCCGTGCTGGAACGCCTGCACGCGCTCGGCGTGCGCGCGGTCCTGCTGCGCTGCGCCGGCTTCAACAACGTGGACCTGGCGGCGCTGGCGCGGCTGGGCATGTTTGCCGCCCGGGTGCCGGCCTACTCGCCCGAAGCGGTGGCGGAGCACGCGCTGGCGATGATCCTCACGCTGAACCGCCGCACGCACCGGGCGTTCAACCGGGTTCGCGAAGGCAATTTCGCGCTCGATGGCCTGCTCGGCTTCACACTCCACGGCAAGACGGCCGGCATCGTCGGCACCGGCAAGATCGGCCTGGCGACGGCGCGCATCCTGCGCGGCTTCGGTTGCCGGGTACTGGGCCACGATCCGTATCCGGCGCCCGCCTTCTCGGAGCTGGGCAGCATGGTGCCGCTGGACGACCTGCTGGCCGAATCGGACATCGTGTCGCTGCACTGCCCGCTGACGGAGGCCACGCGCCACCTGATCGGCCACGCGACGCTGGGGCGCATGAAGGAGGGCGCCATGCTCGTCAATACTTCGCGCGGCGCGCTGGTGGACACGGCCGCCGTCATCGAAGCGCTGAAGTCGCGCCGGCTGGGCGCGCTGGCGATCGACGTGTACGAGCAGGAAAGCGCGCTGTTCTTCCGCGATCATTCGTCCGACATCATCGCCGACGACGTGTTCGGCCGGCTGACCACGTTCCCGAACGTGCTGGTGACCGGACACCAGGGATTCTTCACCATCGAGGCGCTGCGCGAGATCGCCGCGATCACGTACGACAACCTGCGCTGCTGGCAGGCCGGCGGGCCCTGCGCGAACCTGTTGCCGGCGGGGTGATGCGGCGGCGCCCGCGGCAGGGCACCGGCATGCGCGGGCCGCTGCCGCAGGGCCCGGTTTCCTGCAGGGTCATTGCCGACCGGCTATGATGGCCGCTTCGAGCACACCACGAAGGGAATTTCCATGACCGACGAATCGCTGCGCGCGGACCTGCGCGGCCTGGCCCGCGCTGCCCGCGGACTGCACAAGGCCATGCTGGACGTCGAAACCCAGTACTTCGGCGCCGTCGGCGGCGTGCTGGAGCACCTGCAGCTGGTGACCAACCATCCGCACTTCGCGTGGTTGCTGAAACTGTCCGGCCTGATGGCGGAGCTGGATGAGCGGCTCGACGAAGAAGAAGTCATCGAGCCAGGTGAGGCGGCCCAATACCGCCTGGCGTTCGAAGGCCTGGTCGGGCCGCGCCCGCCGATCGACGAGGATTTCCGCAGGCGCTACCTGGCGCTGCTGCACGATGCGCCCGAGGTGGCGATCGCGCATGGCGTGCTGCGGCAGGCACTGGGGAAAGTGCCGCAGGCCGAGTGAGCCGGACGTGATCGCGAGCCGTACATGAAAAAGGCCGGGCACAGCCCGGCCTTTGTCCAGCCAGCCTGCGTTCTTACCAGCCGATATCCTTCAGCAGTGGCAGCGTCAGGTCCTTCGGCGGCACCAGTTCATGCGTCAGGTCGCTGTTGATCGACGGCTCCATCAACTGGTTCGGCGACGCGGACGTGGTGTAGTGCGACACCGAGGAACCCGGCTCGAACACGGTCGGGGTGTACATCAGGATGCGCTTCTGGTCGTCGGTGCCGGCCAGACGGGTCGGGTCGCTGCCGAGGGTGGCGACCACGCCGGACGCGGTGCGGCTGCGCGCCGCCAGGGCGGCCTTCAGCGCCAGTCCATCTGCCTGAGAGATGCGCACGGACGGTATCGTGATGCTCGGGTCGCTGCCGCTCATGCCCGCCGGGTCGCCGGGCGCGTTGTCGGCCACGATCATCGCGGTCGCGCCGGCGGCCTGCACGATGGCAGCCTTGACGGCGAAGGTACAGGTGCCCCGATCGACCAGCGCGACGTTGCCCTTGACGGCCCTGGCATTGGCTGTCGACAGCGGCTCGCAGGCGAAGCCGGTGTTGGCGGCGCGGTCTTCCACGACCGGCATGATCTGGCCGGTCACGTTGGCTTCGGTGATGCTTGGGCCGAAGCTGGCTTCGCCGAACGCTTTCGGGCCGGCCGCGTTGCCGGCGGCAGGGCCGGCGATCGCGACCACGCCGCGTGCGCCCAGCACGTCCGGCGCCGCGGCATTCACGTTCGGACCATCCCACGACAGGCCGTCGCCGCTGATCGCGTTGGCAACGCGCTCTTCCTCGGAGAGCTCGGTCCACTTCCGGTTGGTGCGGTTATCGGTCATGAAATGGTCCCATATCGCCGGGGTGCCCGCCAGGTATTCGCCGCTTTCCTCGTCGGTGAAGCTCTGGAAGCCCAGGCCATGGCCCATTTCATGCAGCAGCACGGTCACGAAATCGGTTGCCGTGCCCTGGTTGCCGTCCAGGCCCAGGTAGAACCCCGAGTCGGGCATGCAGTTGGCGAACAGGCCGAGGCGCGAATTGAAGCGGGCACGGATGTCGGGAACGGTCGGGCTCTGGTCTTCGCCGGACAGCTTGTTGGCCAGTGCCGTGGGATACCACGTGTCCTTTTTCGGCGCGTTCTCGAAGTTGTCGAACACTTCGAGCGTGCCGGCCGAGCCCAGCACGGCGCTGTTCGCCGTGCAGGTCAACGGTTCGAAGCTTGCCTGGATGCGGATCGGCACCGAGCTTTCCAGCTTGGCGCCCCACAGGTTGGCCGCGTAGGTGAAGGCGATCAGGCGCTGTTCGCCCAGCGTCGTGCCGGCGTTGCCGCCGACCGGCGCGACCGGCGTCATGTCGTTGAAGCCCACGCCGGGGCCGTTGGCATTGACGATGACGATATCGGCGGCCTGCGCGGCGGCGATGGTGCCGAACGTGACGGCGAGGGCGGCGGCGATGTGCTTCACGATGAACTTATTGCGCTTCATGGCGGTGTCCCTTGGCTTGCGCGGTGCGCGTGTTGTTGACCAGTGCATCGGCGGCTTCCGCGCCGGTGACGCATGCTTCGGTGATGCTGCCGTCGGCATTTTTCGTGATGACCGAGTACACGGCCTTGTGTTCCACGTTGATCTTGCGTGCGCCGTTCTTCGTGACCTGCACCTGCGGTTCCGTGACGATGCCGCGCGCGTGCTTGCGCTCGTGCGCCGCCGCCGCCGAAGGCACCAGCGCCCGGTATTCTGCCGCGGTGGGCGCGCGCAGCGCACCTGTTTCCGCGTCGCGCACCACGACCAGGCCCTGGTCTTTCGCGACATCGTGGGCCATCGCGCCCTGCGAGATGCCGAGCGCGGCCAGTGCCAGGCCGGCCCCGGCCGCGGCGCGGCGGCTGCGGCGCGCGGCGAAGCCGACGGCGCCCAGGCCCAGGCCGAGCATCATCCAGGTCGACGGTTCCGGCACGGCGGCGATCGCCACGCTGTCGATGCCGATATAGCTGGCGTTATCGTGGTCGCCGGTGTAGTGGAAGCCGATGCGGCCGGTGCCGGCGCCGGTGAAATCATAGGTATAACGGGTCCAGCCATCGGGATAGGCTTCACCGCTGATAGAAAAGAGCGAGGTGGTGAAACCGCCGGTCGCCGTGCCGCTGCCGGCACTGAACAGGACCTCGAGACTGTCGTCCCAGCCTTCCTCGGCGCTGTCGCGGGTGTAGAACGTCAGGCGCGTTGCGCCGCTGTACGTAAACTCCGGCGAGATCAGCCAGCTGTCGATCAGGCCGGTGTCAAGATCGGCACTGTTGTAGCTGGCGGCGATATAAGAACCCGCGGCGCCCGATTGGGAGCCGTATTGCGCGTTGCCCTGGAACCAGCCGGTGGTGCCGGCGTCCAGCACCCAGCCGCCCGGGGCGGCGATATCGTCGAACCCTTGGGTAAGAGAGGTGGGCGGCGTTTCCGCATGCGCAGCTGCCGATAGTGTCAGCGCCGCTGATGCAAAGAGAGTGAGGAAGGTTTTCATTGATTCACTTTCATTGACTTGTGGAAGAGGAAGCAAAATGTTTTGCAAATTGCAATTCGAGTATAAGGCGATGAACTGCCGAGTTCAGCGGCAGCTGCTTACAATTCGAGATGTTTTTTTGATTCGTATCGAAAATGCAACGCACTGTTCGATGCGTCGGCGGAGAGCCAGCGTTCATGCGGCTTTCGGCGGGGTAGTCCTGCACGAGCATGACCGAGTCCGTGCACGGTTGACTTGTCGATCCGTCTATGCGTTGTAAAAAGATGTAAATAATGTTACTGCGTCGGGCTGCCTTTGCGGAATTTCATCGGGGCATCGAACGAGGGTACAATGCTGCCTTTATCTTTCGCCCTGCCGCCACGTGTCGAGTCGTCAACTGTATTCCCGCCTGCTGCTGCAATTCCGTCCCTACACTGGCGTGCTGGTCGTCACCCTGCTCGCGGTGGGCATCGCTTCGCTGACCGACGTGCTGCTGATCGGGCAGTTGCAGAACGTGATCGACGCCTTCGGCGCGCCGGGTGTCGTGCAGGGTGCCGGGGCGGGCGGCGGCGTGGCCTCGGTCGTGAAAGGCTGGATCAGCCAGGTGCTGCCGGTCAGCGCGGGGCAGGCAGCGCTGTGGACGATCCCCGCGATCATCATGGCGCTTGCCATCCTGCGCATGGTCAGCAGCTTTGCCGGCGATTACGGTGCCGCATGGCTCAGCAACCAGGTGCAGGCCGACCTGCGCGAGAAGATGTTCGCCCGCATCCTGCGCCTGCCGAACGGATATTTCGACCAGTCGTCGACCGGCACCACGCTGTCGCGCGTGACCTTCGATGCGAACCAGGTGTCGCAGGCGGGGCTGAACGTGCTCAACGTGGCGGTACGCGATTCCGTTCTCGCCATCGGCTACCTCGTGACGATGCTCGTGTACGACTGGCAACTGGCCGTGTTCTGCCTGACCCTGCTGCCGCTGGTGGCGGCCGTGGTGACGTTCGCGGGGCGGCGGATGCGCCGTCTTTCCGAAAGGGGGCAGCATGCGATGGGCGAGCTGACACGCGTGCTCGACGAGAGCATCGGCGGCCAGCGCGTCGTGAAAATCTTCGGTGGCCAGCAGTACGAGCAGCGCCGCTTCGACGAAGTCGTCAAGCTGAACCGCCGGCTGGCCGTGAAGCAGGCGGCCACGGCGGGCATGAACTCGGGCATCATCATGATGCTGATCGGCGCCATGCTGTCGGCCGTGATCTATTTTGCCCTGCTGCGCGCGCAGGCCAATGCGCTGACGGCGGGCGACTTCGTGACGTTCATGGTGGCGCTGCTGGCGATGCAGTCGCCGATCAAGAACCTCACCAAGATCAACGAACCGCTGCAGCGCGGCCTGGCGGCGGCGAAATCCGTGTTCGGCGTGATCGACGCGCCGGTCGAGATGGACGACGGCACGCGCACCGTGGCGCGCGCCGCCGGCCGCATCGAACTGGCGTCGGTCAGCTTCCGCTACGGCGCCGCCGATGCGGATGGCGCGCCGGCACTGTCCGGCGTGTCGCTGGACATCCCGGCTGGCGAGACCGTCGCGCTGGTGGGCGGTTCCGGCAGCGGCAAGACCACGCTGGCCAGCCTGCTGCCGCGTTTCTACGACGTCAGCGCCGGGCGCATCCTGCTCGACGGCGTCGACCTGCGCGATTACCGGCTGGCCGACCTGCGCGCGCAGATCGCGCTGGTCAGCCAGGACGTGGTGCTGTTCAACGACACGCTGGCCGCCAACATCGCCTACGGCGATCCGGCGCCGGACCAGGCCCGTATCGAGGCGGCCGCGCAGGCGGCGTATGCGCACGAGTTCATCGTGCGCCAGCCGCAGGGCTATGCCACCGAGGTAGGCGAGAACGGCCTGCGCCTGTCGGGCGGCCAGCGGCAACGCCTGGCCATCGCCCGCGCGCTGTACAAGGACGCGCCGATCCTGATCCTGGACGAAGCCACCAGCGCGCTCGACACGGAATCGGAACGCCAGGTACAGGCGGCGCTGGAGCGGCTGATGGAAGGCCGCACCACCGTCGTCATCGCACATCGGCTGTCGACCATCGAGAACGCCGACCGGATCGTCGTCATGCATGCCGGCACGATCGCCGAAACCGGCACGCACGAAGCGCTGCTGGCGCAGGGCGGCGCCTACGCGCGGCTGTACCAGACGCAGAAGCAGCTGACCAGCTGATTGCCGCCCAGACAAACCGGGGACGTACCCCTGTTTAAAGGAAATTTCCTTTAAACAGGGGTACGTCCCCGGTTTTGCCGTGGCTAGTCGTCGTGCTTCTGTGAAGGCGTGCGTACCGGGTCCTTCAGCACGTCCTGCACGTACAGCATCGTCACCAGCACCGCCAGCACGGCGGCCAGCGGCGTGGCCAATGCCACGCCGGCCATGCCGAACAGCGCGCCGAACAGCAGCTGCATGACGATCGTCAGCGCCGGCGGCAGCGATACCGTGCGCTTTTCGATCAGCGGCGACAGCAGGTAGCCTTCGGCCAGCTGGATGGCGCCGAACAGCAGCACCACGTACAGCGCCTGCTGCGGGCTGTCGGAGAAGGCGATCAGCATGGCCGGCACGCCGGCCATCAGCGGCCCCAGGTAGGGAATGAAATCGAGCAGGCCGGCGATCAGTCCGAGGATCAGGGCCAGCGGCACATCCAGCAGTGCCAGGCCGGTGGCCGACAGGATCGTCACCACCAGCATCGATGCGGCCTTGCCCAGCAGCCAGCGCGACAGCGTGAGGCCCAGTTCATCCATCACTTCGCGCGCCCGCTCGCGCTTGCGCGGCGGTACCAGCGTGACCAGCCCGTTGATATAGATGTGCGGCTGGGCCGCGAAATAGATGCCCACGAACAGGATGATGACGGCATTGCCGACCGCGCCCAGCAGGCCGGAAAAGAACAGCCCGGCGTTGGGTACCAGCTGCCCCAGCTGCTTCTGCATCTGTTCCGGCGACGGTACGCTGGCCATCAGGCGCTTCAGCAGCGGCTGCGCTTCCATCGCGGCGCGGAAGCGCTGCAGCGCCTCGGGCACGGCGGCGCCGAGCTTGTCGGCCTGCTCGCCGATCTGCGGCGCCATCAGGTAGCCGCCGATGCCGAACACCAGCAGCAGGGCCAGCACCACCACCGCCAGCGCGGCATTGCGGCCGATGTGCAGCCGGCGGTGCACGATGCCAGCCAGCTCGTAGAGCAGGATGGCGAACAGGATGCAGGCAAATACCAGCAGCAGGGCGTCACGGGCAAACCATGCGCCGGCCAGGGCGAGGATCGTCAGTATCGTGATGCCGTTGACGAGTGCCACGCGGCGGGTGAAGCGGCGTTCCGCGGGTTTGCCTGAATCGGGTTCCTGGTGTCGTTCCAAGCCTTGCTCCTTCTTGTTGGTGAGCCTTCTCGCTAATCCCGGCTGAGCAGGTAGGCAGCCATGTCGCGCGCATCGCGTTCGGTCACGCCGAGCGTGGGCATGGTGGTGTGCGGGTCGATTTCGTGCGGCACCCGGATCCAGCGCGCCAGGTTGTCGGCGGTGTTGGGCAGCACGCCGGCCACGTACTTGCGCTGCGACAGGCCGGCCAGCGGGGGACCGACGAAGGTGTCCGGACCGGTCACGCCGGGGATCGCGTGGCAGGCCTGGCAGGCATACTGGGTGAGCGCCATGCGGCCGCGCTTCGCGTCGGGATATGCCGGCACGGCGGCGGCATCCGACTGGCCGGCGGCGGCGGGCGGGGCGGTGGCCTCGACCAGCGCGCGGTAGCTGCCGCGCGTCTGCGCCGGGAAGCGCTGCAGGAAGGCCACCAGGTCCCACAGCTGCTCGTCACGCAGGTGATACTCCCAGGCCGGCATGCCGGCCATGCGGATGCCGTGCCGCGTGATCCAGTACAGTTCGCGCGGCTGCCAGCGCCGCACCGCGTCGACCAGCGGACCCGGTATCGGCTGCATGCTCTTGCCGACCGGCGTCTGGGCAACGCCAGGGGCGCCGTGGCATTGGACGCAATGCTGGTGGTACAGGTGCGCGCCGCGCACCACGCGCGCCTGGTCCGCGAGCGGCGGCGCGGTCACGTTGCGGGAATGGAAGCGCACCGATTCGCGCATGCCTTTCTCCAGCACTGAATACACCGGCTGGAAATGCTGCTGCGTGGCGGCCACGTTGTACCAGCCGGCCTCCAGCACGATCCAGCCGCCAAGGGCGGCGGCGGCGGCCAGTGAAAGCGTGGTCGCGAGGGCGGTCTTGACGATCAGTCGGAGTCGGTTGGAAGCCATGCAGGGGTGCGCACCGTTGAAAAAAATCCATGATGTGTTTGTTTTATTATATGGATTCTTCCGTTTTCTGCAGGAACAGTACGTGCGCGAAACACTACGATGCCCGATCACCGCCGCCTTGCTGGCCGCCGCGATGGCTGGCTCGCTGGCCGGCTGCGGTGACGACGCGCCGCGCATCCAGCGCGTGGCCGGCGGCGACGCGGCACGCGGCAAGGCGCTGCTGATGCAGTTCCAGTGCGGTGCCTGCCATTCGATTCCCGGCGTGGAGGCGGCCCGCAGCACGGCCGGTCCGCCGCTCGATACCTTTGGCCGCCAGAGCTACGTGGCCGGACGCCTGCCGAACATGCCCGAACCGCTGGTGCGGTGGATCGTCGATCCGCCCGGCGTCAAGCCCGGCACGCTGATGCCGAACCTGGGCGTATCGCCCGAGGATGCGCGCCACATGGCGGCCTACCTGTATACCCTTCGATGACGGCGGCCCAGGTAACAGCGGCCCGGACCACGGCGGCTTCGCTGGCGGTGCCGCCGATGGCCGTGCGTGCTGCGCGGGCGCCACAACAGTCGGCGCTCGATCCGGCCGGCCCGGATGCGGCGCTGATCGACCAGCTGGGCTGGACGATGACGGTGGGCGCCTTTGTGATACTGGCCGGTGTGATGTACCTGGTGGTGCGCGCGCTGCGCGCCCGCGGTACGGTGGGTTCACGCGCGTGGATCATCGGCGGCGGCCTGCTGTTGCCGCTGGTCGTGCTGACGGCGCTGCTGGCATGGAGCCTGGCCAGCACGGCAAGCCTGTCGCGGCCTTCCTCGCTGACGCCGCTGCGCGTGGCGGTCACCGCGAAGATGTGGTGGTGGGAAGTGCGCTACATCGATCCGGCGACGGGACGCGACGTCGTGCTGGCCAACGAAATACGCATTCCGGCCGGCCGCCCGGTCTACCTGGCGCTGACCACCAGCGATGTGATCCACTCGTTCTGGGTACCGGCGCTGGCCGGCAAGGTCGACATGGTGCCCGGCCGCGTGCATGGCCTGACGCTGCGCGCGGACCGGCCCGGTACCTGGCGCGGCCAGTGCGCCGAGTTCTGCGGCACGCAGCACGCGAAAATGGCGCTGCATGTGGTGGCACAGCCGCAGGGCGAATTCGACGCCTGGCTGGCGGGCCAGGCGCGGCCGGCCGCGGCCCCGGCCAGCGCGCAACTGGCACGCGGCCGGCAGGCGTTCCTGGAACGGCGCTGCGCCGCCTGCCACGTCGTGCGCGGCGTGACCGAAGGCGCCGGCGAAGCCGGGCGGGATGCCAGCGCGGGGCCTGACCTGACCCACGTCGGCAGCCGCCTGTACCTGGCGGCGGGCACGCTGCCCGTTCACCAGGGCACGCTGGCCGGCTGGATCGCCGACCCGCAGTCGCTCAAGCCGGGCGTAAGGATGCCCGCCGCCAGCGGCCTCGAAGGTGCCGAACTGCGCGCGCTGGCGGCCTGGCTGGAGTCGCTGAAATGAGCCAGGACAAGCGACCGGACATGTTGCCGAACCCGCTGCCACGCCCGCCGGAGGAGCTCGAACGCCTCGAGGAAATCTGGCGCACGCCGCGCGGCTGGCGCCTGCTCAGTTCCGTCAACAACACCGTCATCGGCCTGCTGTACATCGGCACTTCGCTGCTGTTCTTCCTGCTGGCAGGGGTGCTGGGCCTGCTGATCCGCATGCAGCTGGCGGTACCGGAAAACGACCTGTTCGGGCCTGGTACCTACAACCAGATCTTTACCATGCACGGTACCGTGATGATGTTCCTGTTCGCGATTCCGGTGGTGGAGGCCATTGCCGTCTACCTGCTGCCGGGGATGCTGGGCGCGCGCGACCTGCCGTTCCCCCGGCTGTCGGCGTATGCCTTCTGGGCCTACGCGTTCGGCGGGCTGGGCTTCTTCTGCACGCTGTTCGTCGGCCTGGCGCCGGATGGCGGCTGGTTCATGTACCCGCCGCTCACCGGCAAGGCCTATTCTCCCGGCCTGAACGCCGACTTCTGGCTGCTGGGCATCGGCTTCATCGAGATCTCGGCGATTGCCGGCGCCATCGAGCTGATCATCGGCATCCTGTTCACCCGCGCGCCCGGCATGACTTTGCAGCGCATGCCCGTCTATGCCTGGGCGATGCTGGTGGTGGGCGTGATGATCGTGTTCGCCTTCCCGGCCGTGATCGCCTGCACCGCGCTGCTGGAGCTGGAGCGGGCATGGGACTGGCCGTTCTTCATCGCCGAGCGTGGCGGCGACCCGATCCTGTGGCAGCACCTGTTCTGGTTCTTCGGCCACCCGGAGGTGTACATCATCTTCCTGCCGGCGGCCGGCATGGTGTCGACAATGATCCCGACGATCGCCGGTACCGCGCTGGTCGGGCGGCGCGCCGTCATCGTGGCGCTGGTGGGCGTGGGCTTCTTCAGCTTCGGCCTGTGGGCCCACCACATGTTCACCACCGGGCTCGGGCACCTCGAGGCCGGCTTCGCGTCGGCGGCCAGCATGGCGGTGGCGGTGCCCACAGCGATCCAGCTGTTTGCCTGGATCGGCACGCTGTGGAACGGCACCGCGCGGCGCGGCCGGCTGGCCATGTCGCCGCCGGCCTTGTTCATCCTGGGCTTCCTGTTCATCTTCGTGCTGGGCGGACTGACCGGCGTGATGGTCGCCGTCGTGCCCTACGACTGGCAGGTGCACGACAGTTACTTCATCGTCGCCCACTTCCATTACGTACTCATTGGCGGCATGGTGTTCCCGCTGTTTGCCGCGCTGTGCTACTGGCTGCCGCTGGTCAACGGCCACGCGGTGCCGGCGCCTGTGGCGCGCTGGTCGTTCGGCCTGATGTTCGGCGGCTTCAACCTGGCATTCTTCCCGATGCACATCACCGGCTTGCTGGGCATGCCGCGGCGCGTCTACACCTACCCGTCGGGGCTGGGCTGGGAACTGCTGAACATGCTGTCGACCGTGGGGGCATTCGTGTTCGCCGCCGGCGTGCTGCTGTTCTTCGGCGGCATGGTGCGTGCGTTGCTGAAACCCGAAAAGGACCCCGGCAATCCGTGGAACGCCGGCACGCTGGAATGGCTGCCGTCCGAATCGTACGCAACCCGCAGCATTCCGCAGGTGGATTCGGCCGATCCGCTGTGGAGCAGTCCGGACCTGGCGCGCGAGGTGGAGCAGGGCCGGCACTGGCTGCCCGGCACCGTGACCGGCAAGCGCGAAACGATCGTCACCACGCCGGTCGGCGCGCGGCTGCGCTACCTGCTGGTGCTGCCGACGGACAGCTGGCTGCCATTCCTGTCAGCGGCCGGCACGGCCGGCTTCTTCCTGCTGCTGACGGCGAAGCAGACGATGGTGGCGTGGATCTGCGGCGTCGTTGCCATCGCCACGCTGCTGGCATGGCTGTGGGAGCAGGATCGCCCGGCGCCATGCCGCGAAGCGAAGATCGGCAGCGACAGGGCCGGCAACGACGTCGTACTGCCGGTCGGCGCCACCGGTACCGCAAGCCATTCGTGGTGGGCCACCATCATCATGCTGATCGTCGATGCCGGCGTGTTCCTGTCCTTCCTGTTCGCGTATGTGCACGTATCGATGCGTCTCGACGTCTGCCCGCCGCCCGGCGCCCGGCTGCCGGCGCCTTGGCTGGCCGCGCTGTCGTTCGCGCTGATGGCGGGCGGCGGGCTGCTGGCCGCGCTGGCCCGGCGGCGCCCGCTGGCGGTACGGCAGGGCGCGTTGCGCTGGCTGTTCGGCGCGGCGACGGTCGCGATGGCGGCAGGCTTCGGCCTGGAACTGGCCGGCCAACTGAATAGCGGGCTGAGCCCGACCAGCCATGCCTGGAGCGCGGCGGTGTCGGCAATGCTTGCGTACCAGGGGCTGCACGTGCTGCTGTGCCTGATTACGGGCGGGTACGTGATTGCCCGCTCGGCGTGCCGGCACCTGACGCCGCACAGCCGCGGCTCGCTCGATAACACGGCGCTGATCTGGTACTACACCGTGGTGCAGGGCGCCGTCATCGGCATCGCCGTGCACATCTGGCCACGACTGATGGGATGACCGCGGGGACGAGCATGGGCGACCGGTTCTGGAGCAAGCTGTGGCAGGGCACGGCACCGCTGGTGCTGTGGGCGGCGCACTTCTTTTTCTGCTATCTGTATGCGGCCAGCGGCTGCCGGCCGGAGACGTGGACCGTGCTGCTGGGCGTCACGGTGCTGGCGCTGGGCGCCGCCGGCTGGCTGGTGCGGGTGGCATGGCGCGCCGGCGATGCGCCGCGCGGCGTGCTGCACATGGCGCGGCTGGGCGGCGCGATCCTGGCGCTGGCGGCGATCGCATGGGGCGCGATGCCGCTGCTGGTCCTTGGAGGGTGTGCCTGAGCGGACGCTAGAACGAATACACCAGCGTCAGCGAGGTCTGCGTATCGGTGTTCTTCTTCTCGATCGGCACGTTGGAATCGTTGCGGGCGCTGAACGCGGCCTTCATCTGCATGGTGCCGTTGATCTTGGTCGACAGCGCCGTTTCGGCCACCGAGTGCGTGTTCGACGTGCCGCGTTCCACGGCCAGCGTCTGCGTGAACAGTGCCGCGTCGCTGATCTGCCAGCGCATGTTGGCGGCGCCGCGCACGGTGAGGCCATCTTCTTCCTCGCCGGTGGCGCGCACGCCGGAGAAATAACCGGGACCCAGTTCGACTTCGACGATCTTGGTCTCGGACTTCAGCAGTCGCGTCGAGCGGCCGACCGAGAGTGACGAGTAGCGCGAATAGGCGCCGAAGCGGTCATCCACGTGGGAACCCAGCACGAACAGCCGTTCGCCTTCTTCCAGCAGCTTGTAGGCGGCACGGGCGGACAGCGAGAAACGTTCGGCCGAGCGCACGTACTTCTTGTTGCCTTCGCTGGTCTGCGTCTGGTCTTCCTTGAAGAAGCCGGACAGGATGTACTGGTTGCTCCAGTCCTCCAGCTCCTGCCGCGCATCGATCTTGCCGGTGACCGAAGTACCGGTGGTATTGCCGGAGGTGGTGATGGCGCCCAGTTCGGCGGACGTGTTCCAGGTGCGTTCTTCGATCGTGTCGGCGCCGAACGCTGCGCCATGCCCGAAGGCCATCGCGAGGATGAGTACAGAGCGTGGAATCATTGGCTGTCTGCGTCTGGTAAAACGGTGGACCCGCATTGTAACCCAGCATGCGGCACCGTGCCCAACCCGACATTGCAAATAAGGCATGCATGTTGCCTACCGTACGGAACCCCATGGCGGCGGCTGTCACACTGGCTTCACCTTGAGGAGTGTGCCGATGAAACCCGAAGAACTGGTCACCGATCCCCCGCTCGCGGCCCGCGCGGCGGGGCTCCGCTATGTCACCGACGGCAAGCCGGGCCTGTCCCGCGTCGCCGCCGCCGGCGGCTTCCGCTACCTTGCCGCGGACGGCAGCGCGGTCGATGACGAGGCCACGCTGGCCCGCATCAGGGCGCTGGCGATTCCGCCGGCGTGGACCGACGTATGGATCTGCGCGCAGGCCAGCGGCCACCTGCAGGCCACCGGCCGCGACGCGCGTGGCCGCAAGCAATACCGTTACCACGCGCGATGGCGCAGCGTGCGCGATGAGGTGAAGTACGAGCGCATGATCGCGTTCGGCCAGGCCCTTCCCGGCATCCGCCAGGCGGTCGATGCGGCATTGAAGCTGCCCGGACTGCCACGCGAGAAGGTGCTGGCCACCATCGTCTACCTGCTGGAGCACACGATGATGCGCATCGGGAACGAGGAGTACGCGCGCGACAACAAATCGTTCGGCCTGACGACGCTGCGCAACCGCCACGTGCGCATCGACGGCCGCGAAGTGGAATTCCGCTTCCGCGGCAAGAGCGGCGTGTTCCACGACGTGAAAGTGGCCGACCGGCGCTTGGCGCGCATCATCGAGCGCATGCGCGACCTGCCGGGCCAGGAACTGTTCCAGTACGTGGACGACGACGGCGCCACCCACGCGATCGACTCGTCCGACGTCAACGACTACCTGCGCACCATCACCGGCGAGGATTACACGGCCAAGGATTTCCGCACCTGGTCGGGGACCGTGCTGGCGGCCCTGGCACTGCAGGCGTTCGAGAAGTTCGATTCCGAGACGCAGGCCAAGAAGAACGTCGTGAGGGCAATCGAATCGGTGGCGAAGAAACTTGGCAATACGCCGTCGGTGTGCCGCAAGTGCTATGTGCACCCGGCCGTGCTGGAAGCCTACATGAGCGGCGCCGAACTGGCCGCGCTGCGCGCCCGCGCCGAGGAAGAGTTCACCAGCGAATTGCACGCACTGCAGCCGGAAGAGGCGGCCGTGCTGGCGCTGCTGCAGGAACGGCTGGCCAGGGCTGCGGACGAGCCAAGGCCGGCCAAGGCGAAGAGCAGGCGCAAGCCCGGGCGCAATCCTTCCCGGAAGGCGGCGCGCGCGCTGGCGGCCGCGGCATGACGTCCCGGCATGACGGAAGCGCAGGACGCGGGAACCGTTCCGACCGACCGGTGCGGCATGCTCCTACGGTCGGGCGGCGGCGGGCATGACAGAATCGGCGCACCACGAAACGAAAGGAGAATGCCATGAAGGTTCATTCGAAAATAAATGCCGCACTCTTGGTGGCGGGCCTGCTGGCCGCCTCGGCCGTGACAGCGCAGACTGTTACCACGCCGGCCACCCCGGCATCCGGCGGCCAGGTGAACACGGGCGTCAATACCGGTGTCAATACCGGCGTGAATCGGGGCAACGCCCCGGCAATCCCGAACCGCGCGCCGGCTCCCGCGCCGCTGAACGGCGCCGCATCGCAAACCGGCGGTGACATCGGCACGCCGGGCGTGACGACGCCGCTGGGCACGCTCGGCAATACCACCAGCGGCGCCTCGCTGTTGCCAGCGCAGACCGGTTCGTCCACCCCCACCATTGCTCCATCGACCGTGCCGAGCGTGACGACCGGGCCCGGGTCGCTGAGCGGTTCTACAACAATGAGCCCGGCCGGCACGGCCAATCCGACCGGCACGCCATCCGGGGCAACGACCGGCGGCACCTATAACAGCGTCACGCCGGCCGGCACCAACCGCTCCGCCACGACGCGCGGCGCGCTGGGAACGCAGGCGGGCGGAACGACATCCGGCGCATCGGCTACCGGCACCGCCGGCAGCGGCATGACGACGGGTACCAGCGGGACCGGGACCGGCACCAGCGGCACCAGCACCGGCACCAGCGGCACCACCACCGGTACCAGCGGCACCAGCGGCACTTCTGCCGGCAGCAGCGGTACTACCACGGGCACGTCGGGTACCGCGACGGGAACTTCCGGTTCCGCCAGCGGTAGCTCCGGCACCGGCACCGGCACCACGGGCGGCACAACGAGGTAATTGCCTGTGGTGAGCGAAGTACGTGTTTGCGAAGTACTGATCGTCGGCGGCGGGCCCGGTGGCCTGACCGCCGCGGTGTACCTGCGGCGCTTCCGCCGTGACGTGATCGTCGCGGACAAGGGCCACAGCCGCCTGTCGCTGATCCCGCTCAGCCATAACTATCCCGGCTTCCCCGGCGGCGTGCCGGGCCGCGAGCTGCTCGGCCGTTTGCGCGAGCAGCTCGCATGCTATGGCGGGGAGGTCGACGATATCGAGATCACCGCACTGGAGCGGGTGGACGGCGTCTTCGTCGCGCGCCACGATGGCGGAGAGATCCATACGCCGGTGGTGTTGCTGGCGACCGGTGTCGCCGATGCCGGGCTGCCTGTCGACGGTTGGCCGGAAGCGGTGGCCGCCGGCGCCGTCCGCCTGTGCCCGGTTTGCGACGGCTACGACATCCTCGACAAGCGCGTTGCCGTGGCGTCGCAGCCGCATAACCGCACCGGCCATGCACTGTTCATGCGCACGTTCTCGTGCGACGTGACGCTGTTCGAACGGGAACCCGAGGCGCCGCTGTCCCCACGGGAGGCGGAACAGCTGCGCATTGCCGGGGTGCGCTACGTCGACTCGCCACTGAAGGGCGTGACGCTGACCGATGCCATGGAGCCGGTACTGCATACCGAGGATGGCGCCGATCACCGCTTCGACGTGTTTTATCCGATGCTGGGCGAAAAGGCCCGCTCGGGCCTGGCGCGGGCGCTCGGTGCGAAAGCCGGCGAGTGCGACAAGCTGGTGGTGGACGACCACGGCCGCACCACCGTGCCCGGCCTGTATGCGATCGGCGACGTGGTACTGGGCCTGAACCAGATCAGCGTGGCGACCGGGCAGGCTGCAGTTGCCGCCACCGCGATCCACAATGCGCTGCCGTGGCGCTTCCGGCGGCGCGGGGCGTAGCCCTCAGCAGCCGCCCGGCGATCCGTCGAGCAGCGAAGGCGCCAGGCAGCGGACTGGAAATCACTGGATATCACTGAATATCAATGAGTACCAAGGAAAAACGGCGGCCGATGGCCGCCGTTTTTCATGGCCGGGAACGATGCGCTCCCGTACCGGCTCACTCCGCTTTCACGGCCGGCTGCGCGCCGGCTGCGGCCGCCACTGCCGGCGCCACCTGGTAGGCGGCAGGGCCGCCGATCAGGGAGCCGACCTTGGTGCTCGTCGCGGTGGTGCGCAGCGGGTTCACGTTGGGCGCATTGTGCGGCGCTTCGCCGTACGACATGTCGGGCGCTGTCAGGCGGGTGAACTTGCGGGCCGGCGTCGTCGATTCGATCAGGTCGCGCATGCGTGCCGCGGTGTTTTCCCACGACGTCTTGGCGACCACGTCGCGCATCTTGCGCTCCATCTCCGCGGTTTGATCGGCCGTCTGCGCCAGGGCCGCCTCGACGTGGGCGACGAATTCCTCGGCCGTATGGCCGATCGCGACCACATGCGAGTACGGCTGTTCCACGTCGCGGATCGGGGTCGACACGATCGGCAGTTCGGCGGCCATGTACTCCAGCACCTTGGTTGGGCTGATGAACTTGGTTGCCTCGTTGATCGCGAACGGCATCAGGCACACGTCCCAGCCAGCCAGGAACTTCGGCAGGTCGTCATAGCCGCGCTGGCCCATGTAGTGGATGTTCGGGCGCTGCGGCAGGTGCGCCGGGTCGATCTTCACGACCGGACCCACCAGCACGATCTGCCAGTCGGGGTTGGCATCGGCGATCTTCGCTGTCAGTTCGGTATCGAAGCGCTCGTCGATCACGCCATAGAAGCCCAGGCGCGGATGCGGGATGTGGGCCTGGTCGGGATGGCTGGCCGCGCGGTCCAGCGCATGGGAGAAATGCTTCGCATCGACCGAGCTGGAGAAGCAATGGGCGTTCGCGTGGCGGTTTTTCTTGGCTTCGTACAGGCTCGGGCCGCCGGTAAACACCAGGTCGGCGATGTTGAGCAGCGCGGTTTCCCGCTGCAGCAGCTGGCGCGGCGGATTCTTGAAGGCGGACAGTTCGTCCATGCAGTCGTACACGACGAGGCTGGCATGCAGTTGCGGCAGCAGCGGCAGCGCCATCGGCGTGTAGAACCACACGATGGGATCTTCGCCTTCCGGCACCAGCTTGGCGACCATCGGCTGTACCAGCGGGATCTGGTCGTCATGGAAACCATGCTGCTGCACCGGCGTGTGCGGCTGGCAGACAGTGATGTTCGGTGCCGGCTGCCAGGTCTTCATGAAGCTTTCGCCGTCATGATGAATCGGCTCTTCCACCAGCACGATCTTGTAATGTTTGGCCAGGCGGGTCAGCAGGTGCTGGGGACGCTGAAAGACAAAGTCCCAACGCAGATGGCAGAACACGATAATGGTCGACATGGTTTCTCCCTTGCCCATAATGGGTCGTTAATTGTGGGTCGTAAATTTGGTCAAGCTAATGCCGCGCGACAGGGCCTGCGGGGGCGCGCGCCCCGTTGCGCTATACCGGTTCAGGCGGATCCTGCGCGACAAGCTGGACGCTGCGGGTAGCGGCGCTGATCTTTTCGAACGGAATCTTCGGTGTGCGGTCCGCGTTGAGCAGCCCGTTTGCTTCCTGATACGTGTCGGCGAACTGCGTGTAGCAGAAGCCGGAAAACATTTGCGTCTCGTTCACGACCTTCAACAAGGCGGTGTAGTGTTCGTAGAACGACTCGGCCGTGTTTGCCCGCGAATAACCCCATGTGTCGATGTCCGGTGCCTTCGTGTCGAAGGCGATGCCGCCGAACTCCGTCAGCACGATCGGCTGGCCGCGGTGCGGGAACCCGTCCAGCGTCAGGATGCGGCCGCCGGGGCGGCGCTGGTCGAACAGCGTGCGTGCCGGATCGCTGACCTCGTAGCGCGCCTTGATGCGCTGCGGATCGCTGTCGTAATCGTGGATGCCGAGGATGTCGGTGGCCGAAGCCTCCCATCCATCGTTGCCGATCACGGGTCGCGTCGAATCCATCATGCGCGTCATGTGATACAGCGCTTCCACGGCGTTCCGGTGCGCCTGCATCGACGTCAGGTTCGGCACACCCCACGACTCGTTGAACGGTACCCACACGATCACGCACGGGTGACTGTAGTCGCGTTCAATCGCTTCCTGCCATTCCTTGATCAGCCGCGTCATCGACTTCGGGCTGAACGAGTACGCGGATGGCATCTCTTCCCACACCATCAGGCCCAGCTTGTCCGCCCAGTACAGGTAGCGCGGATCTTCGATCTTCTGGTGCTTGCGCACGCCGTTGAAGCCCATCAGCTTGGCCAGTTCGACATCGCGCTTCAACGCCGCATCGTCAGGCGCCGTGATGCCGCTGTCCGGCCAGTAGCCCTGGTCCAGCACCAGGCGCAGCGGATACGGCCTCCCATTGAGCATGAACCTGTCCCGGTTGATCGCCACCGAACGCAGTGCTGTATAGGATCGTACCGTTTCCAGCTCTTCGCCGTCGCACCGCAGGGTGAGCTCCACATCGAGCAGGGTGGGCTTTTCCGGGCTCCACAGCAGGTCGTTGCGCGAATCGTCGATGCCGGGGTCGGAAATGGCGATCTTGCGATGCGCTTCCTGGCCCATCAGCTTGTATTCGTCGTCGGCCAGCAGCACCTCGCCATGCCACAGTTTCACCTCCACCGTCAGCTTCTCGCGGCGGTCGCCGGCGGCCAGGATGTCGCAGCCGATCTCGAAGCCATCGAAGTGCGGCGTCCACTTGATGCCCTTCAGGTAGGTGGCGGGAACCTGTTCCAGCCAGACGGTCTGCCAGATGCCGGTGGTGCGCGGATACCAGATCGAATGCGGCTCCAGCTGCCAGTCCTGCTTGCCCCGCGGCTTGGCCAGGTCATGCGGATCGTCTTCGGCGCGCAGCACGATGACCTGGCGCTGGCCTTCGACCAGCGCGTCGGTGACGTCGACGCAGAACGACGTATGGCCGCCCTGGTGGGTCGTCACGAGGCGGTCGTTGACCCACACCTTGGCTTCGTAGTCGACCGCGCCGAAGTGCAGGATCGTGCGCTCGCCGCGCCCTTCCATGTCGAATTCGAGGCGGTACCAGGCGACGGTATGGAAACCCATGTCGTGGATGCCGGAAAGCTTCGTCTCGGGGGCGTACGGCACCTGGATCTGGTGCGTCCACTCGATGCCCTCGTCGGGGCGGCAGAAGCGCCGCTCGTCGTCGTACGCGAACTGCCATGTCCCATTCAGGTTCTGCCATTGTTCGCGGACCAGCTGCGGTCGCGGATATTCGAAATCACTCATGGGATCCTCTTGTAGTTATTGGCGCGGCACGACGCTGCGCAAGCCCCGCCGAAGCCGGCGCCCATGGGCGGGTACCGTGCCGGTGGAAGGCGTTGCGCGGCAACCTGGTCAGATGGCCGGGCACGGCGATCGCTGGTGCGTCGCCGCGCTGGTCGTGGGGGGAACCTTTCAGCGGCGTGCCGCAAACCGTGGTCATGCATCCGCCCCGTGCGCCGCCGGCGCCAGCGCCAGCCGGACCGTGATGCCGGCGTGGTGCTGTTGCTGACTGACAGTAGGCGTGGCGATGCATGTGAAAGGTTCCCGTTCTCGATGGCTTCGAGTGGCAATCCTATCAAGTATTGATTCAGCCCTAAGGCAATTCCGCGCGGCAATAGTCAGCGTTTTCGGCTCAGCAGTTCGTAACTATTGGTTACTTCGAGGGGCTAATGCCGTCCGCTATGAAGGAAGGCTGACCGACGGTTAAATCCATGTAGGAGAAGTCTTGCAATGGGCATGGTCAAGTGCTGACACCATGAAAGCAATTTTTCGCAGCCAGCAATACCCTTCAGCCGGCGGCAGGGGCCGCCGGCGATGGAATCACGCGCCCAGCCAGGTGTACTTGAAGAGGAAGACCACGGCGATGATCCACACCACGGCCTTGACTTCGCGCACTTTGCCCGTCAGGAGTTTCAGCGCAGCATAGGTGATGAAGCCGAACGCAATGCCGTGGGCAATCGAATACGTAAACGGAATCAGCAGCGCGGTAACAGCCGCCGGGATGCTCTCGGTGCTTTCGTTCCATTCGATATCGGCCAGGTCGCGCAGCATCAGGCAGGAAACGAACAGCAGCGCCGGCGCGGTGGCATAGGCGGGCACGACACCGGCGAGCGGCGAGATGAACAGCGCCGCCAAGAACAGCAGTGCCACGACCACGGCCGTGAGGCCGGTGCGGCCGCCGGCCTGCACCCCGGCCGCGCTTTCGACGTAGGCGGTGGTGCTGGAAGTACCCATCACGGCACCCGCCACGATCGCCGTGCTGTCCGCCATCAGCGCTTTGTTCAGCCGCTCCATCTTGCCTTCGACCAGCAGGCCGGCGCGCGCCGCCACGCCCATCAGCGTGCCGGTGGCATCGAACAGTTCGACGAGGAAGAACACCAGGACCACGTTGAGGATGCCGGTGCCGAATGCGCCGCCGATATCGAGCTGGCCAAAGGTGGGCGCCAGTGACGGCGGCGCCGAGAAGATGCCGTTGAAGGTATTGCCGCCAAAGAAGAACGACAGCACGGTGACCAGCACGATGCCGATCAGGATGGCGCCTTTGACGCGCAGCCGGTCGAGCGCCACGATCATCAGGAAGCCGACGATGGCCAGCAGGGCCGGCGCCTTGTGCAGGTCGCCGACGGTAACCATCGTGGCCGCGTTCGCTGTGACGATGCCGGCGCTTTTCAGTGCGATCAGGCCGAGGAACAGGCCCAGGCCGACGGTGATCGCCGTGCGCAGCGAGGTGGGGATGCCCTTGACGATCATCTCGCGCAGGCCGAAGATGGAAATGATCAGGAACAGGCAGCCGGAGATGAACACGGCGCCCAGCGCCGTCTGCCACGGCACGCCCATGCCGAGCACCACCGCGTAGGCAAAATAGGCGTTCAGCCCCATGCCGGGCGCCATGCCGATCGGATAGTTCGCGTACAGCCCCATGATCAGCGTACCGAGCGCCGCCGCGAGACAGGTGGCGACGAACACCGCATCCTTCGGCACGCCGGCATCGGCCAGGATCGCCGGGTTGACGAAGATGATGTAGGCCATCGTCAGGAAGGTCGTTACGCCGGCCACCACCTCGGTGCGCACGTCGGTCCCGGCTTCCTTCAGTTTGAACAATTTTTCAGCGATCGACACGGCGTGTTCTCCCCAATTGTTGTGTTATCGGGCGAAGCATACCATCCGCTTCCGATGGCGAAGCCATGCGCGGGGCGATATAGTAATAAGTATTGCATTCATATAACTCTGCGCTGTTTTTGTGGATCGGCTTGCGGACTGCATGTTTCCAGCCGCCAGCCGGCCGCGCTCCAGTGCAGCATATGGGTCAGCCGCAGCGCGTCCAGCAGCCGGTCGTCGTGCGAGACGATCGCGAACGCACCGGGCCACGCGGCCAGCGCTTCTTCCAGGGCCCGCAGCGCCGGCAGGTCGAGGTGATTGCCCGGTTCGTCGAGCAGCAGCAGGCGCGCGCTATCGCGCCGCCACAGTGCACAGGCCAGCGCCGCCTTGATGCGCTCGCCGCCCGACAGGGCGGCGGCCGGCGTTGCCAGCCGCGCCGCATCGAGCCCCAGCAGTGCCAGCCGGCCGCGCAATGCCGCTTCGGGCAGCGCGCTGCCCAGTTGCCGCAGCCGCTCCAGCACCGTGACTTCCGGTGGCAGCAGGTGGCTGGCATGCTGGTCCAGCCAGGCGCACGGCACGCGTGCCGAGCATATGCCGGCGCGCGGCGCGACGTCGCCCGCCAGCATCTTCAGCAGCGTGCTCTTGCCGCAGCCGTTCGGACCCGCGATCGCCAGCCGGACGGGACCGGCCAGTACGAGGTCGAGCGGCCGGGCATCGGCCGGCCACGGCGCCAGCGCGCCCTCGCAGGCGATGACGGTACGCCCGGTGGGCACGGCGGCGGCGTCCAGCAGCAGCGCCGGCAGCGGCGCGGTGTCGAGCGCCAGCGCGGCGATGCGAACCGCATCGTCGAGCCGGGCGTGCATCTGCTCAGCCTGGCGTGCCTGCCGGCCCGCGGTGGCCTGGGCACCGGCCTTGCGGCGGCCAAGCAGGATGGCGGCCTGGTTCTCGCTCCTGGCGGCGCGGCTGGCGCGGGCGTTGCGCTGCTGGCGGGCATCGTGCTCCTCGCGCAACTGCCTCGCGCCAGCCTGGCGCGCTGCGCGTGCATGGTGCAATGCCGCCTGCGCCGCCGCGGCCCTGGCGTCGCACTGGGCCTGGTAATGCGTGAAATTGCCGCCATGCGCGTGCAGGCCGCGTTCGTCCAGTTCAACGATCGACGTCATCGTCTCGAGCAGGGCGCGATCGTGGCTGACGGCGATGACGGCGCCGGGCCAGGCAGCCAGCCGGTCCAGCAGCCAGGCCCGGCCCGCACGGTCCAGATGGTTGCTCGGTTCGTCGAGGACCAGCGTCGCGCAGGCGGACAGGCAGGCGCCGGCCAGTGCGACGCGGCCCAGCTGGCCACCCGACAGCCCGGCGGCCGGCATGGCGGGATGCAGGTCGGGCAGGCCGGCGTCGGCGAGCGCGGTGCAGAAGTCCGCCGCCAGGGTCCAGCGGTCATCGAGCAGCACCAGGTCGTCCGGCGTGCCGTGGCCGGCGGCCAGCCGGTCCGCCGCGGCGAATACATGGCCGAGGCCGGCGACATCGGCCACGCTGGTATCGGCGTCGACATCGATGTGCTGGGGCAGATACCACACCGTGCCCCGGGCAACGGCGCGGCCCCGGTCGGGCGCCAGCAGGCCGGCCAGCAGGCGCGCCAGCATGCTTTTGCCGGCGCCGTTGCGGCCGACCAGGCCGGTGCGGCGGTTGCCGAAAGTGAAGGTCAGGTCGTCGAACAGCGTGCGGCCGCCGGGCAGGCGCAACGTGATGCCGTGCAGTGCGATGGAGGCGGTTGACGATGCGGTCGCCGATGCCGATGTTGCCGATGCCGATGCGGCGGCCAGCGTGGTGGCGGGAGAATGAGCCATGGATGAGCCTTTCGAGCGCGTGAACGATCCGGCCGTGACGGCGCGGGAGTACGGTGCGAAAGCTCAGATGGTCATTTGGGGGGAGTGCTCCGGAAAAAATGCCCGCCGACACCGGCGGGCAGGGAGAAGTCTAAACCAATTTCACGCCATGTCAATCCAGGCCGAGCGCGCGGGCGATGTCGTCCCAGGCCACCAGCTTGAAGTTCTGTGGTCCGTCGGGCATGCGCTTGTAGCCGTCCTGCACCACCAGCATGCCGCGTCCGTACGGCCCGCCAAGGTTGGCCGAGGTGACTTCCAGGCCATCGGTCTCGGATGCGCCGTCGATGCCGTCGGCCACGTTGACGCCGATCCGGAACGCGCCGCGCACCTTGTACGGCGCGGCGGCGTCCAGCACCACATAGCTGTCGTTGCCCTGGCTGGACACGACCACGTAGCTGCGCTGCGCGGCGCGATAGATGCCGACGCCTTCGACGTCCGCCTTCAGCACGCCGCCGGCCGGCAGCGCCATTGTCAAGGTCGCTTCGCGTGCCGCGTCGGCGCTGGTCACCCACAGCCCGCGACGCTCCTCGCCGACGAACAGCTGGCCGCTGGCTTCGTCGGCCACGCAGCCTTCCGGCTGGCTGGCCGTGCGGAAGCGCCGCACCACCTGCGCGGTGAACCTGCCGCCGTCGCGGCCGATCCGGTAATGCAGGTAGCGGCCATCCTTGTCGTTGACGAACGCATCGAGGCCGCCGGCGGCGGGGCGGTACACGCACGCGCCATAGATCTCGGCAAGCTCGGTCGGCAGCCGCGCCGCTTCGCTCACGGTGCCATCGGCGGCAATCGCGAACAGCACCATCAGGTTGTCGTCACGCTGCGTGGCCAGCGCCAGGTCGAAGCGTTCGGCGCCGAACGCCACGTCCTGGCGCACGTCGACGTTGTTCAGCCGGCCCGCTTCCAGCAACTGCCGCTGGCGGCCCTGCAGGTCGTACACCAGCAGGCCCTGTTTCTTGTTGGTGCCCAGCACGCGCGACGCCGCCGGGTCGGTCGGATGCAGCCAGATGGCGGGATCGTCGGCGGCATCGCCGTTGCGCGCCACCGGCTCCGTTTGCGCCCGGGGCATCACGACCGGCAGCGGCGCGGCCGGCGTCGCCGCTTTCAGCGCCAGCGGCACGCTGCGCCATTCTTTTTCGCCACGCGCCAGCAGGCGTCCGCCGGCATCGACCGCCACATTCTCCATCGCCTTGCCGGCAAGCGCGGTTGGTGTCCAGGCGTCGCCGCTGCGGCGCCACGCATGCAGCGTGCCCTTGCCGTCGACGGCCGCCACGCCGCCCGGCACCACGGCCAGCGCCTGCGCGCCGCCGGCCAGCTTGCCGAACGGCGGCGCCAGGGCTACGGCGCGGCGCGCCGGCGCGCCTTCTGCGTCGGCCCGGTAGGCCCACACGCCGATGCCTTCCTCGGCCACGTACAGCGTGCCGGTGGCATCGTCCACACGGCAAGCCTGCACATGCGGGGGCAATGCCAGCCGGCGAACGCGGCGCGGCGCATCGCCGTCCAGCAGCCATTGTTCGGCCTGGCCATCCTTGCCGACCAGGAAGGCGTAGGTCAGGCGCTGGGCGTCGCGGTACAGGCAGGCCGCCTCGATGCCGTAGCCGGTGTCGGGCAACGGCGGAAAGGCAGCCAGCGTCCCGGCGCGCGCATCGGCGCGTACGGGAATGACGCGCTCGGCGTTGGCGTCGGTGACGATGGCCAGCGATGCGCCATCGGTGCCGGTGCGCACGTCGACCTGGCGGCCGCGGACCGGCAGGCTGGCGCGTTCCGCGCCGGCCGCATCGACCAGGCGCAGGGCGTTCTTGTCCAGCGCCAGCCAGCCTTGCGGCAGCGCGGCGAGATCGCGCGCCTTTGCCACGGCAGGAGGGACTGGCTGGGCGTGGGCTGCCAGCGCGGTGGCCAGCAGCGACATCATGACGACAGGCTTCATCAGAACAGGCTCGCTTTCAGGCCGATTTTATAGGTGCGGCCATATTGTTCGTACTGGACGTTGTGCGACTTCACGCCCTGGTACACATAGTATTTTTCGTTATTCAGGTTGCTGGCCTCGAACGACAGCTGCCAGCGGCGGTCGATCTGCCAGGCCAGCGAGAAGTCGAGCTGGGTCTGCGCATCGACGATCCGGTCGGCGCCGGCATCGAGCACGTTCTCGCCCAGTTCCAGCAGGTACGGCGACTTGTAGTTGACGGCGAGACGGGTGCTGATCGGACCGTGCTCGTAGCCGATCATCGCGTTGGCCATGCGGTTCGACTGGCCAGGCATGCGGATCGTGCGGCCCACGCGGGTACCGGCATCCTCGTCGAAGCTGTCGATGCCGGCGCGCGAATGCGTGATGGCGCCGTTCAGGCCGACGAGCAGGCCGTTGAACGGCGCCGGCAGCATGCGCAGCGGCTGCTGCCACGCCAGTTCGATGCCTTTCACCTTCGCGCTGTCGCCATTCGCGTAGGACGTGGCGGTGGTATAGCCGGCCCATTGGCCGCTGCCGGCCAGGTTGGTCGCGTAGGTGAAATTGCTGATGTCCTTGTGGAACACATAGGCCGACATCGTGCCGTCGTTGCCCAGCACCCGTTCGATGCCCAGGTCGAGATTGTGCGATTTCAGCGGCGCCAGGTCGGGATTGCCGATGGTGGCTTCGGTTGCGCTGTCCAGGCTGACGCCGGGAGCGAGCTGGCTGAAGTTGGCGCGCACCACCGAGTTGCTCCAGGCGGCGCGCACGCTGGTGGCGCGATCGAGGTCGTAGCGGGCCTGCAGCGTCGGCAGCCAGTTGGTGTACGAACGGCCGGCGCGGCGCGGCGTGATCGTTTGCGTTTCTTCGCCGTCTTCGTCTTCGACGACGGCGATCTGCTGGCCCAGCGCCTTGAAACGGGTGCGCTCGGCGCGTACGCCGGCCAGCAGCGACCATGCGCCGCGTGCCAGCGTGCCCTGCACGTAGGCGGCGTCGATGTCTTCGCCGATCGAAAAATCGTCCAGCGCCGATTCGGCGGCCTGCCGGGCACCGGCGCGCGGCAGGCTGGCGACGCGCGCGCGGATCCTGGCCGGGTCCAGCGCGGTGCCGATCGGGCCGAACGCGTAGTCCAGCTGGTGCGTGCCGGTGAAGCCGCTCATCGAGCGCGAGCCGGCGCCCCAGTAGTTCGGGCTGGCGGCGCTGCTGCTGTCATAGGCCCACTGGTCGGTGTCGTTTTCCTTGTTGCGCCGGCTGGACTTGACGCCGGACTTGATGGCGAAGCCGTCGTCGAACTCGCGCGTCAGGTCTAGCCGCAGCGCCCTGGCGCGGTCTTCGGCATAGCTTTGCTGGAGCGTGATCGCGTTCAGGATGTAGCTGGCCGGATCGAACGCGGCGGCCGGCGCGACCAGGCGCGGCGCCATGGTAGTGGTAAAACCGATGCCCTTGAAACTGCCGCGGAAGCGGGCATCGTTGACCGATTCCGGCGCGTCGTCGGTGGCGCGGCTGGCGGTCGCCTCGGCATGTACGCGCCAGCCGTCGAAGCGGCGGTCGGCACTGGCCGTCAGCGAGCGGATCTCCTGCGTGTACTTGCGCTGGCGCAGGCGGCGTTCCAGGCGCGCGTCGTCGGTCTCGCCCTCGGCCAGGTCGTCGTTCTCCACGTTGCTCACGGTGAGCCGGTCGCGTACTTCATCGTCGGAGAACCGGCTGACGAAGCCGCGCAGCGCATAGCTGGACGCGGCATCGGGCCGCCAGTCGAGGTTCAGCGCGGCGGCGTAGCGCTCGCGCACCGGCAGGTAGTCGCGCAGTTCGAAGCCTTCCAGCCGGTCGCCGCTCCAGGCGCCGCCGGTTTCCACGTTGTCCGAGCCGAACTTGCGCTTTTCGCCGGACAGGCCGGCCGCCACGCCCAGCTTGCCGCCGGCGAAGCGCTGCGCCCACAACAGGTTGGCATTCGGGCTGTTCTTGCCGGTATTGGTGTCATGGCTGGCGCCGGCGCCGACCGTCAGCAGGGCGCCGGGCAGGTCGAAGGCGGACAGCGTCTTCACTTCCACCGTGCCGCCCAGCGAGTTGGCATCCTGGTCGGGCGTCAGGGTTTTCGACACTTCCAGCGTGCGGATCAGGCCCGCCGGCAGTACGTCGAGCGCCACGGCGCGCGTGCCGGCCTCGGGCGACGGTACCAGTGCGCCGTTGATCGTGACGGCGTTCAGGTCCGGGCCGAGGCCGCGCACGGTGACGTAGCGGCCTTCGCCCTGGTCGCGCTGCACGGCTACGCCGGGCAGCCGCGCCAGCGCCTCGGCGGCGTTCTTGTCGGGCAGGCCGCCGATGCCGTCGCTGGAGACGACGCTGACGATGTTGTCGGCCTTTTCCTGGGCGGCGATGGCATTGGCGAGGCTGACGCGCTGGCCGGCGATGACGACCGTCGGATCGCCGGCGGCATGGGCGCCGGTGACGGCCAGCAGGCCGAGGGCGGGTAGGGCAAGGTGTCGCATGGGTTGTTGGCGTGGCTTGTAGTTGAAGTGGGGCGGATTCTAGGCAGCCCATGTGACGGATCGGTGACAGCCCGCCGCATCCCTGTGCGATGGCAGGCGAATTGAGCTGAATTGACCCGTTGCCCGGTGCAGCCGGCGATGGCGGAGCAGGGCGGAGGAGGGCAGGCGAGGACTGCGGCGTAAAAAATGACGGCCGGCGGTGAGCCGATCGCACCCCGGGCGGCGGCGCAACGCCGTTGCCCTTCCGGGCGCGCGCCGTCATCACCTTGTCACAACGGCACGCTAGGCTCGCCGGTCATGAACACGATCCAGCGCCACGCACTCATCGCCGCCGGCTTTTCCGGCACATCGGTCGCCCTGCTGTATGCCGGTGCCGGTACCACGAAACCCTTCGCCGCCTGGAAGTGGTTCGATATCGCCAGCGAGGGCGGCACCGCGCTGGTCGCCGCTGCCTGGTGCCTGATCGTGCTGGGTGCCCGGCCGGACGGCCACGTGACGCGCCTGCTGGCGGCCGGCTTCGCCGCCATCATGCTCGGGTCCTGGGCCGACTGCATGGACGAGGTTTTCATTATCGACAAGGCGGCGCTGTGGGATCACGCGCTGGAGGCGCTGGTCCCGCTGGGCATGGTCGTGCTGACCGCTGGCATGGTGACCTGGCGCCAGGAGCAGGCCAGTCTGACCGAGCACCTGAAGAAGCGCGAGCGGCTGTTCCGCGACCACCGCGCCTTCGACCGGGTGACGCAACTGGCCGACGCGCGCTACCTGCGCGCCCAGCTTGAAAGGCAGACCGGCAGCTGCGCGCTGGTGCTGCTCGATATCGACGGCTTTCACCGCATCAACCGCGAACATGGCCAGGCGGAAGGCGACCGCGTGCTGCAGGCCGTCAGCCACATGCTGCTGCTGAACCTCCGCAACGACGACCTGCTGTGCCGCTATGCCGGCGACCGGTTCGCGGTGCTGATGCCGGGCCTGGGCGACGCCGCGGCGCGCGATGTCGCGCGCCACCTGTGCGTGATGGTGGCGATGATGCGGCACTTCACCAGCAATGCCGGCAGCCAGCCGGTGCCCCTGACGCTGCGCCACAGCTGCGCGCAGGCCAACGGCGTCGCCGGCCGCACACCGGACATGGTACTGGCCGACCTGTGCCGCCAGGTGGACGCGTGATGGCCTGGCGCGGCGCCGCCGACCCGTCGATCCCGGCGCACCAGCAGCCGTCGCTGGTGCTGGCGTACGCCGCTTCGCGCGACATCGATGAAGCCGCGCTGCTGCGCGGCACCGGAATGGCTGCGGCAACCGCGCCCGGCACGCTGGTGGCGCCGGCCCAGTACCTGCAGCTGCTGTCGAACGCCCTGCGCGCGCTGGACAGCCCCGACACCAGCTTCATGCTGGGCCAGCAACTGCTGCCAGGCCACGACGGCGCGCCCAGCAACGCCCTGGTGCAGGCGCCGACGCTGCGTGACGCGCTGGCCATCCTGTGCCGCTGGCACGCACGGCTGACACCGCTGCTGCGGCCGCGCCTGGAAACATGGGACGGCATGGCGGCGCTGTACTGGATCGACAGCCACGGTGCGCCCAGCCTGCGGCCGGCCCTGGTCGAAATGTACATGACGGCCGTGGTGGCCCTATGCCGCTGGCTGGGCGGCGAGCGGCTGCCGTGGCGCTTCTGCTTCAACCGCGCCGCACCCCGGCACGTGGAACAGCACCATGTGCACCTGGGCAGCGCGCTGCGCTTCGACTGCCAGTTCGACGCAATGCTGATCGACGGCGACTGGCTGGACCGGCCCTGGCCGCGCGGCAGCGCGCTGGCCGCCGCCCTGGCGCTGCGCGCCGCCGAGGGCGAAGCAGAGCGGCCCGCCGGGCTGCTGGCGGCGCTGTACGACTATCTGCTGGAGCGGGTGCGCACCGCGCCTTCGCTGGACCGCGCCGCCGCCGACTTCGGCGTCAGCCCGGCCACGCTGAAGCGGCAGCTGGCGCGCCACGGCACGCATTTCCAGGCCGAACTGGACCAGGTGCGCACCCATGTGGCGCTGTGGATGTTCCATGCGCAGGGAGCCGACAACGAGGCCGTGGCGCGCTACCTGGGGTTCCACGATGCGGCGAACTTCCGGCGCTCCTTCAAGCGCTGGACCGGGGTAACGCCGTGGCTGCTGCGGGCCGGAATGGCGGGGTGAGGGATCAGGTGGTCAAATCAGGTGGTCAATAAGGCCGCCTGCTCGGCAATCCTGCGCGCGCTGTCCGGATCGCTTTCGCGCAGCGCTTCGACCACCTCGTTCAGCGACGAGCCGCAGGCAAACACCATCACGTCGCCCGGCTGGCACAGCGACAGGCCGTACCGCAGCGCCTCGTGACCATGCAGCCGGTTGTGGATCGTTTCCGGCGCCTTGCCGCTGGCGCCCGCGCCGGCCAGCATCAGGCGCGCGCAGTCGCCGGCGCCGCGCCCGCGGTTGTTCGATTCGTAGACGACGATCGCGTCGAAGCCGCGCGCGCAGGTGTCGCCGACCGCTTCGAGATCCTGGTCGCGGCGGTCGCCCGGCGCGGTGATCACGCCCACCGTGCGGCCTGTCGCCAGGCCGCGCGCCATGCACGACAGCGCCGCATAGGCGGCCGGATTGTGCGCGTAGTCGACCACCACGGTGACGCCGCGCACGTCGAACACGTTGCTGCGCAGCGGGTTGCTGCGGCCATCCGAGACGAAGCCTGCCAGCCCGGCGGCGATGCGCTCCGGCGTGAAGCCCGAGGCGAGCAGCGCGGCGGCGGCCGCCAGCCCGTTGGCGATGTTGTAGCGTGCATGGCCGCCCAGCGTGGACGGCATGTCGGCCGCCGCCAGCAGTACCTGGTGGCGCATGCCGTCGGCGATCACCAACTGGCCATCCCGCAGGTAGGCGCCGCGGCCGCCGTTGTGCAGGTGCTTGAGCAGCACTGGGTTGTCCGGATCGAGCGCGAAGAACAGCACCTCGAGCCGCTCCATCAGCCGGTCGGCCATGCGCACGCAATGGCGGTCCTCGGCGTTGAGGACCACGCAGCGCGAAGCGGCATTGGCGACCACGCCTTTCACGCGCGCCAGGTCCTCGACGGTATTGACGCCGTCCAGGCCCAGGTGGTCGGCGCTGATGTTCAGCACCACGGCCACGTCGCAGCGGTCGAATGCCAGTCCGCGCTTGAGGATGCCGCCGCGCGCCGTCTCCAGCACGGCGAAATCGACGGTCGGATCGGTCAGCACGGTGCGCGCCGACCAGTAGCCGCTGCAGTCGCCGCTGACGATGCGGCGGCCGTCGATGTACACGCCTTCAGTGGTCGTCACGCCGGTGCGCAGGCCGGCCATGCGCACGCAGTGGGCCGCCATCAGCGTGGTGGTGGTCTTGCCGTTGGTACCGGTGATGGCGATCACGGGGATGCGGCCATTGTCGCCGCCATACATCGCCTCGACGATGGCGTCGCCCGCGTCGCGCGGCGTGCCGGCGGCCGGGTACTGGTGCATGCGGATGCCCGGCGCGGCATTGACTTCGATGATCGCGCCGCCCTGTTCGGCCAGCGGCCGGGCGATATCGCGGCAGACCAGGTCGATGCCGGCGACGTCCAGCCCGATCTTCTTCGCCGCACTCACGCAGGCGGCGCGGGTCTCGTCCGGCAGGCGGTCCGTCACGTCCTCGGCGGTGCCTCCGGTGGACAGGTTGGCATTGCCGCGCAGCGTGACGGGGACGCCGACCGGCGGCACGCTGTCGAAGCCGTAGCCCTGTTTCTGGAGGGCCTGCAGGGCATGGTCGTCGAGCGGGATCTGCGTCAGGATATTGGCATGGCCCTTGCCGCGCGCCGGATTGCCATTCTCGATGGCGACCAGTTCGCGGATCGTGCGGTGGCCATCGCCGGTGACGGCCGGCGGGCGCCGCAGCGAAGCGGCCGCGACGACGTCGCCGGCAACGAGCACGCGGTAATCCTGGCCCTCGATGAAGCGCTCGACGATGACGCTGCGCGAGAAGTTGCGGGCCGCCTCGAATGCCGCCGCCACTTCGTCCGGCGTGCCGCACTGGGTACTGACGCCCTTGCCTTGGTTGGCATCGAGCGGTTTCACGGTGACCGTGCCGCGCAGTTTGCGCGCGGCGCGCAGCGCCTCGTCGGCCGTCGCCACCACGGCGCCGCCCGGCACCGGCACGCCGGCTTCCTTCAGCAGCGCCTTCGTCAATGCCTTGTCGCTGGCGATGCGGCAGGCGATATTGCTGGCGTCGCCCGTCATCGTGGCCTGCAGCCGCTTTTGCCGGCTGCCCCAGCCCAGCTGGAACAGGTTGCCGGTCTCGGTGATGCGGAAATAGGGAATGCGGCGCCGGCGCGCCGCCTTCAGGATCGCCGCGGTGCTGGTGCCGACCGCATGGCGTTCGGCCGTGCGGCGCAGCGCCGCCAGCGGTTCGTCGAGGTCGAAGGGTTCGCCCCGGGCCAGCGCGTCCACCAGCGCCATGGCGATATCGAACGCCTCTTCGGCTACCTCTTCAACCTTGTACGCGCACACTACGCGGAACACGCCGGGCTGGCCGCGCACGCGGCGCGTGCGGCCGAAGCCGACCGGCGTGCCGGCCAGGCATTGCAGCTCGAGCGCGACGTGCTCGATGATGTGGCCCATGTAGGTGCCGTCGCGCAGCCGCTCGGCAAAGCCGCCGTAGTGGCCGGGCGAGCAGCGGTGCGCCATCAGGCTCGGCAGCAGGCGCAGCAGGGCGTCGGAAAAGCCGGCAACGTCGGTCGACGCCACTTCATGCAGGTCGCCGAGATCGAGGATCGTCAGCAGGCAGGGCCGCGCGGCGTAGAGGTTGGGGCCGCGCAGCACGCGCTGGTCCAGGATGTTCATGAAAGTGGATTCCTCTTGGTGACGTTGCGGACGAAGTCGGTAAGCGCGGCCGGCGTGTCGCGGGTGGCGTCCGGCGGCAGGCCGTGCGGGTGATTGATTTCCTCGGGCAGCGCGAAGCTGCTGCCGGCCGGCAGCAGGTGCAGGCGCACGTCGATCAGCTGTGGCGTGCCGCCCGAAGGAATGTCGGCCACGTTCGAGATCATGGTGCGGCCGTCGACCACGGTCACGCTGCCGGCGCCGATCACTTCGATGCCGACGCCGCGCTCGACCACCAGCGCCGTGTCCTCGTCGATGCCGATGCCGAGCAGGTAAGGGTTCTGCGCCACGATCGTCAGCAGCCGCGCCAGCCGGTGCCGCTCGCTGAAGTGCTGGTCGATCACGACCCGCTGCACGAAGCCGAGGCCGGCGCCCAGGCTGACGGAACCCTTCTCGGGCAGCAGGTCGGCCTTGCCGTCGGCCAGCATGTGGCCGCACATCGCCGACGCCCCGGCACTGGTACCGCCAATGCAGGCGCCCGATTCCTTCAGCGCGCGGTGCATCGCCTCGTCGAGCAGCGTGCCGCCGATCATGGCCAGCAGCCGCTTCTGGTCGCCGCCGGTCATCCAGATGCCGTCGCAGCCGCGTACGCGCGCGGCCAGGGCTGCATCGTTCGCGGTGGCGCGGTCCGGCAGATCGACACGGACCACGTCGCGCACGCCGATTTCGCGGAACACGCTGTCGTAGCGCTCCCACATCACGTCCGGCACGCGGCTCGCCGCCGTGATCACGGCGATGGTGGCCTGCGTGCCGCCGCACAGCTGCACGAAGCGGGACAGGATTTCCTTGCTGTTCTCGCGGTCTTCATGGCCGCCGACGATGACGAGATGGCCATGCTGGCTGCGGTCGAAATGCCCGGTCATGCGCGGACCTCCGCGCACGGCATCTCGCGGTTGCTGTGCATGCCTGCCGCGGTCCGGTTGACCGCGATGACGCCGACATCGATTTCCTCGGGCAGCAGCGCGACGCCGCGCTGTACTGCCTCGGTAACGGGCATGCCGCCGGCGATCCAGCCGTATACGGTGTAGGCCAGCAGGTGGCGCACGATGTGCTCGCCGATGCCGGTGACGGCCACCGCGCCTTCCGCGCCGGCATAGAAGCCGCTGCCGATGATCGGGGTGTCGCCGACCCGGCCCAGCAGCGACGGCGCCGAACCGCCGGTGGAGCAGGCCACGGCAAAGTTGCCCGCGGCATCGCGCACTACCGAACCGACCGTGTCGCAGGGCGTGAATTCGGGTGGCGTATCGTAGTTCCAGTAATCCCTGAAGGCGCGGTTGGCAATGCCCGGCGTGGCCGGTGTACCGCCGCCCAGCGTGGCCATCAGGCGCGCGTGTTTCGCGCGTTGCCGTTCGCTGATCGCGTGGTGGACCGCAAAACCGGCCGTGCGGGCAAATCGCTCGGCGCCTTCGCCGGCCAGCAGCCAGTGCGGTGTGCGCGACACCGCCCGGGCCACCAGCACCGGGTTCTTGACCCTCTGGAGGCAGGCGACGGCGCCCAGCGCGCCCTGCGAATCCATCACGGCGGCGTCCATCTCGACGGTGCGGCCGTCGAGGCACAGCACGGAACCGCTGCCGGCGTTGTAGCGGCCGTCGTCTTCCAGCGCCACCACGGCGGCGATAGCGCCGTCGAGCGCGCCGCCGCCGCCGGCGAGCCGGTCGAGTGCCGCGCTGGCGGCGAACTGGCAGCCGTCGTCCTGGTCACGGCTGCCGCCTGCGCCGCCGTGGGTCACGACGGTCGCTTGAAATGGTTGATTCATGGGGTCACTCGGCGGATGGGATCAATGCAGGGGTCTGGAGGCCTTCAGCCATACGGCCGCGATGCGGTCCGCCTCGGCGTAGGCCGGGGTGTCGAGTTCTTCGCCGAACACGTCGGGATCGATTTCCTCGTAGTGCCAGTGCATGCCGGCCTGCGCCAGCAGCGGCTCGATGCGGCGCAGGAACGGGTCGTCGTTGTTGAGCATGACCACGCCGGTGTACAGCAGCAGGCTGCCACCCGGCGCCAGCCGCGTCAGCGCCTGCTTCGTCAGGGACAGCGACAGGCCGGCACCGAGCTCGCCGCCGCCGTGGCGGTACGCGCGTTCGGACTTGTCCAGCAGGTAGGGCGGGTTCGAGACGATCAGGTCGAATTCTCCGGGCACGTCCGACAGCAGGTTGCTGTGCCGGACGGCGACGTTCGCCAGGCCGGCCAACTGCGCGTTGACGCGGCACAGGTGCATGGCGCGCTCGTTGATGTCCAGCGCCAGCACTTCCGCGTCCGGGCACCGGCGCGCTATGGTCAGGGCACCCGGACCGCCGCCTGCGCCCACGTCGGCCGCGCGTCGCACGGGGCGGCCGGCGGCGGCGATCACGGCCAGTTCCGCCCGCAGTGCGCGCGCGAAGCGGTAGGTGTCAGGGCCGAAGAATACGGCATCGGCTTCGCTGGTCGGATAGGCGGAATGAAAATACAGCTCGCCGTCGAGCGTGGACGCGCGCAGCGTGGAACGCCAGCCGTCGCGGTGCGGCTGCGCGATGCCGGCACGGATCATCAGCGCCAGCAGCTCGGCCGGCAGGGCATCGGCCAGGAATGGCCGGCTCCAGCCGAAAATGTCGGCGACGTCGCGAGCCCACACGTGGTCGCTGCGCGCCTTCACGCGGCTGTGCGTGGCCGGCGTCACCGTGGTAAAGCGGTAGCCCGCGGCGCGCAGCGCCCGGCCCAGTTCTTCCAGCGCGGCCGGATCCGGCAGCACCTGGGCGCGCGGGACCGCGATCGCATGGGCGCCCGCATCGACAGGCGCCGCGGCGGCGGTCTCCAGGACGGGCACGCCCCCGCTGGCAATGGCATTCATCATCGGATCCCCTCGGTTGTATTAATAGTTATAGGCTGCTGATGCCGTACCGGAGCGTTGCCGGCGCTGGCGTGTCCGGGTCACTGAACCAGGCGGGTGAATACGCGCGTGGCCATCAGGCCGGCGGACGTATGGTGCTGGTTCGGCGCCATCAGGCCGATCAGCAGCGCCATTGCCTCGTCCTTGCTTGCCGTGGCAGCCAGCTGGGCTTCGAGCAGGCGCAGTTCGCAGCCGATGGTCTGCCACGCATGCTCGTCGGCAGGGAAGGTGTGGCGGATTACGCTGCGCGGTGCATGGTTGCGGACGGGTGGCGATTCCAGCGTGTCGAGGCTGCGGCGCAGCGCGCGATGGCTCGGCACGCGGGCAATCGTCGGCTCGCTGCCGTCGCGCGGGGTCACGATCCAGTCTTCCAGCAACTGCTGCTCGTAGGCGCTGAAGACGCCGAACATCTCGGCCCGTTCGCCGTGGATCAGCTTCCAGAACCGGCTGTTCCCGGCCGGCTCGCCGCGGCGAATCCAGCCCTGCTGCTCGAGTTTTTCCAGGAATTGCGGGATCTGGGCCGGATCGGCCAGCCAGTCGTTGATGGTGCGGCCCGCAACGCGGCAGTAATCCGAGTGCATGTTCTTGCCTACCGCGGCCTTGGCGGCCAGCATCGCCACGGTTTCACGCTCCAGGTCGAACGAGGCGATCGCCTCGACGGTGCCGATACCGAGGTCGTTGAGGCGGAAGCCGGCCGCCACGCGGCGCAGGAACGCGGCGCTGTCGCCGACCCGCGGCAGCAGCCGTTTTACGCCTTCCAGCGCCGTGTGGGCGTGGCCGGTATCGGCGTTGTCGACGGTGACGTGAAGCGTGAAGTAATAAGGATCGATGCCGAGCTCGTTCAATTCGTAGGACGTGATCAGCAGGTGCAGGGGCAGCTGCTCGTAGCCCAGGTTGTAGCCGGCGAGTTCCGGCAGGAAGTCATCCGCGGAGGCCGCCAGCGCGAGCTGGATCGCTCCCTGCACGAAATGCGGTTCCGGCAGATCCTGCCAGTGCTCGCAGCCATGCTGTTCGAGCAGTTTGCGGTAGATGGTGACGTGGTTCTTGTCCGGCACGCCGTTGCCCAGTTCTTCCAGGTAGATGCGGATCAGCGCCTGGTAGTCGGGATCCTGCCAACGGTCGAGCACACCATACAGCCATGCGCCATCGACCAGCTTGGTGGGGGCTACGGCTTTCAGGAAATACAGCGCCTGCGAGCGGGTCTTGAAGAAGCGCCGTGGCGCACCGTTCTTGCGAGCCGCCAGGTACGCGCGGTACTCGGTACCGACGGCATCGGTATGGCGCGTGATCCAGGCCGCCATCTCGTCGATCGTGGCCGGCAGGTCGCACGGCAGTTGCGCCGCTTCGGCCAGGCGCTCTTCCAGGAAGCTTGCCGCCAGGGCGGGATCGGCGCCGTCGTACAGGGAATGATAGACGGACCTGGCATCGTCGAGGTCGAGGTCGATGCCGGTTGCGGGACGTTGGGCGAGGGCGGTGTTGGTCATTCGTGTCTCTTTATGCGGGCTTGTCGTGGCAGATGCCTGGCGGATTCGCGCTGAATTCGTTGCACCTTGGTGGCTGCTTTGCGTTGACTGCCATTAATAGCGTTGTCATCTGTATAACGAGTATGCGGTGCCACTGCTGCGCTGAGTAGCAGCTAGCATCCCGTGCCCGTGTAAGAGACGGATTACAGGAATGAGATTTCCACTCACCCGCGGCTCTCGTATAATGGTTGCGCCACGCATTGCCGGCTCACCGCACCGCCGACCGGCGGCCCTGCATCGCCCATTGGGCGCCTGGACTCTGGAGCGTATGGTACAACATGGCACACATACACCTGGCCTGGGAAATCGGCGGAGGACTGGGCCATGCGGCCCGCCTGAAGACGCTGGCGCGCGTGCTGCTGGCGCGCGGCCACCGCGTAAGCCTGTCGCTGCGCGACCTGGGCTATACCCAGCGCGTGCTGGCCGACCTGCCCGTGCCGCGCTTCCAGGCTCCCGTGTGGCTGCATCGTACCGACGGCATGCCGCCCAACCACGCGAGCCTGGCTGAAATCCTGCTTGCCGCCGGCTACCTGGAAGTGCCCGGCCTGGCCGGGCTGGCGGGCGGCTGGCGCACCCTGTTCGACTTGCTGGAACCCGACCTGGTGGTGGCCGACTACGCGCCCACGGCGCTGCTGGCCGCGCGCACGCTGCAGGTGCCGACGGCTTCCGTCGGCATCGGTTTCTACAGCCCGCCCTCGGACAGCGCCTTGCCCTGCCTGCGTGACTGGGAAGGCGTGGCGCCGCAGCGCCTGGCCAGGGCCGAGGCGCACCTGCTCAATGTCGCGAACGCCGTGCTGGAGATGCATGGTGCCCCGGAGCTGCTGCATGCGTCGCGCCTGCTGGTGGGCGACACGCCACTGCTGTGCACGTGGCCGGAGTTCGATCACTACGGCCGCCCGGCGGGCGGCGCCGAATGGCTGGGGCCCGTGACGATGCCGGTGGGCGGCGCCGTGCCGGCCTGGCCGCCCGGCAGCGGCCCGCGCGTGTTCGCCTACCTGAAGCACGATCATGCGGGCCATGCCGCCGTGCTGCAGGCACTGGTGGACGAGGGCTGCCGCGTGCTGTGCTACCTGCCCGAGGTGGCGGCCGGACGGGCCGCGCCGTTGCGCTCGCCGTCGATCGCCTATTCGGCGCAGCCGGTGGCCATGGAAGCGGCGCTGAGCGGCGCCGCGCTGTGCGTGTGCCATGCCGGCGAAGCCACGGTGGTGCAAGCCGCGCTGGCCGGCGTGCCTGTGCTGATGCTGCCGATGCAGCTGGAGCAGTACCTGATGGCGCGGCGGGTCGAGAGCTGGGGCGGCGGCGTCAATGGCGCGCGGGTCAAGCCGGATGGCGACTGGCGCGCCGTGGTGCGGCTGTTGCTGGACGACAGCCGCTTCCGCGCGGCGGCCGCGGCGTTGGCGCACCGGCGCGGCGAACGGACCGCGCTGGAGCGGGCCGAGCGGGTGGTTGACCTGTTCGAGCGGCAGATCGCGGCGCGGCCGTGAACACCCTGCCGGCGACGGCTATTTGTGCCCGCCCATGACGATCGGGTCGGTGTCCTCGTCCCACGACATGGCGAACTCGACGCCTTGCCACCGGGGGCTGGCCAGATCCCAAGGATTGGCGGGATCCTTGCGTGGACGGCGAAATCCATAGACCAGGCAGGACAGGTCCTGTTCCACCAGCCGCTGCACTTCCCGTTCGAAGTCAGCATTGCAGAGTACCGGCGCATGGGCGAAGAAGTCCTCGCCTTCCCATGGCGACTGCAGACTGAATACGCGCCACAGGTACTTGTAGAAGCGCGGGTTTCCCTGCGGAGCGGGCGAACCGCTGGCATATCGGATGCCCGGCTTGCCTTCCCAGTGCGCATTTTCGAGGTTCTTGTAGGTCGGTTTTCGCATGGTCGGCTATGCTGGCGATGATGAAGGACCGCGCGTCCCGGCCGAAACTGCCGCCACGCGCGCTATCCGGAAGGTGGGCACTTCGCCAGCGGATGCATGTCACGCATGCTCCATGGCTGCCGCGAGAACTTAATGGAAATTCGCTGCCAATGCAAGCCGGCGGTCGCGCCTTCGCTCCGGGTGGCCGGCGCCCGCCTTATTTCGGCCGCGGCTTGCGCAAGCGCGCATCCGGCGGCACCAGCTTGCCGGCGCGGATCTGGCGCACCGCCTCGGCGACCGCCCGTGCGCTGTTGCGCACTTCCTCCTGCAGCGGCGCATCCCGGTCCAGCACGTCGTGGCTGTCGGCGTACGATTCGTAATAGCCGATGTACCGGTCCAGCACGGCCTGCTGGCCGGCGCCGATCAGGCCCATCCAGTCGAGCCAGTCGGCCAGGTTCCTGCGCTGGCTTTCCACGCCGGCCACGTCGCCGTGCACGAACACGCCATAGGCCCGCCCAGCCAGGTGCTTCGGATAGTCCCAGCCGCGCAGTTCCAGCTCCTTCGCCTTGTCCGCGTCCTTGCCACCGGTGCTGGAAGGGTCGGGATTGCCGCCGTCCGCACAGACCAGCCGGTCGATCATCAGTTTCAACGGCGACGGCGACTGGTACCAGTAGGTGGACGCCACGATCAGCACGCCGTGCGCCAGCACCCAGCGCTCGTAGATCTCGTTCATCCAGTCGTTTACCTGGTTCAGGCTGTGGTTCGGATAGCAGCTGCAGGGCCAGTGGCACAGCGGCATTGCCGTCGACACGCAGCCCTTGCACGGATGGATGTGGTGGTCGTACGTGGAAGTGAGCTGCGACAGGTCGAGCACGTCGGCTTCGATGCCTTCCGTTTCCAGCGCGGTGCGTGCCCACTGCACCATGCGGAAGGTCTTCGACATTTCGCTCGGACAGGAACCGTCATTGCGCGAGCTGCCGCAGATCAGCAGCACGCGGGACGGCGTGGCCGGGTCCTTCTGGCGCCGCTCGGCGTCCAGCAGGCGGTCGCGCGCTGCCTTCCATTCGGCGGAGAGATCGTAGTCCGGGTCGGCAAAGCCGGGGCCGGCCTTGACGGTGATGGGCGCCTTGCGGCCTTCGCAGTAGTTGCGCCAGGCGATTTCCTCCAGCCTGGCGATGTCGTCGCGCAGCGGATCGAAGCGCGGATCGTAGAACGACTGGATAAACTTGCGGTGGAACGCTTCGCGGTCCAGTTTGCCTGGCGCCTGGCCGGTGCGGACATGGGTCATGTGTACTTTCCTCCAGTACCGGTACTGTGTCATCCGCCGGCTGGCGCCTCTGTACGGTAGCGTACCGTCCTGGACAGGACCGGAAACCGTGGCGCCGTTCTTGTACGGATGTCAAAAGTCCTTGATAACACGATATTTTTTATCCCTCGGCGGCGCAGGGGAGTTCGTTGCAGGGTGCCCGGCATCCATGTACACTCGGCATTAATATTGCAAGCATAAGCCCACTCGTGTACTCACCAACGCACATCGATCCCGTCGTCAGCTTCTACAATACCCAAGGCGAGGCGGTTCGCGCCACGATCGTCAACCTGCAGCGCCGCTCGCTGGTGATGGAAGTCTACAATCCCTGGTCGATCGTCCAGGTCAGCGAGGTGCTCAGCGAGCTGACGGTACGCATGGGCACCCGCAGTGCTTATATCGGCAAGGCGGTCGTCATCAGCATGGTGAACACCGGCCTGACGGCGATCGTGTCCGTCAGCCTGACCGACGAATGGCGCGAGCTCACGGAGGTGGCGCTGGCGCCGGGCGTGATGGGCCGGAAGGCCCAGGCCTTCGTCGACGAGTGGGGCGAACGCTTCCGCATCCGGCGCGACTACCAGATCGTCGTCAATGAAACGCGCGCCTTCCTGGCCGATGCCTCGCGCTGGCTGGAGCAGGTCGACCTGGCCGACGCGGCGCCGGGTACCAGGGCCGCGGCGAAACTGCCGGCCGAGTACTTCCATGAGCTGGCCGTGCCGCTGATGATCAAGATGAAGGCCTGCTTCGACCTGCTGAACCACGAAGCCTCGCTGGTCGAGGAAGAGCTGGCGCCGGCGCATCGCGCCTTTGCCCAGGCCGCGCTGCATCCGCTGATCCTGCGCGCGCCGTTCGTGTTCCGCACTTATACCAAGCCGCTCGGCTATGCCGGCGACTACCAGATGGTGAACCAGATCCTGGGCGACCCGCGCGAAGGGCCGAGCACCTATTTCCAGGTGGTCAACGCCGCCTTCCTGCAGACGGCCGTGGCCACGGCGCACCGCCACCGCATCGATATCCTGGTGCAGTACCTGGTCGGGCTGGCACAGCAGGCGCGCGCCGCCGGGCGGCCGTTCCGCGTGCTGAACGTGGGCTGCGGACCGGCCGAGGAAATCGCCCGCTTCCTGCAGAAGTTCGACCAGCCGGAACTGCTGTCGTTCCAGCTGGTCGACTTCTCCGCCGAAACGCTGGACTGGACACGCGAGCGGCTCGAGACGGTGCAGCGCGCCACCGGCCGCCGCACCGCGATCGAGTTCGTGCACGACTCGGTGCACCAGCTGCTCAAGCGCCGCGATACGGATGGCGCCGGGCAGGGCGAGTTCGATGCGGTGTACTGCGCCGGCCTGTTCGACTACCTGTCGGACAAGGTCTGCGCAAGGCTGAACGGCTACTTCGCCTCGCGTACCCGGCCGGGCGGCCGGCTGCTCGTCACCAACGTGCACAGCGCGAACCCGGAACGGTTCAGCATGGAACATGTGCTGGAGTGGTACCTGATCTACCGAGACGAGGCGAGGATGGCCGCCATCCTTCCGGCACGGCGCGGAGAAACCCATGTGTACACCGATCCCACCGGCGTGAACGTGTTCGCCGAAACCACGGTCGGACCTTGATGACCGCCGCCGCCACGCCGGTGCGCGGCAGCTATGCCAGGGAGCTGTCCGGATTCCACCTGATGCAGAGCCGGGCCTGCGCAGTCACCGTGATCGTGCTGGTGCTGCTGGGGATCGTGCTTGATTTCGCGGTCTACCCGGAGCAGATGGCGCGCTTTGCCCTGTTCCGGCTGGTCACCAGCCTCGGCGTGCTTGCCGGACTCGGCTTCCTGTACACGGGGTTCGGCAAGCGGCACGTGCACGCGGTGACGTTCGTGTGGCTCACGTTTCCGCAACTGATGATCGCGTGGATGATCCACGTGACGCAGGGCGAGGCGTCGCTGTTCTATGCCGGCATCATCCTGACGATCTTCGCGGTCGGCACGCTGTTTCCGGTGGGCTACATGTACACGCTGGGGTTCGGCGTGCTGACGCTGGTGGTGTACTGGGCGGCCTGCGTGACCCGGCCCGAGGGCGTGCTCGACCACGCAGCGCTGCTGTTCCATACGACGATCATCCTGTTTGCCGTGGCGGCCAGCACCGTGTACACGTTCTATAACGAACGCGGGCGGCGCCAGCTGTATGAACTGAAGGAAGAGCTTTCGTTGAAGAATGACGAACTGGAACGCACCAACCGCGATCTCGGCGACATCAAGGGCCAGATGATGCAGCAGGAAAAGATGGCCGCGCTGGGCACGCTGTCGGCCGGCTTGCTGCATGAAGTAAACAACCCGGTCAATTTCTGCATGATGGCGATCGACGTGGCGCTGGAAGACCCCGCCGCGCAGGGCAGCGCGCTGCTGCGCGAATGCCTCGAGGATGCCAAGCAGGGCATGCAGCGGGTGCAGTACATCGTGTCCGACCTGAAGACGTTCGCCTACCGCAAGGAGAATGTCGAGGGCGGCGCCTTCCTGCTCGAGCGCGCGCTCGACGCGGCGGTGCGCCTGGTCGGCCACGAAACAAAGGGGATCGCGATCCGGCGCGACATCGCCGGATCGACACTGGTGCTGGGCGACGAGGCGGCCATCATCGGGGTGCTGATCAACCTGCTCGGCAATGCCGCGCTGGCGCTGCGAAATGGCAGCACGGCGGCGCCGGAAATCGTGATCGGTGCCCGCGACGAGGGCGAGAGGCTGCGCATCACCGTCGAGGACAACGGCCCCGGCATCGAGGCCGAATTCCTGAGCCGCGTCTTCGAACCGTTTTTCACCACCCGCGAAGTGGGGCAGGGCCTGGGGCTGGGACTGTCGATCTGCTACAGCGTGGTACAGCGGCACGGCGGTCACCTGGCCGCCGAGAGCAAGCCTGGAGAATGGACCAGGTTCACATTCGACCTGCCACGGGCGGGCGAGGAGCGTTGATGGAACAGATCGCCGAACGGAGCACGCCGACCGTGCTGTACGTGGACGACGAGGACATGGCCCGCAAGTATTTTGGGCGTGCCTTCGGCAACGAATACCGGGTGCTGACCGCCCCCGGAGTGGATGCGGCGCTGGCGCTGCTGGCCGACCACGAGGTCGATGTGCTGGTCACCGACTACCGGATGCCGGGCAAGGCCGGCGGCGAACTGCTGCGCGAGGTGGAGCGTGCCTGGCCAGGGCTGGTGCGCATCCTCGTCACCGCCTACGCCGACAAGGACGTGCTGCTGGAAACGGTGAATGGTGGCGACGTGTTCCGCGTGCTGGAAAAGCCCTTGCGCCAGGACATGCTGCGGGAAGTGCTGCGGCTGGCCGCAGCCGAGGCTGACCGGCGCGGGCGCGACCGTGCGGCGCGCGACCATGGCCTGCTGGCGGTGGAAGAGACGGTGGCGTTCCTGTCGCACGAACTGGGCGCGCCGCTGGCCTCGATCGCCGGGTTTGCCAGCGCGCTGGCGCGGAGCGTGCGCGAGGATCCGGCGGAGCAGGATGGCGGCCTGCCCCTGCGCGCCCAGATCGGTAACGCCGTGGCGCACGTGGACGACAATGCCCGCTATTGCCGGTCGGTGCTCGACGCCCTGGTCGACTCCGTCAAGCGCGTGGCCGTGGTGCCCGCGGCCCGCGTGGCCAGCGGCAGCGCCCATGACATGGTGACGGCGCTGCTGGCTTCCTACCCGATGAGCGGCGCCGAGCGCGCCGTCATCACCGTCGACGTGCAGCACGACTTCGCGATTCGCGCGGCACCGAACTGCGTGGCGCTGGTATTGTCGAGCTTGCTCGGCAATGCGCTGGACGCGCTGCGCGGCAGTCCGGACCCGATCCTGCGCGTGACGGTGGGGGGCGGCGCGCGGCGCACGATCGCCGTCGGCGACAACGGTCCGGGCATTGCGCCCGAGATCCTGCACCGGCTGCTGCTCGATCCCGTGCCGATGCCGGGGCGCGAGGACGACGGCTGGAGCCTGATATTCTGCAATCGCGTGATGCAGTCCTTCGGCGGGCACCTGCGCGTCCAGTCGAGGCAGTATCCGGCGCACCCTGCTGCGCAGGATGCGGCACAGGATGCAATACGGGCTCCAGCGCACCAGCAGGGAACGACCGCCACGATGAATTTTCCAGAACCGCAAAAGGAACAAGCATGAGCGACGCTGCCAAATCATTGCCAGCCATCCTGTACGTCGATGATGAACCGACGGCACTGAAGTATTTCCAACGCGCGCTGGGCGCGCAAGCCACGGTATTGACGGCGGAATCGGTCGAGGAAGGCAAACGCATGCTGGACCAGCATGCCGATACCATTTCCGTGCTGGTGTCCGACCAGCGCATGCCCGGCGCGTATGGCAACGAGCTGCTGTTCCATGCGTGGGACAGGTATCCGCACATCGTGCGCATCCTGACCACGGCCTATTCCGAAATGGCGCACACCGTGGAAGCGGTCAACCAGGGGCAGATCCACCGCTACATCCAGAAGCCCTGGGACATCGCCGCGCTGCGCATGGAAATGAAGCAGGCGGTCGAACTGGCCCGGCTGCGGCGCGAGCATGCCCAGCTGCTGCGGGAAAAACTCCTGATCCGCCAGAAGCAGGCAGTCGCCAACCGTATCGGTACGCTCTATGCGCTGTGCGCCGGCGTGACCGGCGATGCCGGCGCGGTACCGATCGACGCCTATCTGTCGGCGGCGCTGTGCGCCGGACTGACGCCGCCGGAGCCGGACTGGCTGATGATGGATTACTCGGACCTGATCGGTTCCGAGTCATTCCGCAGTGCCGCATTCGGGTGCCTGGTGCGCGCCAGGCTCGATGCGCTGGCGGCCAGCGGCGCCCAGCCGGCCGACGTGCCCGGCCTGCTGGCCGAGGCGTTCGGCGATGGCTTCGAGCGCGCCGACGAGGGCGGCACCGTCGTGCACACCGCGCACCTCACCGAGTTCCTGGAAACGCCGACCGCCAGCGCGGTGTCGGGCCTGCACGCGTCCTGGCTGGCGGTGCTGCTGTGGCTGGGCCGGCATGGCCACACGCTGCAGATGTCCGGCGGACCGGATGGCGTGCGGGTGCGGCTGGCAATGGCCGATGCCGCGCCGACGCCGCAGCAGCTGGCAGGCTGGATCGAGCAGTTCTGACGATCGTCTCCACCCGGGGCGCCACCCCGGTGCGCCGCGTTCGTGCGCCCGCACGCCGGCGGTTTCGCTACCATGGTGCCAATCATCGACAAGGAGGACATCATGCCGCGAGGTGCCAGCCCGAAACGGGAACACGAATACGAGAAACTCGAAAAGCAGTTCGAGAAGGAAGGCCGCTACAAGGGGCGCGAGGAAGAAGTGGCGGCGCGCATCGTCAACAAGCAGCGCAAGCAGTTCGGTGAAACCCAGGGTGCCAAGGCGAAGGATCGCGCCGGCGCATCGCCCGATCGCAGCGTGCCGATCGCCAACTACGAGCACCTGACGGTGCCGCAGGTAAAGGGCGCCCTGGCCGAGCTGACGGCCGCGCAGCGCCGCAAGGTGCGTACCTACGAAGTGAAGCACAAGAACCGCAAGGGCGTGCTGGAGGCGCTGGACAGGCTCCACTGAGATGCCGCGCCGGGCGGCCGGGTCGGGGCTGCCGCATTGAAGGGGCTGCATTTCAGCGATTGCATCGAAGCGGCGGCGTCGAAGTGGACGGGCGGGCCGTTGCCGGCCTTGCGCCGCTTCGTTGCCGTGACCATTGCCGAGACCATTTCTGCGGCGCTTGCTGCGTCGAATCGCGGTCCGTTAGAATGCCCGTCTCGCATTCTCCCTGATCGCTGTCGCTCCAATGCCCATCCGCCCGCTTTACGCCGCCGCCCTCGCGGCGGTGTTCCTGGTTTCACCGTTCGTTCCATCCCTTGTTTCGTCCGCCGCTGCCGCTGAAACCTGCCCCCAGCACTACCTTGAAGGCCAGGCGCCGCGCATCCTCAACGACAAGCTCGCGCGCGCCACGCGCCCGCTGTGCTACAAGGTGTTCGGCATCATGCATTCCGGCGTCACGCGCACGCCGCTGTGGTCGGCCGAACACCTGACGCCGCGCCGCATCGCCGCGGCCGAGGACATGTCGCGCGATAACGCCTTCCACGCCGAGAAGCGCCTGCCGAAGGCGCAGCGCGCCGAACTGGCCGATTACGCGCGCAGCGGTTTCGACCGCGGCCACATGGCGCCGAGCGGCAACATGCCGGACGAAACCAGCCAGTACCAGAGCTTCACGCTGGCCAATATGGTGCCCCAGGATGCCGACAACAACCGGCACGTGTGGGCCGGTATCGAGAGCGCCGTGCGCGCCATGGTCAAGAAGGAGGGCGACCTGTACGTGATCACCGGCCCGGCCTTCCTGGGCAGCGACCTGCGCAAGGTGGGCAATGTGCTGGTGCCGAGCCATCTCTACAAGGTGGTGTACAGCCCGCGCCAGCGTGCAGGCGGCGCCTGGTTCGTGGCCAACGAGGCCGAAGCGAAGCCGCAGACCATGACCATCGCCCAACTGGAAAGCAGGATCGGCATCGATCTGATACCGTCGCTGACGGCACGGCAGAAGGCCGTCATGCTGAAGCTGCCGAAGACGACGAAACGCAAAGGTTAAGAAAGGACCTCACAGATGAGCAAGAAATTCGCGCCCTACGCGAACGAATCCGACGTGCTGACGATCGGCGGCCTGGCGATCGAGAACCGGCTGGACCGGATCACGATCGATGGCGACCTGGACCTGACCATGGACAGGCAGGGCCTGGAGCATGCGCGGGCGCTGCACCAGTTGCTGGGCGCGATTGTCGACAAGCTGGAGGGCAACAAGGCATTGCCGGCAGCGCTGCCGCCGCCGGCCGTGAAGAAAGTCGCCAACCCGTTCGACTGAACGTGGAGCGCGTCCGGCCGCGTGCCGGGACGCGCTCCGGTCCTTGCTCAGTCCGCGCCCGTATCCAGCCTGGACACGACGCCGTCGACGACGGCCACCAGGCCCGCCAGCCGGCCATGCGCCAGTGCGCGGCCGATCCTGCCTTCCGCCTCGGCGCCGGTGCGCGCCATGCCCAGCAGCCGGCATACCGCGCGGGCCAGGCCCGCCTGCGTCGTGGCGCCTTGCTGGCCCAGCACGTACAGCGCGATATTGCCCAGCTCTTCCAGGCAGATTTCATCGATCGCCCGTTTCGCCTCGGGCTCCGCGCCCGGCAGCCGGTAGCCATCCCACGTGGCCGGGTCGAGGTGCTCCGGCCAGTAGAACACACCATCCTCGCCCGTCGTGCGCACCGCTGCCGGCAGCAGCGCCGCCAGGTGTTTTTCGATGCGCGCGCCGGTGCGCGCCAGGCCCCAGGCCCGGGTGATCCTGCGGAACAGCGCGGCCTGCGCCACCGGGCCTTCCTCGTGAACGATGCGGTGCAACTGGTGCCGCAGGTCGGCCGCGGCGGCCGGTTCGTAGAAACGTTCGGGATCGCCTTTCGGCAGCGTCACCGGTAAATACAGGGTGGATGATGCCGGCGCCTGCCCATGGACCGGTTCGGCCTGATTCTCGGCGTGATTCCCGGCCTGATTCCCGGCCTGATTCTCGGCCGCGTTCCGAGCCGCATCCTGGCCCACGTCCTGGCCCGCTTCCCGGGCCGGCCCTGACGGCGCGGCAGGCGCTGGCGTGACGGGCGTGGAGGGGGCGTCTGGCGCCGGCCGGTCCTGCTTCAGCAGCGCATCGAGCCGTGCCAGCAGGCCCTGGAGCGGCAGTTCCCGGTCCAGCCACCAGTCGATGGACCAGACCCGGGCCAGGTTCCAGCCCAGGTCTTCCAGCACATGCTGGCGCAGCCGGTCGCGGTCGCGCGCGGTGGCGGCGGAATGGTACGAGGGGCCGTCGCACTCGATGCCCAGCAGGTAGCGGTCCGGCGCGCGCGGGTCCACCACGCCGAGGTCGACCCGGTAGCCCGATACGCCGACCTGCGCGTGCACGGTCCAGCCCTGGGCGCGCAGCGCGGCGGCAACCTGTTGTTCGAAGCCGCCGTCCGCCACCGTACCCGCGCCGGTCTCGGTCCCGGCCGTGGCCCCGGTCGCGACGCCGGCCGGGCGCGTGGCCAGTGCGGCGGTGCCGCGGATCGCGAACTCGAGGTAATTGCGCAGGTCGCGTACGCCGGCGGCACGCACGCGCGCCAGGTCGATCTGCTCCGGCAGCAGCGTGCTGAAGATGACGACAGCCTGCCGCGCGCGGGAAATTGCCACGTTCAGCCGGCGCTGGCCGCCTTCCAGGTTCAGCGGACCGAAGTTCAGGCTGACCTTGCCCTGCGCGTCCGGCCCGTAGGTGACGGAGAACAGGATGATGTCGCGTTCGTCACCCTGCACGTTCTCCAGGTTCTTGATGAACAGCGCTTCCCCGGCCTGCTGGGCAATGGCCGCATCCAGCGCCGGGTTGGCGCGGCGCCGTGCTTCCAGCAGCCGCTCGATCAGGTGTTGCTGGGCGCCGTTGAACGTGACCACGCCCAGCGTGTGCCGGCCGCCCGCCGGGCCGAGGTAGTGCTGCTCGACGGCGGCCACGATGGCATCGGCTTCGGCCCGGTTGGTCTTGGTGGCGCCGCGGTCGTAGACGCCCGGCACGTGCTGGAAGCGCACGGCGGTGTCCGCGGTGAAGGGTGACGGGAACGTGACGAGTTCGTTGCCGTAATAGGCGGCGTTGCTGAACGCGATCAGGTTTTCGTGGCGGCTGCGGTAGTGCCAGTTCAACGTCAGTTGCGGCAGGCCGATGCCGAGGCATTCGTCCAGGATGCTTTCCAGGTCCTGCACTGCGGCGTCGCTGTCGCTGTCGTCGCCATCGTCGGCACGGCTGAAGAAGCTGGTCGGCGGCAACTGCTTCGGGTCGCCCACGCAGACCAGCTGCCGGCCACGGGCGATGGCGCCCACCGCGTCCCAGACGGGAATCTGCGACGCTTCGTCGAAAATCACGACGTCGAACGGCGCATGGCCGGCGTCGAGGTACTGCGCCACCGACAGCGGCGACATCAGCAGGCACGGCTTCAGTCGCGGCAGCAGGGTCGGCAGGCCGGCGATCAGCTGGCGGATCGGCATGTGGCGGCGCTGTTTCTGCAGCTCGCGGCGCAGGCGGCCCAGCTCGGAATCGGACCCGGCCGCCAGTGCCGCCGGGGCGGCGGCGGGAACGCGCGCCGCCAGCGCGGCAACCACGTATTGCTGGGTAAGCTGCTGGAAGCGGGCGTCGGCCTGGCGGAACTCGCGGATCTTGCGCTCGTGGTCGGCGCTGGAAAAACCGCACAGCACCGGTTCGCGGTCGATCGCCTTGCGCACCCACCAGTTGCGGTAGCTGTACTCGAAATACGCCGGCACCCGCTCCAGCGCGACCGACCCTGCTTCCAGCGCGGCGACGATGCCCTGCAGGCCGCCGTTCACGGCCCGGGCGCGCACGCCCTGCCACTGGCACCATGGCCGCAATTGCCGGGCGTGCTGCTGCCAGCCCTGCAGGATTGCCGCAATGCGCGCCAGCGCGCCGTCGGCCGCCGTGTCGAGGCCCAGGTTGTCGCCGCAGCCCCCTAGGTTCGACGTATTGCGCAACTGCGTGGAAAACTCGCGCCAGGCATCGCGATAGGCTGCCAGCCGGGCGCCGGCCGGCGCATCGGCGGCCAGCAGCGCGCGGTGTTCGGTGACATGGGGCAGCAGGCTGGCGCGCAGGGCGGTGACCACTGCGGGATCGCCGCCGGCCAGCCGGATCACGGCGTCGGCATAGTCCCTGGCCCAGCGTTCGGCGCGTGCCACCGCTTCCCAGTCGGTGCGGTGCCCGGCAAAGCCGGCCTGCAGCAGGGTGCCGGCATCCGCCGCCATGGCCGCGATGGCGGCATCCTTGTCGTTGATCCTGGCCAGGCTGTCGAGCAATGCCGGCATGTCGCCGTCGACCGGCTGCTGCCCATCGGTGCGGTAGGTTTGCAGGCGTTTGAGCAGGCTGCGCCGGGCAAACCAGCTTTTCGGCCACCACGCGCTCTGCGCCGCGGTCCATTCCTGGCGCAGGCCGGCAGCGGACAGTTGTGCGAAGGCGTCGGCATAGCAGCCTCCCAGCGTGTCCCAGGCGCGGTTGCGCGCCAGGCCATGCTCGCGCAGGACCGCCAGCCGTGCCCGTGCCGCTTCGTCATGCGCCGCGCCGGCAACGCCGGCCGGCATGCGCGGTGCCTGCAGCAGGGCATCGGCAAGCCGGTCGAGGGTGGCCAGGTCGGCCAGCGACAGGCCGTCGGGCGCTGCGTCCAGCAACGCCAGCACGGCGCCGGCGGCACTGTCCAGCGCCGTGCTGCGCGCGGCGAGCGCCGCGGCGCTGCTCTCCAGCTCCTGTTCCCATGACGGCGACCAGGCCGCCGTACCGATGCGGGCCAGCGCATGGCCCGCCAGGGTCGTCAGCTGGCTGGCCAGTGCGCCGATCTGGCGACTGGTCTCGCGCCACGCCTCGAGCTCGCTGCGGGTGTGCGCATCGGGATCGGGCCACGCGAACGGCGCCGGGCGCTCGCCGGCGTGCGCGATGCAGGTGCCGATGGCCTCGAACACCGTCAGGTCGTTCGGGTGCAGCCGGTGCAGCGCCACGGCGACGTCGTTCAGTTGCGCGCGCAACGCGGCCAGGCGTGCCGCTTCGATCTCCCATTCCTTGACGCTGCGGGTGCCGGCGGCGTCGAGCGCGATGCCGAGCTGGCGGATGACGTCGGCCTTCTTCGCCTTCGACGAGTGCAGCTCCAGGCTGAACGGCCCCAGGCCGATCGCCGCGAGGCGGCGCTGCACGACTTCCAGCGCGGCCATCTTTTCCGACACGAACAGCACCGACTTGCCGGTGGCCAGCAGGTGGGCGATCATGTTCGTGATGGTCTGGCTCTTGCCCGTTCCGGGCGGGCCTTCGATGACCAGGCTGGTGCCGCTGCCGGCCACGCAGATCGCGCGCAGTTGCGAGGAATCGGACAGCAGCGGCGCGAACAGTTGCTCGGGCCGGTGGCTGGCGTCGAGCGTGCGCGGCTCGAAACCCAGCCCGGCTGGCGCGAAGGCTTCGCCGGGATGCTCGATCAGCTGGGCGACGACCGGGTTTTCCTGCAGCTGCCGGTGGCGGTCCTGCAAGTCCTTCCACATCAGGTACTTGGTGAACGAGAAGATGCCAAGGTGGACCTGCTCGTGCACTTCCCAGCCTTTCAGCTCGCCCACATGCAGCCGGAACGACTGCAGGATGCCGGCCACGTCGATTCCCTTGTCGTCCGTGGGCAGCACGTCGAAGGCCGGCAGCTTCAGCTGGAAGTCCTGGGCCAGCTTCTGCATCAGCGTCGGGTTGACGAGCGCGTCGTCATCGTGCCGCAGCAGCCGGAAGCCGCTGCGCACGGACTGGCGCGTGAGCGTGACAGGGACGAGCAGGATCGGCGCCAGGTGCGACGCTTCCGCGTCCTGCTCTTCGCGCCACTCGAGCAAACCAAACACGAGGAACAGCGTGTTGGCGCCGCCTTCCTCGAGGCTGGTGCCGGCGGCGCGGTGGATGTCTAGCAGCCGACCGTCCAGTGCCTCTTCGGGAACGTCGGCGAGGATTTCGTTGCGGCCCAGCGCATCGGCCGCCAGCGCATCGAGCGGCGCGTGCCCGCTGCGCGCCGCGAACACGGACGCATCGCGCGGATCGCCGCCGCTCATCAGGGGTGGCGCCGCGCGCACGCGGAAATCCCGGCCGTCGGCCAGCGTGTCCTCGAGGGCCGCCGGGTCCGGGCAGATCACCCGCAGCGTCGTCTTCGAGGGCTTGAAGTTCAGCAGCCGGTTGCGCAGGGTGAGGTCGAGCAGGCGGCTCTTCCAGCGCGCCAGCCGGCCTTCCGGGCTGTCGGCGTCCTGTTCGGCGGCCGGCAGCAGCGCGGGGTCGAGCGGCGGCAGGGGCGGCATCGCTTCGATGGCGGGCGCATCCTGCTCGATCGGCGGTTCGGCCGCGCTGGCGGAGCAATGCGACGGCAGCGGGCGGATGTGCAGCTCGCGCGCCCGGCGGATGTCGACCGCGCACGCGAACGCGCCGTCGTCCGCCAGGTGATCTTCGCCGGCCACGCAGGCCAGGCGCAGCGGCTGCCGGCGGCCGTCCGCCACGCCGGTGGTCTCGAACACCATCAGTTCGCCGGAGCGCACGCGCTTGCGCACCGACTGCGCATCGTCCACCAGCGCGGTAGGGAAACAGGCATCGACCAGCCAGACGCCGACCCAGGCGTGGCCTTCCTTTAGCAGAACGACCGGGTGCAGGCCGGCCTGTTCCAGGCATGCGGCGAACAGCATGGCGAGGTCCAGGCAGGTGGCGATCCTGGTGTCGAGGATGCGTTCGGGCGTGCGGATCTTCTGGCCATCGGTGCCGAACGACGCCGGCGGACTGGAATAATGCAGATCCTGCGCCAGCACCGCGGCGTACAGCGCCGAGACCTGCTGCCACACTTTTTCCCGGTTGCGCGACTGGTAGCCGTTCATCGACGGATTGCCGGGCGCCGCGCGCAGCAGCGCCGCGCCGGCCGCAATCAGGTGGTCGACCACGCGCGAGTTCGGCATGCAGAACGCCGCCAGCAATTCCGGCAGCAGGCGCGTGCCGGCCCACTGGTCGTAGGCCAGGACTACCACGCCGTGGCTTGTCTCGAGCGGCGCATGGCCGTCGGCACTGGCGGCCAGCACCACGCTGGCGCGCTGGGCTTCGTCCAGGCCGGCCAGCCAGGCGTGGTCGGGCTGCAGGTCGACCGGCGCGATCGTGCGCGTCTCGCCCGCCGCCAGGCGTTCGAAACGCAGCTGCACGCCGGCGGCAAAAGCCGGCCGGCAAACGATCGACACCTCGACATTCGTCAGCGCGGCCGTGCCGGCATTGGTCAGCGTGATGCCGCGCACCACGGGCACGTCGTTCTGCATGGCAGCGTAGCCGGTGGCGGCATCGGCCGTGAACGCCACGGTCAGCGGCAGGGGCGGCAGGGGCAGCTGATCCGGCAGGTCGGACTGGACCGGCAGATCGGAAACGGCAGGGGAGTCTGGTGTCATTGGCTCGAGGAAGGCTGGCTATCCTGCCAATGTTATCAGGAAGGATGTCGGGCCGGAAAGGACGACCGTGCGGAGCTCAGCGCATGCGCGTGACGGCGGCGTCGCGCAGTGGCCGCCAGCCCAGCCGTGCCTCGACCAGGCGGCGGTAGCGGGTATCGATGTGCGGCGGAATACGGCGCAGGTAGAACTCGGCCGCGTCGCGGGTCGCCCCCTCGAGGCCCGACAGGAAGCCGAGTAATTCTTCGCCCGAGGGCATGCGCCCGCCGCTGCCCGCGAACTTCGGCGGCAGGGCCGTCCAGACGGCGGCATCGATGCCGCGGCCGCGCAGCCAGTCGGCGATTTCCTGCCGGACCGGCGCGTCGCCGGCGGCGGGGATGCTGCCGATGAATTCCGGATGGCCCGGCGCGATCTTTTCGCGCGCCGCCAGCATGGCGCGCGCCGCCTCGAGGTCAGGCGAGTCCAGGTAGGCCCAGAAAGTGTGCACCGGCGGCACGCCGGGGCACAGCACGAGCGCCAGCTCATCGCTGTCGTCGCTGTCGCGGGCGAATTCCAGCGGCAGCAGCGGGCCGCCCGGGTGCCAGCCGGATGCCAGTTTCAACGGGCCGGGTTTCCACAGCAGCGAACCCCAGGCAATGCAGACGATGTTCATCTTGGTAAATGTCATGGACAGGAGGGCATTGTAGGGGGCGCGGTGGAAATGCAGAGCACGTTAGCGCGCCTGCCGCCGGGCTCATGCTCAGCGGTGGATCACCACCAGCAGCGCCTTCGCTTCCGTCTTGCCGATATTGCGCAGCGCATGCTGCTGGTCCGCCGGATAGCGTGCGGTACCGCCCAGCTTGACCTTTTTCTTGTTTGCCCCCACCTCGATCTCGATGGCGCCGTGCAGCAGCGTGACGTGTTCGGTGGTGCCGGGATCGTGGGCCTGGGAGACCAGTTCGCCGCCCGGCGCCAGGGACAGTTCATACCATTCGTACTTTCCGGCAAGTTCCATCGGGCCGAGGATGCGCAGCACGTAGCCGGCATGGTTGCCGGGCAGTGTCGGCGTTTCGTGCGCATCGACGACGCGGATCGTGTCGACCGGGCGCTGTTCGTCGGCCAGCAGTTCGCCGATCGCCACGCCCAGCGCATTGGCCAGCCGCCACGTGATGGCGATCGTCGGATTGGCTTTTTCGCGCTCGATCTGCGACAGCATCGATTTCGACACGCCGGCGATGCGCGACAGGTCTTCCAGCGTCAGGCCGCGCGCCAGGCGCAGGCGCTGCAGGGCGGCGCCCACCTCGGGCGGGGCATTGGCGATGGGTGCGGCGGGGGATTTCATCATTGGTGGTTGCAAAGTTCAATAAGCTTATGTAGGATTCAGTATATCGAACGGAAGTTCAAGATAGTGAAAACCGGAGAAAATACAGGAATCAGGGCGAAGTTCGATACCCTGTTCTCCGCGATGCACGGTACAACAGGGTCAACATGCCGGTCAAGCAAAGGCCGCCAGCCCGCAAGCAGCGCGAACCCAACCCCGAAGGAGCACCATGAGCACACAAGCGAATTTCTACGCCGGCCTGCGGCACAACCTGGAGCAGTTGCGCGAACAGGGCCTGTACAAGCCCGAGCGCGTGCTGGCTTCGCGCCAGGGCGCGGAAGTAACGGGCGACGATGGAACGACGCTGATCAATATGTGCGCCAATAACTACCTGGGCCTGTCCGGCGAGGAATGGGTGGCCAGGGCATCGATCGACGCCACCGAGCAGTACGGCTACGGCCTGTCGTCGGTGCGCTTCATCTGCGGCACGCAGACGGTGCACAAGCAGCTCGAGCAGGCGATTTCCGCATTCCTCGGCACCGAGGACACGATCCTGTACGCGGCCGCGTTCGACGCCAACGGCGGCGTGTTCGAACCGCTGTTCGACGAGAACGACGCGATCATTTCGGACGCGCTGAACCATGCTTCCATCATCGACGGCATCCGCCTGTGCAAGGCGGCGCGCTTCCGCTATGCCCACAATGACATGGCCGACCTGGAAGCGCAGCTGCAGGCTGCCGCCGGCAAGCGCCACAAGATCATCGTGACCGACGGCGTGTTCTCGATGGATGGCACGATCGCGCAGCTGGACAGGATCGTCGCGCTGGCCGAACAGTATGGCGCGCTGGTGATGATCGACGAATGCCACGCCTCCGGCTTCATGGGCAAGACCGGCCGCGGCACGCACGAGCACCATGGCGTGGTGGGCAGGATCGACATCATCACCGGTACGCTGGGCAAGGCGCTGGGCGGCGCGATGGGCGGCTTTACCAGCGGCCGCAAGGAAGTCATCGACACGCTACGGCAGAAATCGCGCCCCTACCTGTTCTCGAACACGCTGGCGCCGTCGATCGCCGGTGCTTCGCTGGCCGTGCTGAAGAAGCTGTCGGAATCGACCGAGCTGCGCGACAGGCTGCACGAAAACACCGCGTATTTCCGCCGCGAGATCGAGCGTCTCGGCTTCACCATCAAGCCAGGAACCCACCCGGTCGTGCCGGTGATGCTGTTCGAGGCACCGGTGGCGCAGAAGTTCGCGGCGCGCATGTATGAACTGGGCGTGCTGCTGTCCGGCTTCTTCTATCCGGTGGTGCCGATGGGCCAGGCGCGCGTGCGCGTGCAGCTCTCCGCCGCGCACACCCGGGAGCAGCTGGACAAGGTACTGGCCGCGTTCGCGCAGGCCGGCAAGGAACTCGGCATTCTCAAGGAACAACAATAATGGAACGTATTCTCGTCATCGGCGCCAACGGCCAGATCGGCAGCGAACTGGTGGAAGCCCTGTCGGCCAGGTACGGCGCGGACAATGTCTTCGCCACCGACATTTCGCCGAAGAACCTGTACGGCGCCGCCCAATACCAGGTATTGAACGTGCTGGACGACGAAGCGCTGGCGCAGCTGGTTTCGTCGCAGGACATCACGCAGGTCTACCAGCTGGCCGCGATGCTGTCGGCCACCGGCGAAGCGGCGCCGCTGAAGGCCTGGAAGCTGAACATGGATGGCTTGCTGAACATCCTCGAGGTGGCCCGCGAGCGCGGCGAAGCCGGCAAGCCGTTGAAGGTGTTCTGGCCTTCGTCGATCGCCGCGTTCGGCCCGAACACGCCGCAGGATGCCACGCCGCAGATGGCGGTGATGGACCCCACGTCGATCTACGGCATCAGCAAGCTGGCCGGCGAACGGCTGTGCGAGTACTACCACCTGAAATATGGCGTGGACGTGCGCAGCATCCGCTACCCCGGCATCATCAGCTACAAGTCGCCGCCGGGTGGCGGCACCACCGACTACGCGATCGCGATCTTCCATGCGGCGCTGCGGGGCGAACGCTACGAATGCTTCCTCGGCCCGCAAACCACGCTGCCGATGATCTACATGTCCGATGCGATCCGCGCCACGCTCGAACTGATGGAGGCGCCGGCGGAAAAGGTCAGGATTCGGTCCTCGTACAACGTGGCGGGCGTGTCGTTCTCGCCGGAAGAGCTGGCCGCCGCCATCAAGGCGCGCGTGCCGCGCTTCGCGATCGAGTACAAGCCGGACAGCCGCCAGGGCATCGCCGACACATGGCCGAAAAGCCTGGACGACGGCGCGGCGCGCGCCGACTGGGGCTGGCAGGCCCGCATCGGCGTGGAGGACATCGTGCGCGACATGCTGGCCAACGTCGATGCCAAAGTCAGCCAGGCCGCGTGAGACGCGACACGCCATCTTCATTACTACAATATTCGAGAGACAAAGATGGACATGAGCGTATTCGATCTGTTCAAGATCGGCATCGGCCCCTCCAGTTCCCACACGGTGGGGCCGATGGTGGCGGCGCGCCGCTTCCTGCTGGACCACGGGCCGCTCGATGACGCGACCGGCGTGACGGCCGAGCTGTATGGCTCGCTGGCGCTGACCGGCGTGGGTCACGCGACCGACAAGGCGGTGATCCTTGGCCTGATGGGCGAAACGCCGCAGGACGTCGATCCCGGCCGGGTCGATGCGCTGCTGGCGGAGGCGCAGCTGCGCGGAGAACTGAAGCTGTTGGGCGCGAAAGCAGTGCCATTCGTGCGCGCGCGGCACCTGGTCTTCCACAAGACCGAGAACCTGCCCGAGCATCCGAACGGCATGCGTTTCACGCTGCACCGCGCGGGCGGCGACGCCAGCCGGGTTTACTACTCCATCGGCGGCGGCTTCATCCGCGCCGAAGGCGAGGGCGCTGCGCCGGATGGCGCGCCGGCGGCGCCGGTGCCGTATCCGTTCGACACGATGGCCGACCTGCTGGCGCACGGTGCCCGCAGCGGCCTGTCGATCCCGCGCATGCTGCGCGCGAACGAACTGGCGCGCATGCCGGCCGAACGGCTCGACGCGGGGCTCGACCGGATCTGGCGGGTCATGCGTTCCTGCATCGCGCACGGGCTGGAAACCTCGGGCCAGCTGCCGGGCGGCCTGAACGTGAAACGCCGCGCCGCCAAGCTGTGGCAGCAGGCGCAGGGCGCGGACCGCGCCAACGAACTGCCGCACGATGCGCTCAATGGCGTGTCGCTGTATGCGATGGCCGTGAACGAGGAAAATGCCGCGGGCGGTCGCGTGGTGACGGCGCCGACCAATGGCGCGGCCGGCATCATTCCCGCGGTGCTGAAATACTATGCCGAGGATTGCAAGCCGCTCGATCCGGTGAATGGGGTACGCGACTTCCTGCTGAGTGCCGCTGCGATCGGCATGCTGTGCAAGCGCAATGCGTCGATCTCGGGCGCGGAGATCGGCTGCCAGGGCGAAGTCGGCGTGGCCTGCGCGATGGCCGCCGCGGGCCTGGTTGCCGCCCTGGGCGGTTCGAACGCGCAGATCGAGAACGCCGCGGAAATCGGCATCGAGCACCACCTGGGCATGACCTGCGATCCGATCGGCGGGCTGGTGCAGATTCCCTGCATCGAGCGCAACGGCATGGGCGCCGTGAAGGCCATCACCGCCGCTTCGCTGGCGCTGAAGGGCGACGGTACGCACTTCGTCAGCCTCGACGAGGTGATCGAGACGATGCGCCAGACCGGCGCCGACATGGGCGCGAAGTACAAGGAAACCTCGCTGGGCGGACTGGCCGTGCACGTGGTGACGGTGAATCACGCGGCTTGCTAGCTGGCGGTGGATCAGCCGGCGCCGCAGGGGTCTGTCCCCGCCAGTCGTTGTCATCGAGCGCCAGCCACAGGCCTGGCACCAGGGGACTGACCCCGGTGTTCACCCACACAATCGGAATGCTGGCAACAATCAGGGACTGAACCTAAGGCCCTGCGACCCCGAACCTCGGCCAAATGCAACATAAAATTCGAAAAGCTGGCAAATTTCGCAAAGAAACTGCGGCCGCACTATAATAGTTATCCCTCTTCTGTGCACAACCGGATCTCCTGAATCATGCAATATGTGTCCACCCGCGCCGACGTGTCGGCCGCCGCAGCGTCTTCCCAGCAAACTTCCGCGAACCCTTCCGCTCAATTCAGCGACATCCTGCTGGGCGGCCTGGCCCCTGACGGCGGCCTGTACCTGCCGGGCGAGTACCCGCAGGTGACCGGTGCCGAACTCGATGCGTGGCGCAAGCTGCCGTATGCCGATCTCGCGTTTGCGATCCTGTCCAAGTTCGCGACCGACATTCCGGAAGCCGACCTGAAGGCACTGGCGCACAAGACCTACACGGCCGATGTGTACCGCAACGCCCGCGAGGGCGAGAACGCGGCCGACATCACGCCGCTGCGCGTGCTGGAAGAAAACGGCGGCAAGAAGCTGTTGCTGCAGGCGCTGTCGAACGGCCCCACGCTGGCCTTCAAGGACATGGCCATGCAACTGCTCGGCAACCTGTTCGAATATGCGCTGGCGAAGCAGGATGCGCAGCTGAACATCTTCGGCGCCACGTCGGGCGATACCGGCAGCGCGGCCGAATACGCGATGCGCGGCAAGCGTGGCATCCGCGTGTTCATGCTGTCGCCGCACAAGAAGATGAGCGCGTTCCAGACCGCGCAGATGTTCAGCCTGCAGGACCCGAACATCCTGAACATCGCCGTCGAAGGCGTGTTCGACGATTGCCAGGACATGGTGAAGGCCGTATCGAACGACCTTGAATTCAAGGCCCGCTACAAGATCGGCACCGTCAACTCGATCAACTGGGCACGCGTGGTCGCGCAGGTGGTGTACTACTTCCGCGGCTACCTGGCGGCGACCACGTCGAACGACCAGAAAGTGTCGTTCACGGTACCGTCGGGGAACTTCGGCAATATCTGCGCTGGCCATATCGCCCGCATGATGGGCCTGCCGATCGACAAGCTGGTGGTGGCTACCAACGAGAACGACGTGCTCGACGAATTCTTCCGCACCGGGATCTACCGCGTGCGCAAGTCGGCCGAGACGTACCACACCAGCAGCCCGTCGATGGACATCAGCAAGGCCTCGAACTTCGAACGCTTCATCTACGACCTGGTGGGCCGCGATCCGGCGCGCGTCAAGGCGCTGTTCACGAAGGTGGAAAGCGACGGCGGCTTCGACCTTTCCGGCGGTCCTGGCAGTGATGGCGACGAGTTCGCCAAGGTGGCGCAATACGGCTTCAAGTCCGGCAAGTCGACCCATGCCGACCGCCTGCAGACGATCCGTGACGTGGCCGACGACTACGGCATCGTCATCGATACGCATACCGCCGACGGCATCAAGGTGGCCAAGGAAAACCTGGAAGAGGGCGTGCCGATGATCGTGCTGGAAACCGCGCTGGCGGCAAAATTCAACGAAACGATCCTGGAAGCGCTGGGCGAGGATGCCGAGCGCCCGGCCGGCTTCGAGGATATCGAATCGCTGCCGCAGAAGTACACGGTGATGCCGCCGGACGTCGACAAGATGAAGGCGTATATTGCAGCTAACGTCAGTGCAGCTAACGTCAGTGCAGCTAACGCCGGTGCTGCCAACGCCGGTGCGGCCAACGCCGGTGCTGCCAACGCTGGCGCGGCGCTGTGACATGACGGGCGCGCGCAAGCCGATGCTGTCGCGGCGGGAAGCGCTGGACTTCCTGCTGGCGGCGTGCCGTCCCCTGGCCGAGGTTGAAACGGTGCCCACGCTCGAGGCCAACGGCCGCGTGCTGGGTGCCGACTGCGTGTCCGGTCTCGACGTTCCGGCGCGGGACAACACGCAGATGGACGGCTACGCGGTGCGTGCCGCCGATTTCGCCAGTAGCGCCGAAACGCCGGAGCCGACTTTGGCGCGCGTTTTTCGTATTTCGCAGCGCATTCCCGCCGGCCATGTCGGCGAACCGCTGCAAGCCGGCACTGCCGCCCGCATCTTTACCGGCGCATTCATCCCGGAAGGGGCCGATGCGGTGGTGATGCAGGAGCAGTGCGAGGCGCATGGCGATACCGTGACGATCCGCCACGCGCCGCGTGCCGGCGAATGGGTGCGGCGCGCCGGCGAGGATATCCGCAGCGGCAACGTCATCCTGCCGGCCGGCACCCGCTTGCGCAGCCAGGAGCTGGGCCTGGCCGCCTCGATCGGGCTGGCCAGCCTGCCGCTGCTGCGTCGAGCGCGCGTTGCGGTGTTCTTCACCGGCGACGAGCTGACGATGCCCGGCGAGCCCCTGGCACCGGGCGGCATCTACAATTCGAACCGTTTTACCCTGCGCGCGCTGCTGGAGAACCTGGGCTGCGACGTGACCGACTTCGGCATCGTGCCGGACAGCCTGGACGCCACCCGCGCCGTGTTGCGGCAGGCCGCCGCTTGCAGCGACCTGATCATCACTTCCGGCGGCGTGTCGGTCGGCGAGGAAGATCACGTCAAGCCGGCCGTGGAGGCGGAAGGCAAGCTGGCCATGTGGCAGATCGCCATCAAGCCGGGCAAGCCGCTGGCGTTCGGCGAGGTGGGCAACGCCTTCTTCATCGGGTTGCCGGGCAATCCGGTGTCGAGCTTCGTAACGTTCCTGCTGTTCGTGCGGCCGTTCCTGCTCAAGCTGCAGGGTGCCCGCGACGCGGCGCGCGAGCCGCTGGCGTTCCCGCTGCGCGCGGACTTCGACTGGAAGGGCGACCGCCGCAACGAGTTCCTGCGCGCCCGCATCAATGCGCAGGGGGGGCTCGATCTGTTCCCCAACCAGGGCTCGGGCGTGCTGACGTCGACCGTGTGGGGCGATGGCGTGATCGACAATCCGCCGGACCGGCCGATCGCCGCGGGCGACACCGTGCGTTTCATCCCGTTTACCGAACTGCTGTACTGATATGCGAATCAACCTGAAGTTTTTTGCCAGCGTGCGTGAAGCGCTGGGCACCGGCGGCGAGAGCATCGACGTGCCCGCCGGCGTGACCACCGTCGGCGCGCTGCGCGACCTGCTGGTGGCCCGCGGCGATGCCTGGGCCGAGGCGCTGGGCCACGGCCGTGCGCTGCGCATGGCCTGCAACCAGCGAATGTGCGACGCCGCCGAAACGCTGAGCGACAACGCCGAAGTGGCGTTCTTTCCGCCCGTGACGGGCGGCTGAACCCTTACTTTTTCTTCTGGCGCGGGGGCGCGGTGGGCTTCGGCATCACCGCGTCGCATGCCGCGCAGGCAAGCGCCTTGCGGTAGCGATTCCATGCCGCGCCGGTAAAGATCGCGGCGGCCACGGCGGCCCAGATGGCGGCACTGGCGATATCCGCCGGCGCGGTGGTTCCCTTCGCCCATTCCACCGCCGCCAGGATGGCGAACAGCGGCACGGCGGCGAGCAGGTAGCGTTTGATCCAGAAGAGCGGGCCCATGGTGTCTCCAGCGATAGATTTCCGCCAGTATGCCGGGGCCGGGCGCGTTTTGCACTACAATCTCGCTCCTCATGATGACCCCAGCACTCCCTGAAAACTCCCGGCCGCGCGTGGCCATCGTCGGCGGCGGGCCGGCCGGCCTGATGGCCGCCGAAACGCTGTCGCGCGCCGGCATGTTCGACATCGACCTGTACGATGCGATGCCGTCCGTCGGCCGCAAGTTCCTGCTGGCCGGCCGCGGCGGCATGAACATCACCCACGCCGAAGCGTACGAGCAGTTCGTGACGCGTTACGGCGCCCGCGCCGCCGCGCTGCGGCCGATGCTCGATGCGTTCGGTCCCGGCGCGGTGCGCGACTGGGTACACGGCCTGGGCATCGAAACGTTCGTCGGCACTTCCGGCCGGGTATTCCCGACCGAAATGAAGGCCGCGCCCTTGCTGCGCGCCTGGCTGCACCGCCTGCGCGAAGCGGGCGTGCAGTTCCACCAGCGCCATCGCTGGATGGGCTGGTCGGACGATGCGCTGCGCTTCGCGACACCGGCCGGCGAACTGCTGGTGCAGGCCGATGCCACGGTGCTGGCGCTGGGCGGTGCAAGCTGGGCGCGGCTGGGGTCCGACGGCGCCTGGCTGCCGCTGCTGGCGGAACGCGGCATTGCCGTCGCCCCGCTGCGGCCATCCAATTGCGGCTTCGACGTGGACTGGAGCCCGCTGTTCGCGGAACGCCATGCCGGCCAGCCGCTCACCACCGTCGCGGCAAGCTGGACCGACGGCAACGGCCAGCGGGTGCGCAAGCAGGGGCAGTTCGTGGTGACGGCAAGCGGTGTCGAGGGCAGCCTGATCTATGCGCTGTCGGCGCCCGTCCGCGACCGGATCGCCGCGCATGGCAGCGCCGTCGTCGAACTGGACCTGCTGCCCGACTTGCCGGCCGACCGCGTGCTGGCCGAGGTGACGCGGCCGCGCGGTTCGCGTTCGATGTCCAGCCACCTGCAGGGACGGCTCGGCATCAAGGGCGTGAAGTCGGGGCTGCTGCACGAATGCCTGGCGAGGGAGCAGTTCGCCGATCCCGCCATGCTGGCCCGTGCCCTGAAAGCCTTGCCGCTGACGCTACGGGCGCCGCGGCCGATCGACGAAGCCATCAGCAGCGCCGGCGGCGTGGCGTTCGAGGCGCTGGAGGGCAGCATGCTGCGCGCGCTGCCGGGGGTGTTCGTGGCCGGCGAAATGGTCGACTGGGAGGCGCCGACCGGGGGGTATCTGCTGACGGCTTGCCTGGCGGGTGGGGTGGCGGTGGGTAAAGATGTGGCCGAATGGCTCCAGCGGCAAGTGGCACGTTGAGGCCATCCCCAGCGCTTAGTCCATCAACGCAAACAATTCCAGTTTCAGGTCCTTGATGGTGGACGGGGCGTAAACCGTCACCGCCTGCGCCTTCGTCATGGACTCATACCGTTCGCCCCGATTCTCGATTGAAAAATAGTAGGTATCGGGGCGAACCGGCACTTCCATCGGTACCTGCGCCATGTGTATCAACGGTACGCCTGACACGGACATTTGTACCATCTGCTCCACGTCGTGCGGCGAGCCGACCTTCAATTGCCGCGGGATGTCGGCCACCAGGTTCAGCGCGGGTATGCTCGCGCTCACGGCGAGATACAAACGGGCCTTGGCATCGACGATCGAAGCATCGAGCCTTGCGGTTTGATATGGGCTGGTTTCGCTCTTGCGCACCAGGGGAAGCACCACATATTTCGACGAGACGACGGTTTCAAGCAATTCCCCAATGATCGCTGCAAGGGCCTCGAAAGAATCCGTTGGCGTTTGATGGTCGTACCTGGGCAAGTCACCGAGGGCGAATTTCCTTGAAAATGCCATCAGCGCACCGGCCAGCGTCAGTAATTTGTCGAACACTTGAACCGGGTGCGCGTGAGCCGCGCCCGCACAGGGGTTGAGCGCAGCACTGGCCGTCGTGATGGTGCTGAGCATCCAGAATGACGTTACGTTGCCAACATGTGCTTCCACGACGCTGCCCTTCGGCTGCCGCTGCAGGAGATACAGTGCATTCGCCTTGGCACTCATCTTCGCGAGCAGGCTGCGCAACAGGTTTTGTAACGCCGGTGCGCCTTCCACCGACAGTGCCGGGGGAATGAAGCCGGGATCGATCTCAAAAGTGCAGTCGGCTTTGCGGCGAATCTTCACGACGGGAACGCACTCGTATGCATCGCGCTTTTCCAGGTGGGACAGAAGGCGCAGCGATTTTTTCAGATAGCGGAGCTTGCTGGCGAGAGCATCGGTGAAAAGGTCGATCGTATTCAGCTCGAGCTGGATAAACCTGGCGGTATCGTCCCGCACGGGCTGCTCGACCGCATCGGCGGGAGCCACGTTGCCGCCCCGTGATTTCAAAGCTGGCATTGCCGCGTAGAACAGGAAGCTGGATTCATCAGCGGGTAGCTCTGACAGGTCGACCTCCAGTGGCAACGGGTCCGAATACGGAGCCTGGTATATCTCGCCGTCCTGGAAGAGCAGGGTCAGCGACTCCGCGCGCAGTTTGCCTCTTTCGACATCTTCGGGACTCCAGCGGGCCGACTGAACACCCCATGCATCCGGATTCAGTGCGCTGACGAGGTGACGCACGCGTCCTTCGTGATACCGGTCGAGCTGCTGCAGATGCTGGGCATCCAATGCGAGTCCCTCGGACCAGAGAATTTTCGATGGCAACGTCATGCTCTTCTCCACGGAGTTGAATGGGGCAGTATGGGTTTGTCGTGCGGAAAGCCTTTGATATTTCTCAATGTGCTTGGGGACCTGTGGCGAAAGGGTGGCAATTCGACTGGGCTTGCGCGAGATCAAATTGAGATCGGGGCAGCTTGCCGATACTGGCCTCCCGGCAACATGCCGCAGGGAGAGGTCGATGGAAAGTCTGTTGCCGTATTACGAACGTGAACTTGTGTCTTTGCGCCGCCTGTGTCGCGAGTTCACCGAGCGGTACCCGAAAGTTGGCGGCCGGCTGCAACTTGGCGCCGATGTCTGCCCTGATCCGCATGTTGAACAGCTTGTCGAGTCCGTTGCGCTGATTGCTGCCCGCGTGGCAAAGCTCCTGGACGACGGCTATCCGCAATTCACCGAAGGGGTACTGGAGTCGCTCTTTCCACACTATCTACTGCCATTTCCCTCTTGTACGATCGTACGCGCCACTTTTCCTGCAATTACCGCCGCCGGTCGTTTGCCGGAACTGAGAATTCCTCGTGGTACCGAGTTGGAATCGGAAGCCGTGAATGGAATACGGTGCCAGTTCAGGACAGCGTATGACATCACGCTAGCTCCGGTCACTCTGTCCAGGGCCTGCTTCGACTCGGCAATTCGTGCGCCGGCCGGAACGGTATTGCCGGCGGCGTTGGGGTCCCTGATCAGTATTACGCTGGAAGGCGAAGGGCTGGCTCAGCCAGGCCGCGTACGTGCTTACATCGATGGCGAACCATCGTTCTGCGCATGCCTGCGCGACGCTCTGTTCATGCGAACCATCTGTGCGTATGTCGAGATCCCGGATGGGCGCTGGAAACGGTTGTCCGGGATTCCATTGACGCAGGTGGGGTTCGCCGAGGAAGATGCGCTGATTCCCTTCGGGGCACGTTCGCACCCCGCGTATCGTGGACTCACCGAGTTCTTTGCATTTCCTGAAAAATTCAGTTTCTTCGATATCGACCTCGCCGCGATACAGTCCTCCCTGCCGCCTGGCGTGCGCGAAGTCACTCTGCATCTGGGCATGTCAGGTTTCCGGTCCGATTCCGACACGGCCCGCATGCTGGCCAGCTTGTGTGCAGAAAACCTGCTGTTGGGCTGCAGCCCGGCAGTCAACCTGTTCCCGCGCCCAGGCATGCCGATCGCTGTTACGCACCTCTCTTCCGAATACGGCGTCGTTGCAGATGCCACGCGTCCTGCCGCATTCGAAGTGTATTCGATCGACTCGGTGCGGATGATCCGCCGGCAGGGCAGTAGTGAAACCAGCGCCGAGTTCAGGCCATTCTACGCGTTGCGCCACGGTGAAAAAAGCGATCAGAATCAGCACTATTGGGTGGCGCGCATCGATGGCATGGTTGCTGCCGCAAGCCCCGGCCACGAGAAACGCATCACCCTGGTCGATGCCGGATTCGATCCGATGGCCGTGGAACAAAGCAGCCTGTCGATCAGGCTCACATGCACGAACAGGGACTTGCCAGCCTCCTTGGGCCATGGTGGGGAAATGGTGTCATTGCGCGATCCCGGCACCTGCAGGTTCCGCTTCCTGCGCAAGCCCACCAGTCAGTTTCGTTTCGGGGCTGAACCGGCGCGGCACTGGCGGCTCATTTCCCATCTGACGCTCAATCACCATGCGCTATCCCAGGATCGCTTGCCGGCGTTCCGGGAACTGCTGTCTCTCTACGACCCTGCGCAATCGGCGATCTCGCGTCGACAGATCGACGGCATCGTCGCGCTCGGCCAGGCGGATACCGTGGCATGGCTGCGGCACAAATACGGCACGTCGCTGGTTCATGGCATCGAAGTCCGGCTGACGATCGACGAAGACGCGTTCGTGGGCAGTTCGGCCCATTTGTTCATCGAGGTTATCGATCAGTTCCTGGGCCTGTATGTGCAGGTCAACAGCTTCATCGAACTGGTGGTGTTCTCCAAACAATCAGGAAAGGAACTGGTGCGATGCAAACCACGCAACGGCTATCTGAGACCAGTGTGATCGAACAATTGCTGGCCGAGCCCCATCGATTCCAGTTCGTGCAGGCGATGCGACTGCTGTCGCGCTGGCTGCGTATGAACGGCATTCCCGTCGACCGCGCAGCGCTGCAGTTCCGTAATAGCCTGGCATTGACGTTCCCCGCCAGCGAGATCGAAGCGTTGCACATTGAACCGGCGCGGCCCGCTGGTGCCGAGTCGCTGTTGCATGCACTGAAAAATGATGATGCAGCCCGAATAGTGCTGACACCGGCGTTTTTGGGCTTGCTGGGCCTGCAGGGCGCCTTGCCGCACGCGATCACCGAGCGAGTCGCCGCAGGGCGGAGCTGGAGCGACGACGATAGCGGACGAGCGTTCATCGACATTTTCATGCAGAGGCTCACGGGGCAGTTCCTCGAAGCCGTAGGCAAGTACAGGCTGGAACAGACGATCGATACCCAAGGCACCGATATGCGCCTGCGACTGCTCACGGCGCTGTCGGGTGCGCATGCCAGTCCCGGCGAGATCGCTGAGGAGGTAATGGCGTACTACGCTGGGTTGCTGCGTTCGCGCCCGGTGTCGGTGAACGCAGTGGCACAGGTGCTGAGTGACTATTTTGCGCTGCCGTTCCAGCTCGAGCCGTTTGTTGGCAGCTGGGACTATCTGCCCGAAAACAAGCGCAGCCGACTTGGCAGCCACACCGGGACGGGAGCCAGGCTGGGTAATGGCGCGATGCTGGGTCACCGGCTGTGGCGGCGCGATCGCCGGGTAAACATCCACATCGGTCCCGTTGGCAGGGCGGACTACGCGCGATTCCTGCCAGGCGCGGCAGGTGCTGCGGCACTTGAAAAGCTCTTGGCACTGTTCGGCCTGCCGGCCCTGGAGTTCGAGGTCCGGTTGCACCTGAAGCCATGCGCCGCCAGGCGCGTGGTACTGACCACGCGTAAGCCGGAGACTGCGGGACGGCTGGGCTGGGATGCTTATGTCGGCGGCGGAACGGGCAAGGTCGAGCGGACCGCGACGGGGTATATGTTACGGCCCGGGCTGGCCTCGCGCGGCAGGAAAGCCCACGCATCCGGAGACCGTTGACATGCTGCATCCCGATCCTACGCAGTCGTTCGTTATGGCATTGGCAGGAATGATCAGCAGGGGCGATAAGAAAAATCTCGCCTTGGTGGATCAATATTACGCCGCCACGCGGGTATTGATCGCAGCGATAGACAAGAGCCGTGAGCACAGCAAATGCCTGCAACCTGTTCATGCCCGAAACTCCGGGCTACTCGAAGCGTGGAACCGGTGGCCGGGCGCTTACGTCCTTGATCCCGGCCCGGAACTGGAGTATCGGATGAGGGATCCGGCCTTTTGCTTTGGCGAAAACGAACACCTCTTTGCCAGGTCGCTCGATCTGGATCCGGTACTTGCCAGGGTCAAGCGAGACGGTCTGGAAGAAGAGTTCAAATACTCGTCCATCCTGGTAGCTGCCGCGGTCATGTTCTGGCAGCGGCAGCATGCGCTGATCGAACCGACGCCAGCGCTGGACCGGTTGCTGGCATCGTCGGACATCAGCCAGGATATTCCAGCAAGCCTGATGCGGCCGCCTGTTCCAGCGTGCTTCATAAGCTTCGGAGGAACGATGCAGGCGGCGGTCGCCGTGCCGGAGGCGGATGACGAATATGACGGCCATCGCATCGTTGGGGCCTATGTGTTCGAATCACCCGCTCATTGCGGGAGGAAGATCTCGATTTGCCCCGTTTCGGCACTGAACTCAAATCCGGAGCGCTTCGTCGGCCACCTTGAGATTCGCATCGAGGACGAGGGCGACAGTCTGCTCGAGATTATTCACCGCACGTGTGCCGAAGTGGAGCTTCGGCCAACATTTCTGAGGCAGCAGCAAGCTATTGCACTGCTATGCACCAAAGTTTTCCTGTACTGGACCATGGAACATGCACGGCGAGTCGAGGAAATGTCCTACAGCGATGCGATGGTACGGCTGCGTGCCGTCGGCCCAAAGAAGGCCGCCAAGCTGCGCCGGCAGGCGGCTGTGCATTATGACCGTATCGTGCTTGGCCCCGCGAGTTTGCCGGTGCAACTGCAGGGTAGCCGCGGGGATATTTCACCGCATTGGCGACGTGGGCATTTCCGGATGCAGGCGCATGGGCCGCAATCGATACTGCGCAAGGTAATTTTTATTGCGCCAACCATGGTGCGGGCGGACCGGCTAAACGAATCCTAGCCCGATTTGCACCGAAGCGACTACGGCGCTGGCCATGCTGATCCGCGCGGGGTCGGGTATGGGCTCTGAAAATTGATCCGATAGGAGGAACAAGCGATGAAATCAGCAATGGATGACAACGCAGAGCTCTATAAACAGAGATTATCTTACAGGAAAAACTCGGCGCCAAATCAATTTCTGGCACAGCCATGGTTCGTCCGAATGTCCAAGGAAGTGTATTACCCACGCTACGGCTGCTCGATCGAGCCGCTGATATGCGGCGAGGAGGTTTTTAACAAAATTGCGCAGGATCTGAAGAACGCAACGCACAGCGTGGATATCATTACATGGGGTTTTGATCCAGGCATGGAACTGGATAGAAGCGAGAATGGCAAAAAGGAACAGCGGTATGGCGATTTGCTCATCGAAATTGCTACGCGGAAGAAGGACCCCGTGAAAGTCCGTTTGCTCATCTGGCATGATGATCTGGCATCCCAGCTTCAAATGAATAACACCCCTGGCTATTACGGCCCTTCGCTCCCGAGAATTGGATCAAATGGCGAGGTAGGGTACTACAACGAACAGCACCAGAACTATAGTGCCGAGTGGTTCAGGAAAGTGACAGAACATGTCTATGAGAATATCCATCTCCATGTAAGAAGTGTCCCGGCCGACCTTCTGGATCGATCGATGCAAGGCGAAATTCCGCCGAAAGGCATAGGGCCAGTAGGAAAAATCGCGGTGCTATACGCGGCGCATCATCAGAAGATGGTGCTGATCGACTTTGAGCGGCCTCAGGTCGCAGTCGGATACGTGATGGGCCACAATTCAACGACCGAATACTGGGATACGGCAGAGCACAAATTCGGCGATAAGCGGCGCGAGCGTGTATTCGACATGGAACACGCTGAACTTATGAAGCGGGCATGGCGTGAAGGGCCTTCGTTCGATGGCGCATCGCCGGGTTACGCGCCGCCAGAATATCTGGTCAAGCAAAAAGAGCTTGCAGTCCAAGCGTATATCGACAGGCACAGCCGTATCGTCAAGCCATACCAGGACGTTTCATGCCGGCTGCGTGGCCCTATATTGCATGACCTGAACCATAATTTTTGCCAGGGATGGTCCGAATCGGATCGACCCAGTTCAGCATTCCTGGATGGTTTGTGGTTTCTACCGCTAGCCGGTGTGCAAGTTGTGCGGAAAATCATTCGTTACGCCGGTGACAGGCTCCATGGAGAAATGGATAGCGAATTCATCGGTCGCAGGAATCGGGTACCTATCGGCGCATTCCCTCGGCAGAAGGAGGAACATGCGGCTCAGTTAGTGCGGACACAACCGCTGCACGGCGAAAAAGGCGCGAAGGAATGCTATGCGAATCTGACCAGGCAGATGACACATTATATCTTCATTCAGAATCAGTACGTGCAGTATGGTGCTTGGGCAGAGCATCTTCGTACGTGTGTACATAATCTTCGAGCCGCGGGGTATATGAAGCCAGTGTTTGTATTCGTGGTTACGTCTACGCCGGAACGAGATGGAATGGATCGACCTACCCATGAGGTTGCGGGCCGGATTGGGAAAAGTGAGTCAATGCCAATAGTTCATAAAGAAGCCGTTGAAGTTGCTGTGGAAGGTGGCATCAAGGCTCCGATTTCCAAAGGCGAGATGGAACGTTCCGGTATCAATGTAATAATGAGCTCACTATGGACCTGGGCAACGATTCGAGAGAAGCTGTCGGCGAGTGATTACGAAGAAATTTACATTCACTCAAAAGTGGCAATAGTTGATGACGCGGCATTCACCGTAGGATCTACAAATCTAAATTTGAGAAGCATGGCGATAGATAGCGAGTTGAATGTCTTGAGCAACGCATCGGACATTGCGTATGCGCTTCGCCGCAGGCTATTTGAACAGTGCTTCGGACTAGCCGGTCCATCGATTTTTGGAAGTATGGAGAGCACGTTTCTAGATTGGACTTCGGCTCAAAACGATAACCTTGATTTGAAGAATGCCGGAGCCCCACTTCTCTCGCAATTGCTGCCCTTCCACGTGAGCCGTCAACCGGGTACATCGCTGATATGAAATGCAAGAACTTAACGTTAGCTTGTTCCGTTCTGGTAATTGTCACGATGGCGACGGTTTGTTTTCCTGTAAATTATCAGGTAAAGGAAAATAATGTGAGTAATATACCCTCTAGTTTGCCCGAATTTAGCCTGTTAGATGCGCCTCCTGATTGCGCAAGCTGGCGAATGTATATGCCAAAAACCCGAGACCGCGCCGCGTACCAAATATACATTGAAGCGAGGAAGTTGTGGCGCAGCAAGGCTGAATGGCAGCTCACGCGTGACGAGATAAGTCGAATACTAAATGGTGTTCGCGTGAGCGCGGAAAAAGGAGATTGGGGGGCTCGGGCATTGCTGGCGAGATTTTATCTGCAAGGTTTTGGGGTGCTCGAATCGAATCAGATCTTGGCACCCGCACCCCAGAAGGCAATCGAAATCATTCAAGCGGGTGTGGAGGCGAATCAACCGTGGGCCTATTACGATCTCGGTGTGGCTTATCAGCATGGCTACGGAGGGATCGCGCAAGACGATCGAATCGCATGGGCGCATTTTGCCAAGGCTGCACGGTTGGGAAGCCCTGAGGGACAGTTGGCATTAGCTGAGGCATATGGTAACGACCGGCAGCTTGACAAGCAAGAGGCAATGCGGATGTGTGCATACAATCAAGGATATGGTGCAGCAGCGGCGTTGCTGGGCGGGAATCGCCGAGCTGTTCAGCAGGATTTTTTGGCAGCGATAACGTTTTTTCAGAAGGGGGTGGAGTTTGGCAATAGGGAGTCTGCCCAAGCTCTTTCTCGACTATTTGCAGAAGGGTACTGGCCCCACATGGGAATTCAGACAAAGGCCAAGCTTGAGGCTCTAGGTATACTACCTGATCGTGAACGGAGCTGCAGATATCAAGAGATTGCCGCGGCACTGGAGGTAAATCCAGATATCAGATTTACGCGTCTTAAGGATGTTTTGCCTTTGCCGCCAGCTGATCTTCCTCCATGGAGCAGCATTCATGACGCATTGCAAAAAGAGCTGGACGGCGAACCTACCTATTAAGAATGTTTATTTACACTGTTTTCGGATGTTGATCTCAGTGCGGTTTAATTGGTGCCGCCTGCTTTTTGTGAATTTTATTGCTTAAGGACAATGGTTGATATCGGAGCTCGACGAGCGCGTATTCGACATGGAACACGCCGAACTTATGAAGCGGGCATGGCGTGAAGGGCCTTCGTTCGATGGCGCATCGCCGGGTTACGCGCCGCCAGAATATCTGGTCAAGCAAAAAGAGCTTGCAGTCCAAGCGTATATTGACAGGCACAGCCGTATCGTCAAGCCATACCAGGACGTTTCATGCCGGCTGCGTGGCCCTATATTGCATGACCTGAACCATAATTTTTTCCAGGGATGGTCCGAATCGGATCGACCCAGTTCAGCATTCCTGGATGGTTTGTGGTTTCTACCGCTAGCCGGTGTGCAAGCCGTGCGGAAAATCATTCGTTACGCCGGTGACAGGCTCCATGGCGAAATGGATAGCGAGTTCATAGGCCGAAGGAATCGGGTACCTATTGGCGCATTCCCTCGGCAGAAGGAGGAACATGCGGCTCAGTTAGTGCGGACACAACCGCTGCACGGCGAAAAAGGCGCGAAGGAATGCTATGCGAATCTGACCAGGCAGATGACACATTATATCTTCATTCAGAATCAGTACGTGCAGTATGGTGCCTGGGCGGAGCATCTTCGTGCGTGTGTACATAACCTTCGAGCGGCGGGGTATATGAGGCCAGTTTATGCATTTTTGCTCACTTCGACCCCAGAGAGAGATGGAATGGATCGTCCAACCCATGAGGTAGTGGGGAGAATTGGACAAGGTGATTCTATGCCAGTGGTTCAGAAGGAAGAAATCAACAGCGCTAATACAGGCGGAACACGAGCCCCTATTAGTGCGGAAGAACTCGCTATTGCCGGAATTAATGTTTTTATTGGATCACTATGGTGTTGCGATGCTTCTAAAGAAAAGATGTTGCGTAGTGATTATGAGGAAATCTATATTCATACGAAAGTGACAATCGTTGATGATGCTGCGTTTACGATTGGTTCGACGAACCTCAACCTTCGCAGTATGGCACTAGATAGCGAATTAAACGTCCTAAGCAATGCTTCTGAAGTCGCCTATGAACTACGCCGTGAGCTGTTTCGTCAATGCAGCGGAAGTTCTGGGCCTGATCAATTTGGATGTATGGAGGAGTTATTCCTTGCTTGGGGTGACGAGGCTAAGAAAAATATGAAGAGTAAAGAAATGGGAAAGAAGCTGAGCAGTCAGTTGCTGCCCTTTCATGTCGACCGTAAGCCCGGTTCGTCTCTCATCTAATCATGAATAATATTTGCCGATACCGAGCGGTATTGATAATGGCCGTCTTTTCAATTTTTTGGACTAGTATAAAAGGTGGAATTCCGGAGAAAAAAATGAGGCCACTACCTACCGATTTGAAACGATTCGAGGTATCCGAACCCGCTCCGAAATGTGACCAGTGGAGACGCCACATGCCTGCGCTTCGCGATGCGACAGCATTTAATTTATATATCCAAGCACGCAGGGTCTGGCGAAGTAAGCCAGTTTGGCAGCTAAGCCATTCCGAGGGGACGTACATACTTGCAAATGTCAAGAAAGCAGCGGACCTCGGCGACTGGGGTGCTCGGTCGCTAATGGCGCACTTCTATCGCCATGGACTAGGTTCACTGCCCTCGAACCGTGTTCTCGATGCGGCACCAGAAAAGGCACTAGAAATCGTACGTATGGCTGTGGCAAAAGGTCAGCCATGGGGGCTGTACGACCTTGGCGTGGCCTATGAGCATGGGCATGCGGGCACTGACGCAAATCATGAAATTGCTTGGGCATATTACAGAAGAGCCGCTGAGCTTGGTAGTCCCGAGGCACAAATGGTGGTAGCAGAGACTTATGGTGCAGCTGGAAAAGAAAATGATGAAGAGCACATGTTGCGGTGTGCATACGAACAGGGACATGGAGCTGCAGCGGCCGCGCTTGCGATGCGTGAGCGGGTATTAGACCGATATGAGGTATCTATCCGCCTGTACCACGAGGCAATCAAATTAGGCGACGCTGAGGCAGCAGCGGCACTTCAATTGCTATTCACTTGGGGCCATTGGTCCAACCCCACAGAGGCCGAGCTGGGCGCGATGCAGAAACTAAAAATAGTCGTGGATCCAGAACGGAAGAAACGTTATAACGCCATCTTTCATGCGCTCGAGGTAAATCCGGACATGAAGCTAAGTCGACTGGATCAAATACTGCCATTGCCGCCGGCGCAACTTCCTGAATGGCATGGTTTCGCAGATGTGGCGGAGAGGGAGAATATGAGCGTCCCGGCCTATTGATAGCAGTTGTTAGCGACAATTAAATGGGATGATGATGTGATGAAAACTACATTTGACGCCGGCCTAGCGGCACTGTCCGCTTTCAATGGCACGTCGCAGAATAATCGCCTATTAAGGATGAGTTTTCCGCATGACGACGGGCCACCGGGAGCAACAATGCTGATCAACTCAGTTCGCATGAGCGAGGAGTTGTCACGCGATTTCCGGGTAGAGGGTGAAGTCTTGTCCGATGATGCCGGCATATCGCTGAAGAGCATGATGGGGCGGATGGTGACGATCATGCTCGTCCGGCACGATGGCACAATCCGCTACCTGAATGGATATGTCAGCACTTTCGCCTTTGTCCGGGCCGACGGTGGCTTTGCCTTCTACACGATGGTGCTGGAGCCCTGGCTGGCGTTCAGCCGACTGCGCAAGGACAATGTGTCGTTCCATCATCGCAGTGTCGTGGAGTTGACCGAGTCGACATTTGCCCATTATCGTCAGCGCGACTGGACAGTCCGGATGAGCCTCGACTACGAGGACAAAAAACTGACTTGCGCAAACCAGCATAACGAGACGGATTACAATCATTTGCATCGTCGCTGGGAGGATGCAGGTCTTTATTATTGGTACGAACACCGGGCGGATGGGCACACCCTGATCCTCGCGGACAATTCCACGCAAGCGGAGCCGATTGATGGAGTCGGGCTCGACAGCGTGAGCGGCCAGATGATTTTTCGTGGCGGAGCGGGTTCCGATGAGGCTGACGGCATTCGGAAGTGGCAGGCCGTCCGTAACCTCGGCGCCGGCACGACAACCCTCGCAAGCTTTGACTACAAGAGCGCCCGGGCAGTGCGCGCAACAGGTTTTTCGCTGAACGAGCAGGGTGACGTCGACGGTTACGAGCTGTATGAAAATGCCGGTGCCTATGGGTATGCGGACGTTCGCGACGGCGAGTCGCTGGCGCAGCGCCGAATGGAGGAGCGAGACTGCGTGGCGCAATATTTCGAGGCAAGTGGAAATGACCGCGCAGCGCATCCCGGCCGGACCTTCAAGCTCTCCGGGCATTTCAGCGCGATACAGAGAGCGCGTGCGCCGGGCGAGGAGCGCAAGCCGAGCAAGGGGCTGCGTGATTATCTTATCCTGGCAGTCGTTCATACGGCCAGCAATAACTATCCGGCGGGGCCGCAGGGCAAATCGGAGTACGGCAACACGTTGACGTGCATCCGGCGCGACATTCGTTGGCGTCCAGGCAGGCGATACAACAGTAAAGAATGTGCGAACCCCGGCGTGCAGACCGCCATCGTCGTCGGGCCGCCAGGTGAAGACACCTACACGGACGAACTTGGCCGCATAAAGCTGCAGTTTCACTGGGACCGCATGGGGCAGTTCGACCAGGCCAGTTCGCCATGGATAAGAGTCATGATGCCGATGGCGGGCCAGTACTTCGGGCAAATGTGTCTGCCTCGCATCGGGCAGGAAGTCGTCGTGCAATTTTTGGATGGCAATATCGATCGGCCCATCGTCGTGGGTGTGGTCTACAACCGCGACAATATGCCGCCATGGCATCTTCCGGCGCAGAAAGCGCTGGCAGGATTGCGCAGCCGTGAGCTGGGCAATAGCAACGGCTCCAGCAACCATCTGATCCTGGACGACACGAAGGATGCCATGCAGGTCCAGCTCAAGAGCGACTACCAGTGCAGCCAGCTATCGCTCGGCAGCATTCATCGCATCGAGACCTCGGATGGACGCGCGGATGCGCGGGGCGAGGGGTGGGAGTTGGCAACGAATGCGTGGGGCGTCGCGCGGGCAAACCGCGGCATGTTGATCACGACTGAATCGCGTCCCAATGCTGCTGGGCAAGCAAAGGCCATGAGCGAAACGGTGCTCAGACTCAACTCGGCGCAACAACGGCATGACGATCTGGCCAGGCTCGCCGCGCAATGTGGCGCCCAGGAAGCGAACGAGCAAACGCGCCCGTCGGCCACGATCAAGGCTCAAAACCTCGGAATCAAGGGGGAAGCCAGCCGCGAAGGCGGGACTCCCGGGCTGGCGGCCCCGCATCTCGTTCTGGCAAGCCCGGCAGGCATCGAGACCACGACTGCCGGGAGTACCCATGTGGCGAGCGATGATCATACGGCACTGACGACCGGGCAGGATATCTCGCTTGCGGCTGGAGGCAGCCTGTTCGCGAGCGTGCGCCAGGCCATACGGATGTTCGTGCATAAAGCTGGCGTACGGATGATTGCAGCCGGTGGCGACATCGACGTGAAAGCACTGTCAGACAGTATCAATCTGCTGGCCAAGCTCAATATAACGCATACGGCGGAACGGATTACCATCAACGCCAAGGAAGAAATTGTCATCAATGGTGGTGGAAGCTATGCGAAATTCAGCGCTGGAGGCATCGAGCAAGGAACTACCGGAAACTTCGTGGTGCATGCTGCAAAACATAGCCTGATCGAACCGAAGAACATGTCGATGTCTGAGGTCGCACTGCCATCGGGGACGCTGCAAGGAAAGGGGGCGTTCCATCTTGGCAGCCACGCCGCTGCCGGCGGGAAGCCGAACGCCGGTATGCCATACAAGCTGTACAAGGATGGAGCGGTCGTCGAAAACGGCGAGTTTGACGACGACGGAAATATGACATTCAAGCATGACCTGGACGTGCTGGCGAATTACGAACTGGAGATGGCCAACGGTAACCGCTATGTCATCGACTCCGGAGATCATGTCGATGATCACGAAGTCAGTTCCGGTATCGGCTACCACGGTTATGAGAATCCCGGCGGCTCCATCAGCGCGGAGCACGCCGCCCTCGAAAAGGATCGGGTACTTTCAAATCCTTCGCTCCGCGGCAAGCGTTGACTCCGTCCATTTGGCCAAGTGCAGCTAACGAGAGAGCACCGCGGTATGCGGGCAAACGGCGGGACAGTGAATCAAAGGTGAAATAAGAGCGCAGTGCCAAGTGATTGGGGAGCGAGCATGTCTCTGAGAATTATCACGGTCGGCGATTCGACCGACCATGGTGGAAAAGTGATCAGCGGATCACCGCTGCATGACATTGACGGAAAGCCGATAGCTCGGCTGGGCGATCAGGTGTCGTGTCCCTTGTTCTATCCCGGAGGTAAGCCGCATGGCGTCAACAAGATTGTGACTGCCCACCAGACGGTGACGGCGGGTGGCATTCCTGTGGCCGTAGACGGGTGCAAGACAGAGTGCGGCTGTAGTCTTCAGGGCAAGGGGCGTGCGGACGTACGGTGAATCACCGCACGCCAATTCACTTGCGATCGCTTGGTTATGATTAATGGAGTGGGCGACAAAGGCTTGCTGGCAAGTGAGAATTGACGGTATTCAGGAACAGGACCTTTCGCCGACTCATTCGAACGACACATTCCCCGACCCCGTCCGGCTCACGCTGCGCTGGTCCGGATTGCCGTACACCGTCACATCCCCGCTGCCCGCGATGGTGATCGCGGCCGTTTCGCGGGCGAAGACTTCCGTGGTGCCCGAGCCCTTGACTTCCACCGAAACGGTATTCGATGCCATGTGCTGGGCATCGATCGTTCCCGAGCCGGTCAGTTCCGCTTCCAGTTCCTTGCACGTGCCCGAAGCGCTGATCGAACCGGAGCCGTACAGGGCCAGTTGCATGTCTTCGCCGCTGCCGGATTTCAGGTCGAGCCCGCCGTTGCCATGCACCGCCGCCGTCACGTGGCGGTAGCGGCCGGAGAACGACAGGTTGCCGGAGCCGTTCAGCGTAATGGTCAGCCGTTCACCGGAAAAGCCGGAAATGGCACTGTCGCCGCTGCCGCGGATCTCCACCTCCTGCAGCGACGGCAATACGGCTTCCACCTGCAGCGGGCGCTTGTGGTGGAACAGCATGCCGGTGGTGGCGATGCGCAGCGTGCCGTCTTCCTGGGAGGTGGCGACGTTGCCGAGCAGGCGCTGTTCGCCGACCACCTTCAGCGATGGCGTGCTGCCCTGGCGCAGCGTCAGGTCGATCGGGCCTTGCAGGTCGATCGCCGTGATGCCGTGGCCGATGTCGCGTACCTCGGTGCGGGTGACGCGGCCGGCGGTCGTCGATGGATTGGCGACGCCCTGCGCGCGCAGCATGGTGTAGGACACACCGATCAGCCCCAGCGCGAGGACGAACAGCGACAGGCCTACCTTGACCAGGGTGCGGATACGCATCACCGCCCCCGCAGCAGCGAGTGGTTCATCTGCACGTAGCGGCGCAGGCCGATGGCGCTGTAGCGTGTGACCACCAGCGACAGCAGGAACAGCGCGATGCCGCCGAATACCAGGCCGAAGCCGATCATCGTCTGCGTGGCGCGCGAGGCGCCTTCGGGATCGACGGAGATGCGCACGCTGCCGTCGGCCATCGCTTCGGCATTGTCCAGCAGGCGGCCGGAGCGGCTGACTTCCTCGTCGAGCTCCTGCTGCAGGCCGGGCGAGCGCTGCTGGCTCACTTCGATGCCGCGCTCGCCGATCGAGACGCGTGTCTGCAAGCGGTCGCCATCGTCGTCGATATCGGCGATGTGGCGCAGCGGACCGGCAAGGATCATCTCGTTGGCGCCGGCCAGGCCGCTGGCGGCGACGGCGATGCCGCTGACATAGAACGCGAACGCGCAGCCGTACACGGCGAGCAGCAGCGCCGTGAACACGGCCGCAGGCACCACCATGAACAGGTTGAACACCGCCAGGCCGGCAAACGAGGCCAGCATCCGGCCGAAGCTGGCCGGGCTGCGCTTCTGCTCGAATGACTGCAGGTGCACGTTGGCGCGCAGGGTCATCGCGATCTTGCGCGGTTCGTCCAGGTCGGCCGCGATCTCGGTTTCGCTGCGCCCCGCCACGAGGCCGTCGATGAAGCGCTGCTCATAGTAGGCCAGCGTCCTGGCCGCCGTTTCCGGCGGCAGGCCGGTCATGGCCTTCCTGAGCGCGTCGAGATAGTCCTGCTTGCCCATCGGGTGTTTCCTAGTTCATTGCCAGCTGCAGCGCGACGGGATGGCCGTGCGCGTCGATCTGCACGATCGCCGCTGCGCTTAGCAGCACGATGGCCAGAACGGCAATAGTTGTCAAAGTGAGTCGCATATCCAGTCCTCCGATGTGCCCACTGTATGCTTCTGGCAAGGAACATGCCAACGCACTGCGACAGGCTGCATAAACGGGGGCGCAGGCGGCACGGGAAGGGGACAGGACGCAACGGGGCAGAGCGGCTCAGCACAGCAGCCTGGCGGCCGTCAGCCCGCTGCGCACCGCCATTTCCAGCGTGGCCGGATACGCGCCGGCCGTATAGTCGCCGGCCAGCACCAGGCCGGCCAGCGGCGTGGCATTGGCGGGGCGGGACAGGCCGGCCGTGCAGGCATAGGTGGCACGCTTTTCGGTGACGACCCGGGTCCAGCCGGGATTGGCCAGTTCCGGCCGGCCGAATGCCTGCGCCAGCTGCGCGGCCACGGCTTGCGCCAGTTCCGGCTGGGGCAGGGCGGCCGCGTCGCCCGACGCGCTGACGACGACCGCCAGCAACCCGGCCTGTGCCGCATCGAGCTGCCCGCGGTCGAAGACGAACTGGCCCCACAGGCCTGCGACTGGCGCGTCTTCCAGCGCGAAGAACGGCTGCGTCAGGGCAACGCCCGGCTGGTATTGCAGGTAGCAGGTGGTGATCGGCTCGTAGGTGAAAGCCGACAGTTGCGACACGACCGGTGCCGCCTCGGGCAGCGGCGCCAGCAGCGCGGCGCTGGCCACCGGCGAGGCAGCCAGCACGACCTTGTCGAACGCCTCGCCGTCGAGCAGCCAGGCGCCGTCGCACGGTTCCAGCCGCGAGATTTTTGCACCTAACCGAATGGTGCCGCCATGTTGCTGCAACCACTGCGCGGCGGCATCGGGGAACAGGGCGGACAGGTCGTGCCGGGGCAGCAGCATGTCCGAAGCCTTGCGGCGCGCGCCCAGGCTGTCGCGCAGCACGGCGAGGAAGACCTGCGCGGATGCGGTCTCCAGCGGCGTGTTCAACGCGGCCAGGCAAAGCGGCCGCCACATCAGGTTGACGAGGCGAGGCGTCTGGTCGAAGCGCACCAGCAGTTCGGCCACCGAACAGTCATTGTCGAGGCGCCAGTCCATCCAGCGCGCGGTGGTCGAGAAGCGGGCCATGGCCAGCTTGTCCGCGCGCTCCAGGCCGGTAGCGCGCAGCAGGGCGAACGCCAGGTGCAGCGGTGCCGGCAGCCGTGGCGCCACGAAGCGCATGCCGCCCGGCGGATAGCACATCTGCAGGGGCAGGGGCAGCACTGCCCGGCCGAAGTCGACGCCGACGGTGCGCATCAGCTTCAGCGATGCGGAATAGGCGCCCAGCAGGATGTGCTGGCCGTTGTCGAGCGTCTTGCCGCCCGCTTCGATGCGGCGGGCCCGGCCGCCCAGCGTGCGGGCCGCTTCGAACAGCGTCACGGCGGCGCCGCGGCTGGCCAGTTCGACGGCGGCGGCGCAGCCGGCCCAGCCGCCGCCGATCACCGCAGCCTTCAGCATTCGGCGAACGCCTTCAACCGCGAACCCAGGTCTTCCAGGCCAGCCACAGCTTGCGGATCGGTGTCAGCGAGATGCGCTGGGTCAGCACGTGGAAGCCGTCGCGCTCGATCTCGTCGAGCACCGTGCGGTAGATCGCCGCCATGATCAGGCCGGGCCGCTGGGCGCGCCGGTCTTCCTTCGGCAGCAGGGCAAACGCCTCTTCGTAGGAGCGCTGCGCGCGTTCGGCCTGGAAGGCCATCAGTTTCGTGAAATTCTCCGTATGCCGGGCGTTCAGCAGATCCGCGGCGGTGACGCCGAACTGCTGCAGTTCGTTGATCGGCAGGTAGATGCGGCCCTTGCGGGCATCTTCGCCCACGTCGCGGATGATGTTCGTGAGCTGGAACGCGTGCCCCAGCTTCTCTGCGTAGCGCAAGGTTTCCGGGCGCGTGGCGCCGAAGATGCTCGCCGACAGGATGCCGACCACGCCGGCCACGTGCCAGCAGTATTTCGACAGGCCGGCGTAATCGAGGTAGCGGGTCTGGTTCAGGTCCATTTCCATGCCGTCGATGATGGCCTGCATGTGTTCCTGCTGCAGGCCGTACGGCACCACGTGCGGCTGCAGGGCCTTGGTGACCGGGTGGCTGGGCTTGCCCTCGTACATGGCCGCCATTTCGGTGCGCCACCAGGCCAGCTTGATGCGCGCCAGCGATTCGTCGGTGCACTCGTCGACCGTGTCGTCCACTTCGCGGCAGAACGCGTACAGCGCCGTGATCGCGCGCCGGCGGTCGGGCGGGAGGAACAGGAAGCTGTAATAGAAACTCGAACCGCTGGCGGCGGCTTTCTGCTGGCAGTAATCGTCGGGAGACATGTAATTATTTTGCAATATTGCGCGTTCGAAGGCGCTATTCTAATGGCACCGGCCGCAGCGCGCGCCAGAAAACTTTCAGCCAGTCGGTACGCCGCAGCATGGGACGGCGCCGGAAGACGTCGTAATCGACTTCCTCGATCGCTTCCAGGATGCGCAAGCCGCCATGCACCACCAGGCGCAGTTCCAGGCCGATGCGGCCGGGCAGGCGCCACGCCAGCGGCGCGCCGGCCAGCATCAGGGCGCGCGTGCGTTCGACCTCGAAGCGCATCAGCGCGCGCCATTTGCCATGGGCGGCCGGGTTGTCCAGGTGCGCCGGCGAGATCGCGAAGCGGGCCAGGTCTTCCATGGGGATGTAGATGCGTTCCTTGTGCTGGTCCACCGCGACGTCCTGCCAGAAGTTGATCAGCTGGAGGGCGGTGCAGATCGCATCCGAATCGCGCACATTGTCCGGCGTGGCGGCGCCGTAGAGGTGCAGCATCAGGACCCCGACCGGGTTGGCCGAACGGCGGCAGTAGTCCAGCAGTTCGCCGTAGGACTGGTAGCGGGTTACCGTGACGTCCTGCCGGAAGGCGGACAGCAGGTCATGGAAGGGCTTCAGTGGCAGGTCATGTTGCGCGACGGTGGCGGCCAGGCGCTGGAACACCGGGCCGGCCGGCGGTGCGCCCAGCTCGATGTGCACCAGCGCTGCTTCGTATTCGGCCAGGGCGGCAAGTCGCTCGGCGGGAGTCGCGTCGCCTTCGTCGGCGACATCGTCGGCGCCGCGGGCGAACGCATAGATGGCCTGCACGGCAGGGACGAGCCGGCGCGGCAGCAGCAGCGACGCGACGGGAAAGTTTTCATAGTGATCGACTGCCATGGGTGTTGGCGCGGCTAACTGACGCGAAAGTCATTTTCAAAGTCATTCGCCACGTCTATAATTTTCATCTCATTTTGTAAATTTATTAATGGAAAGTCATCAATTCAGCCCGCAATCATAGTGCTTAAGCGTGGCCGCCGCAATTGAGGTCGCAAGCGAGGATGGCATTGCAGCCGGAATTGCAGTCATCTATATAAGAGTGAAGGAAAGTACCGTGCAAGTCCTGAAGTCCTGTGTGATCGCGGTTGCCGCCGTGCTGCTGGCCGCCTGTTCGAAGCCGCCGGAGCAGAGTGCCGATGTACGGCCCGTGCGCGCCATGGTGCTGCAAAGTTCCGATGTGGATGTGAATGCGGAGTTCTCCGGCGAAGTGCGGGCCCGTTACCAGTCGCAGCTGGGTTTCCGCGTTCCCGGCAAGATCGTTTCCCGCAAGGTCGATGTCGGGACGGTCGTGCGCAAGGGCCAGGCCCTGATGCAGCTCGATCCGCAAGACCTGCGCCTGGGCCAGGCGCAGTCGCTGGCCACGCTGCGCGCCGCGGAGACCAGCCGCGACCTGGCGGCGGCGGACGTGAAGCGCTACCGCGAACTGCGTGCGCAGAACTTCGTCGCCCAGGCCGTCCTCGATGAAAAGGAATCGGCGCTACGCGCGGCCGAGGCGCAGGTGGACGCGGCACGCGCCGGCTATCGCGAGCAGTCGAACCAGGCCGGCTATGCGGCACTGGTGGCCGACATGGACGGCGTCGTCACGCAGGTGGCGGCCGAGACGGGCCAGGTGGTGGCCGCGGGTACGCCGGTCGTCACGGTGGCCCGCACGGACGAAAAGGAAGTGGTGTTCGGCGTGCCGGAAGACCGCGTCGACGCACTGCGCCAGGTGACCGACGTGCATGTTCGCCTGTGGGCCGCGCCGGATCGGGCCGTGGCGGCAAAGATCCGTGAAGTGTCGCCGGTGGCCGATCCGGCCACGCGCACCTACGCATTCAAGGTGGCGCTGCCGCCGGCGCTCACCCAGGCGAAGCTGGGCATGACGGCGGTGGTGCAGTTCGCATCGAAAGGCGAGCCGAAGATCAAGGTGCCGCTGTCGGCACTGTTCCACGACCGGAATGCCACCTCCGTGTGGGTCGTCGAGAACGGCGCCGTCAAGCTCGTGCCGGTCACCGTTGTGGCCGCCGACGGCAACGACCTGGTGCTGGGCAGCGGCGTCAAGGCCGGCCAGACCGTCGTCACCGCCGGCGTGCACCTGCTCAAGCCCGGGCAGAAGGTGCGCATCCTTGGTGACGATGTTCCGAAGGCGCCCGCCGCGCCGGCCGCCAAGGGGGCATGATGCGAGGCTTCAACCTGTCGCGGTGGGCCCTCGAACACATTCCGCTGACACGCTACCTGATCGCCGTGATGCTGATCGGTGGCATGCTCAGCTACCAGAACCTGGGCCAGGACGAGGATCCGCCATTTACTTTCCGCATCATGGTGGTGCAGGCCTTCTGGCCGGGTGCCACCGCGCTGCAGATGGCCAACCAGGTCACCGACAAACTGGAAAAGAAGCTGCAGGAAACGCCGTATATCGACGAGATCAGCAGTTATTCGAAGCCGGGCCAGACGCTGATCATGCTGAGCCTGCGCGAATCGACGCCGCCGAAGGAAACCGGCAACGCCTGGTACCAGGTGCGCAAGAAGGTGGGCGATATCGCCGGCACGCTGCCGCAGGGAGTGATCGGACCCACCTTCAACGACGAATTCGGCGACACGTACGGCTCGATCTTCGCGCTGTCGGGCGATGGCTTCACCTATGCCGAGATGAAGGATTACGCCGACTTCGTGCGCCAGCAGCTGCTGCGCGTATCGAAAGTCTCGAAGGTCGAACTGTTCGGCGTGCAGGATGAAAAGATCGACATCGAGTTCTCGCACCAGAAGTTCGCCCAGCTGGGTATTCCGTTCGAGCAGATCGTCGACCAGATCGCCACGCAGAACACGATCGAGGCGACCGGCACGCTGGTCACGCCGACCGACAACCTGCAGGTGCGCGTGACCGGCGCGCTGGCCACGGTGAAGGACCTGGAGGAGCTAGTACTGCGCGCCAACGGCACCACGTTCCGGCTGGGCGATTTCGCCACGATCCGGCGCGGCTACCAGGACCCGCCGCGCGACAAGATGCGCTTCAACGGCAAGGAGGTGATCGGCCTGGGCGTATCGATGGAAAAGGGCGGCAACATCATCGAGATGGGCAAGGCGCTCGAGCAGACCGTGGGCGACCTGAAAGGCAAGCTGCCGGTCGGCATCGAGCTGGCGCGTGTGTCGGACCAGCCGCAGGCCGTCACGGCTTCCGTCGGCGAGTTCGTCCACACGCTGGTCGAAGCCGTGCTGATCGTGCTGGCTGTCAGCTTCGTCGCGCTGGGCCTGCACACGAAGCCGAAGTTGCGGCTCGACGTGCGGCCCGGACTGGTGGTGGCGCTGACCATCCCGCTGGTGCTGGCCGTGACGTTCCTGTTCATGCGCATGCTGAACATCGACCTGCACAAGATCTCGCTGGGCGCGCTGATCATCGCGCTGGGGCTGCTGGTGGACGACGCCATCATCGCCGTCGAAATGATGGTGCGGAAGATGGAGGAGGGTCTGTCGCGCCTGGAAGCGGCCACATTCGCGTACACGTCCACGGCCTTGCCGATGCTGACCGGCACGCTGATCACCGTGGCGGGCTTCCTGCCGATCGGACTGGCGCAATCGACGGCGGGCGAGTACACGTTCTCGCTGTTCTCGGTGAATGCGATCGCGCTGATCATGTCGTGGGTGATCGCGGTGGTGTTCACTCCTTATATCGGCTACCTGCTGCTCAAGGTGCAGCCGCATGCGCCGGGCGAGCACGGGCACGACGTATTCGACTCGCCCGGTTTCCAGCGCTTCCGGCGCGTGGTGACCTGGTGCGTGGAGTGGCGCAAGACGACCATCGGCGCCACCCTGGTGATCTTCGCGCTCGGCGTGTACGGCTTCGAGTTCATCGAGAAGCAGTTCTTCCCGGATTCTTCGCGGCCCGAGCTGATGGTGGAAATGTGGTCCCCCGAAGGCACCGCGTTTTCCGCCAACGAGGCGCAGGTCAGGAAGTTCGAGGAGTTCATCCGCAAGCAGCCGGGCGTGGTCTCCGTGACCAGCTATGTCGGTACCGGCAGCCCGCGCTTCTACCTGCCGCTGGACCAGATCTTCCCGCAGACGAACGTGTCGCAGATCGTCGTGCTGCCGAAGGACCTGGAGGCACGCGCGGAGCTGCACAGGAAGATCACGCAGGTCTTCCATGACGACTTCCCGGAAGTGCGAGGCCGCGTGAAGCTGCTGCCGAACGGTCCTCCGGTGCCGTATCCGGTGCAGTTCCGCGTGACCGGCACCGAGGTCGACAAGGTGCGCGCGATTGCCGACCAGGTGAAGGACATCGTGCGGGCCAATCCGAACGCGGTCGGCACCAACGACAACTGGAACGAATCGGTGAAGGTGCTGCGCCTCGACCTGGACCAGGAGCGCATGCGCGCGCTCGGCGTGACGACGCAGACCGTGATGCGGGCCGCGAACACGATCCTGTCCGGCACGGTGATCGGGCAGTTCCGCGAAGGCATCCGGCTGATCGATATCCAGGTGCGCCAGCCGCTGGCGGAGCGGCAGACGATCGAGGTCCTGAACAATACCAACGTGCCCACGGCCAGCGGCCGCTCGGTGCCCATCTCCCAGCTGGCGCGCGTGCAGTTCGTGTGGGAGCCGGGGGTGGTGTGGCGGCTGGGCCGCGAATGGGCGATCACGGTGCAGGCCGACGTCGTCGAGGGGATCCAGGGGCCGACCGTGTCGGGCCAGATCAACCCGCGCCTGGCTGACTTGCGTGCGCGCCTGCCGGCCGGCTACAAGATCGAGGAGAAGGGCGCGGCCGCCGATAGCGGCGAGGCCGAGCAGTCGATCGCGGCCAACCTGCCGCTGGCGCTGTTCCTCATCTTTACCCTGCTGATGCTGCAGCTGCACAGCTTTTCCCGATCCCTGCTGGTGTTCCTGACCGGGCCGCTGGGTGTCGCGGGCGCCGCGTTCGCCCTGCTGCTGCTGGGCCGGCCGCTGGGCTTTGTCGCCAACCTCGGCATCATTGCGCTGTTCGGCATGATCATCCGCAATTCGGTGATCCTGGTCGACCAGATCGAGCAGGACATCAAGGCCGGCGCGGCGCCGTGGGATGCGATCGTGGAATCGGCGGTGCGGCGCTGCCGGCCGATCCTGCTGACGGCCGCCGCCGCCGCGCTGGCGATGATTCCTTTGTCGCGCTCGGTATTCTGGGGGCCAATGGCGGTGGCGATCATGGGCGGGCTGGTGCTGGCGACGGCACTGACGTTATTGTTCCTGCCGGCCTTGTATGCGGCGTGGTTCCGGGTTAAGAAGCCGGTGCGGTGAGTTTGAATCGGGGAGTGCAATGGCGATGTAATTGACGCGGCGGCCAGCTTATTAATTGATCAGTTGGCTAAAGGTCAAAAATCATCCCCATTCTCGGGAAAAACCAGTAAAATGCCGTGTTGAAGTTGAAAGCCCCTGTCAATTGCAGGGTAGGGCGACCCGTTTTCACTTAATGGTCGCCCTTTGCTTTTGTGCAAAGTAGCAATGGGAAAGCTGGAGATCCCGGAAAGCGCCGCGCAGTGTGGTAATACGCGGCGGCGCTTTGCGAGGTTTCCCATAGCGCGAGGATGGCGAAATTGGTAGACGCACCAGGTTTAGGTCCTGACGCCAGCAATGGTGTGGGGGTTCGAGTCCCCCTCCTCGCACCAACAGTATTCACAATTTTTTGGACGATTTTTACATGGCAACTGCTGTCGAAAACTTGGGCAAACTCGAACGCCGACTCACGATTTCCTTCCCGCTGTCGGACGTCCGCTCCGAAGTGGAAAAGCGCCTGAAAGTCCAGGCCAAGTCCGCGCGCGCTCCCGGCTTCCGTCCGGGCAAGGTGCCGATGAAGATGGTGGCGGCCCAGTACGGCTACCAGATCGAAACCGAAGTCCTGAACGACAAGGTCGGCCGCGCGTTCAACGACGCCGCCAACGAAAACAACCTGCGCGTTGCCGGTTTCCCGAAGATCGAACCAAAAGAAGGTTCGCCGGAAGGCCAGCTGACCTTCGATGCCACCTTCGAGGTGTACCCGGAAGTGGAAGTCGGCGACCTGTCCCAGGCCGAGATCGAGACCGTGAAATCGTCCGTGACCGACGTCGAGATCGACAAGACCATCGACATCCTGCGCAAGCAGCGTGTCCACTTCCACACCAAGGGTGAGGCCGGCGAGCATGGCGACGGCGGCGAAGCCGTTGCCGCCAACGGCGACCGCGTGACCGTGGACTTCGTCGGCAAGATCGATGGCGAGGAATTCGCCGGCGGCAAGGCCGAGGACTACGTGTTCGTACTGGGCGAAGGCCGCATGCTGCCGGAATTCGAAGCAGCCACGGTCGGCCTGAAAGTGGGCGAAGCCAAGACGTTCCCGCTGGCTTTCCCCGAGGATTACCATGGCAAGGACGTGGCCGGCAAGACCGCCGAGTTCACGATCACGCTGAAGAAGCTGGAATGGGCGCACCTGCCCGAGGTGGATGCCGAGTTCGCGAAATCGCTGGGCGTAGCCGACGGCGACCTGGCCAAGATGCGCGATGACATCAAGGTCAACCTGGAGCGCGAAGTGAACGGCCGCGTCAAGGCGCGCAACAAGGAAGCAGTGATGGACGCGCTGGTCAATACCGCCACGCTGGATGTGCCGCAAGCGCTGATCGACCAGGACACCGAGCGCCTGGCCGAGATGACCCGCCAGGACATGGCCGCCCGCGGCATGAACGTAAAAGATGTACCATTCCCGCCGGAGCTGTTCAAGGACAAGGCCGAGCGCCGCGTGCGCCTGGGCCTGATCCTGTCGAAGCTGGTCGGCGACAACGAACTGCAAGCCACGCCTGAACAGGTGAAGGCGCAGATCGAGGACTTCGCACAGAGCTATGAAGATCCGCGCGAAGTGCTGAAGTACTACTACAGCGATCGCCGCCGCCTGGCCGAAGTGGAAGCTCTTGTATTGGAAGAAAACGTCGTCACTTATGTCCTGGGCCTGTCCAAGACGTCGGCGAAGGAAGTGCCGTTCGACGAATTGATGGGAAGCGCAGCGCAGGGCTAAGTCTCCCTGTCGTAAAAACATCCGGCGCCGGCCGGCTGACGGTTGCGTGAAAATGCATACTGCAGCCGGCCGGTGCGCTTCACAAGGAAAAGGAATGATCGGAATGAACCGCAATCCGGCACTGGACACGGAAATGCTCGGCCTGGTGCCGATGGTCATCGAACAGAGCGGCCGCGGCGAGCGCTCGTATGACATCTACTCGCGCCTCCTGAAGGAACGCGTGATCTTCATGGTCGGCCCGGTCAACGACCAGATGGCCAACCTGATCGTGGCGCAGCTGCTGTTCCTGGAAAGCGAAAATCCCGACAAGGATATTTCGCTGTACATCAATTCGCCCGGTGGTTCCGTTTCGGCCGGCCTGGCGATCTTCGACACGATGCAGTTCATCAAGCCCGATGTCTCGACGCTGTGCACGGGCATGGCTGCCTCGATGGGCGCGTTCCTGCTGGCCGCGGGCGCGAAGGGCAAGCGTTTCTCGCTGCCGAACTCGCGCATCATGATCCACCAGCCGTCCGGCGGCTCGCAGGGCCAGGCATCGGATATCGAAATCCAGGCCAAGGAAATCCTGTACCTGCGCCATCGCCTGAACAGCATCCTGGCCGAGCGCACCGGCCAGACCATCGACCAGATCGCCAAGGACACGGACCGCGACCGCTTCATGTCGGGCGACGAGGCCGCCGAGTATGGCCTGATCGACAAGGTGTTGACGACCCGCGCTTGATTTAACCCAAGCGGTGGCCAGCGCATCGCAGCGAAAACGCGAAAATTACGCCCGGACGCCACACCGTTCCGGGCGTTTTATTTTTATTTCGGGTAGCATGTGGTTGTGTGCAGGACTTCTTGCCTCATCACACGCCCTGTCTGCACGGTTGGGTTGTACTGCTGGATCCATCGGTATCCATGAGTCTCGATGACCGCACGGCTGGATTCATGCATGCTGATATATGAAAGTTGGCCTGCAGGGTAATGCAGCGGTTCGAGTAATGCGTCATGCAGTGTGTTATGTAGTGTATTTTGTAATAGCCTGCGTAATGATTGATTCACCCGCGTGGCAGTTTGCTCACCAGGTTGCTCATTGACTTGGTTCATCGATTAGATCGGTAATGCATCCAGCGACACATTCAGCGGCAGTTCAGCAACCTGTGCAACACTATTCTTGTAACTAAAGAAAACGTCCCATGTCCGACAAAAAATCTTCCAGCGGCGAAAAACTTCTGTACTGCTCCTTCTGCGGCAAGAGCCAGCACGAGGTCAAGAAGCTGATCGCCGGGCCCTCCGTCTTCATCTGCGACGAGTGCATTGATTTGTGCAATGACATCATCCGCGACGAGACGTCCAGCATCGAATCCGTTACGGGCGCCAAATCGGACTTGCCGACGCCCCACGAGATCGCCGAGCTGCTGAACCAGTATGTGATCGGCCAGCAAACGGCCAAGCGCATCCTGTCGGTGGCCGTGTACAACCACTACAAGCGCCTGAAGCACTTGGGCAAGAAAGACGACGTCGAACTGGCCAAGAGCAATATCCTGCTCGTCGGCCCGACCGGCTCCGGCAAGACGCTGCTGGCGCAAACGCTGGCACGCATGCTGAACGTTCCGTTCGTGATCGCCGACGCCACCACGCTGACCGAGGCGGGCTACGTGGGTGAGGACGTTGAAAACATCATCCAGAAGCTGCTGCAGAGCTGCAACTACGATGTGGAAAAGGCCCAGCGCGGCATCGTCTACATCGACGAGATCGACAAGATTTCGCGCAAGTCCGACAACCCGTCGATCACCCGCGACGTGTCCGGCGAAGGCGTGCAGCAGGCCTTGCTGAAGCTTATCGAAGGCACGATGGCATCGGTGCCGCCGCAAGGTGGCCGCAAGCATCCGAACCAGGATTTCGTGCAGATCGACACCACGAACATCATGTTCATTTGCGGCGGCGCTTTCGATGGCCTGGCGAAGATCATCTCGAACCGGTCGGAAAAGAGCGGCATCGGCTTCTCGGCCACCGTGAAGAGCAAGGAACAGCGTTCCAACAGCGACATCCTGCTGGAAGCGGAACCGGAAGACCTGATCAAGTTCGGCCTGATTCCCGAGCTGGTCGGCCGCCTGCCGGTGGTCGCCACGCTGGCGGAGCTGACCGAAGAAGCACTGATCCAGATCCTGGTCGAGCCGAAGAACGCGCTGATCAAGCAGTACGGCAAGCTGCTGGAAATGGAAGGCGCGGAACTCGAAATCCGCCCGGCTGCATTGCACGCCATTGCCCGCAAGGCGCTGGCACGCAAGACCGGCGCGCGGGGCCTGCGTTCGATCCTGGAACATGCGCTGCTTGATATCATGTATGACCTGCCGAACCAGCAGAATGTCACCAAAGTGGTTATCGATGAAAACACCATTACCCAGGGTGCAAAGCCGTTGTTGATTTATCAGGAGTCGCCGAAAGCATCCGGCGAAAACTGATCGGTGCGTGCAATTGAAGTCTGCACACCGGTCGAAAAAAGCGTTTTGCATCCGTAGAGCAACGCAGTACAATCGAAACCAATAAGAGAAGCAGGCTTCATTCGGAAAGCCACTCGCGGCGCTCGTCGCGCGTGGCTTTTTCTATTTGTAGCTGCTGACTTTTAGAGCAGCGCTGCCAATATTTCCAACAAGATTATGTGTTGAGAAGAATTATTCTGGCGGCGGGTCTTGTGATTCGGCTGCGAGTGCCTACATCATAAACATGCTTTTACATAAGGTACGCCATGACAACTTCCAAATTAACTGAGCAGACCCAACTGCCGTTGTTGCCTTTACGGGATGTCGTCGTTTTCCCGCATATGGTGATACCCCTGTTCGTAGGGCGTCCAAAATCGATCAAGGCGCTGGAAGCGGCAATGGAGCAAGGCAAGAGCATTATGCTTGCCGCACAAAAGGCCGCCGCCAAGGACGAGCCTTCCCCTACCGATATCTATGAAATCGGCTGCGTCGCCAATATCCTTCAAATGCTGAAGCTGCCTGACGGTACCGTGAAGGTGCTCGTCGAAGGCGCGCAGCGCGCGCGCATCCGCAAGATTACCGATACTCCCACGCACTTCGTGGCCGAGCTGCAGCCTCTGGATTCCGAAATCGGCGACGATTCCGAAATCGAGGCGATGCGCCGCGCGATCGTGCAGCAGTTCGACCAGTACGTCAAACTGAACAAGAAAATCCCGCCCGAGATCCTGGCGTCGCTGTCGGGCATCGATGATGCCGGCCGCCTGGCCGATACCGTGGCCGCGCACCTGCCGCTGAAACTCGAGCAGAAGCAGGTCATCCTGGAGATCTTCAACGTCGCCAAGCGCCTCGAGCACCTGCTGGGCCAGCTGGAAGGCGAGCTGGACATCCTTCAGGTCGAGAAACGCATTCGCGGCCGCGTCAAGCGCCAGATGGAAAAGTCGCAGCGCGAGTACTACCTGAATGAACAGGTAAAGGCGATCCAGAAGGAACTGGGCGAGGGCGAGGACGGTGCCGATTTCGACGAGCTCGAGAAGAAGGTGCTGGCCGCCAAGATGCCGAAGGAGGCACTGGACAAGGCCAATGCCGAACTGAAGAAGCTGAAGCTGATGTCGCCGATGTCCGCCGAGGCGACCGTCGTGCGCAACTACATCGATACGCTGGTGTCGCTGCCGTGGAAGAAGAAGTCGAAGGTCACCAGCGATCTGTCGAATGCCGAGAAAGTGCTGGAAACGGATCATTACGGTCTCGACAAGGTCAAGGAACGCATCCTGGAATACCTCGCGGTGCAGCAGCGCGTCGACAAGCTGAAAGCGCCGATCCTGTGCTTCGTCGGTCCTCCGGGCGTCGGCAAGACATCGCTCGGGCAGTCGATCGCCCGCGCCACCAACCGCAAGTACGTGCGGATGGCGCTGGGCGGCGTGCGCGACGAAGCCGAGATCCGCGGCCACCGCCGTACCTATATCGGCTCGATGCCGGGCAAGGTGCTGCAGTCGCTGTCGAAGGTGGGCGTGCGCAATCCGCTGTTCCTGCTGGACGAGATCGACAAGATGGGTGCGGACTTCCGCGGCGACCCGTCGTCGGCCCTGCTCGAAGTGCTGGACCCGGAACAGAACCACACGTTCTCGGACCACTACATCGAGGTGGACTTTGACCTGTCCGATGTGATGTTCGTGGCCACGTCGAACTCGTACAACATCCCCCCGGCATTGCTGGACCGGATGGAGGTGATCCGCCTGTCGGGTTACACCGAAGATGAAAAGACCAGCATCGCGCTGCGCTATCTGCTGCCGAAGCAAATCAAGAACAACGGCCTGAAGGAAGGCGAAGTCACGGTCAGCGAAGCAGCCATCCGCGACGTGATCCGCTACTACACCCGCGAAGCCGGCGTGCGTTCGCTGGAACGCGAGGTGTCGAAGATCTGCCGCAAGGTAGTCAAGCTGCTGCTCCTGAAGAAGACCGAGAAGAAGGTCGCTGTTACGCCGAAGAACCTGGACAAGTTCCTGGGTGTGCGTCGTTACGACTTCGGCGTGGCCGAAAAGGAAAACCAGGTGGGCCAGGTGGTCGGCCTTGCCTGGACCGAAGTCGGCGGCGACCTGCTGACGATCGAATCGGTCGCCGTGCCGGGCAAGGGTGCCGTCATCCGCACCGGTACGCTGGGCGATGTGATGAAGGAGTCCATCGAGGCGGCGCGCACGGTGGTACGCAGCCGGGCGCAGCGCCTGGGTATCAAGGCGGAGGTGTTCGAGAAGCAGGATATCCACATCCACGTGCCGGAAGGCGCGACGCCGAAGGACGGACCGTCCGCCGGTATCGCGATGACGACGGCGATGGTATCGGTGTTCACCGGCATTCCTGTCCGAGCGGATGTCGCGATGACGGGCGAGATCACGCTGCGCGGCGAAGTGCTGCCGATCGGCGGCCTGAAGGAGAAGCTGCTGGCGGCGCATCGAGGTGGCATCAAGACGGTCCTGATCCCCGAGCAGAACGTGAAGGACCTGGCCGAGATCCCGGACAACGTCAAGAACAAGCTCGAGATCGTGCCGGTACGCTGGATCGACAAGGTGCTCGAAATCGCGCTGGAACGTCAGCCGGAAGCGCTTGCCGATGTGCCGGCGGTGGAGCCGGTGGCGGCCGCCGCGCAGAAGGCGGACGGGCCGACCGAGGTGGTCAAGCACTGACGTTTCGCTCAGCAAGTTGAGAAAGGGCGCCTTCGGGCGCCCGGTTTGTGAAAAACGGGCACTTGAGGTGCCCGTTTTGCGTTTCAGAGGGTGTTTTTTACATGTTGACGCCTTGACACAGGGCAAGCCCGGCTTGTTTAATACGGCCTGAGATTTTTCTCTGCCTGAAATTACCGTGTGCATTCGCAAACAAACGAAGTAAACGGTATAAACGATTTAAACCTTTGTGACGGGGAACTAGCTGTGAACAAGACTGAACTGATCGACCATATCGCCACTTCCGCCGATATCTCCAAAGCGGCCGCGGCGCGTGCCCTGGACGCGATGATCGATGGCGTAACCACCACCCTGGCCAAGAACGACAGCGTTACCCTGGTCGGCTTCGGCACCTTCATGGTCAGCGAGCGCGCTGCCCGTACCGGCCGCAACCCGCGCACGAAGGAAGAGATCACGATCGATGCAGCAAAGGTGCCGAAATTTAAGGCTGGTAAAGCCCTGAAGGATGCAGTAAACTAATGGCCTTCGGTGAGCGGCCCGGCTGTTCACCGATCGTTGCATGCGATCGCTGCCTGCAATTTCTGCAGGCGGTTGCTGCATCCCGTTGCTGCAAAGCGGGGCGCTTAGCTCAGTTGGTAGAGCGGATCCCTTACAAGGATTAGGTCGGGAGTTCGAGCCTCTCAGCGCCCACCAGCCAGCTTGCTGCAAGCGGATGTGCTGGAAGTAGAGCAGTGAAAAAAAGGTAGTGGCAGTAACGTAGTAAACAGTATGTGCGTTTTTGCAGGAGCGGTAGTTCAGTTGGTTAGAATACCGGCCTGTCACGCCGGGGGTCGCGGGTTCGAGCCCCGTCCGCTCCGCCAGCAAAAGCGCGAATACTGATGATCCGATTCTTTTGAATCGCTACCGGGAGCGGTAGTTCAGTTGGTTAGAATACCGGCCTGTCACGCCGGGGGTCGCGGGTTCGAGCCCCGTCCGCTCCGCCAGAATCAGCAAAAAAAGCCCGGCTTGCCGGGCTTTTTTTCGTCCTGATTCCGGTGCCATGGAGTGCTTTCCCTGCCGGCGGCGCGACGGGCACTCGCCAGTTTGCCACCTGCTTCGCCATTCCCCCCTTTGCCGAGCTCGCGCTCTGCGAAACATGACGCCTCCATTCCCTCGCTCCACTCACCCTTGCCGTTTTTTCAAATGCTCACCTTGCTATAGCGGAATGTGCCCCCTATAATCGCGTGAGCAGCGAAAGGGGCGAACGCTAACGTTCGCCTTTTTTTTGTAATGCATAACCTGATAAATTGGCCATGTTTGAATTCATACGTACGCATCAGAAACTGATGCAGATTTTGCTGGCGATCGTGATCGTTCCATCGTTCGTATTCGTTGGCGTGCAGGGCTACGACAGCATGGGCGACAGCGCAACCACGCTCGCCAAGGTCGACGGCAAACCGGTGACCCAGCAGGAGTTCGATAACGCGTTGCGCCGCCAGCTGGACCAGTACCGCCAGCGTTTCGGCGAGCAGTTCGACCAGAAGATGTTCGACACCCCCGAGTTCCGCCAGAGCGTGCTGGACAACCTGATCGCGCAGCGCGCGGTTACGTCCGAAGTCGTGCGCGGCCACCTCACGGTGAGCGACGCGGCACTGCAGAAGGCGATCCTCGACAGCATCCAGGACATTCCGGGCATGATCACGCCGGAAGGCAAGGTGGACATCGAGCGCTACCGCGCGATGCTGGCCAATAACAGCGGCCTGACGCCGGAAGGCTTCGAGCAGACGATGCGCCACGACATGGCCGTGCAGCAGCTGGTCAGCGGCATCCAGGCAACCGCTTTCGCGCCGCGCACCGTCACCAAGCTGGTCACCGACCTCACCGAACAGGAACGCGACGTGCAGGAACTGGCCATGCCGCTGCAGCAGTTCGTGGCCAACGTGAAAGTCACCGACGACATGATCAAGGCGTACTACGACAGGAACGCCAAGCAGTACGCGGTGCCGGCGCAGGCCCGCATCGAGTACGTGGTGCTCGATGCCAAGGCCATCGAAGGCCAGGTCAGCGTGAGCGACGAGGAAGTGGCCGCGTTCTACAAGGGCAACCAGGCGCGCTACACCGCGCCGGAAGAGCGGCGCGCCAGCCATATCCTGGTCGCCGTCAACAAGGATGCGAAAGCGGCCGACAAGGCTGCCGCCAAGGCCAAGGCAGAGGCGATCCTGGCCGACCTGAAGAAAGCGCCGGGCACGTTCGCCCAGGTCGCCAAGGCCAAGTCGGAAGATCCGGGTTCGGCCGAGCAGGGCGGCGACCTTGGTGTGATCGAGAAAGGCTCGCTGGTACCGTCGGTCGAGCAGTCGATCTTCGCGCTGAAACAGGGCGAGATCAGCAACGTGGTCGAATCGGAATTCGGTTATCACGTCATCACCGTCACGTCGGTCAAGCCTGCCGTCGTCAAGCCGCTGGATGACGTGAAGACGGAGATCGCCGCCGACCTGCGCAAGCAGAAGGCCGGCAAGAAGTACTCGGAAGTGGTGGAGACCTTCACCAATACCGTGTATGAACAGTCCGACAGCCTGAAGCCGGTGGCGGACAAGCTGGCCCTGAAGATCGAGACCGCCGAGAACGTCACGCGGACCCCGGCCCAGGGCGCCGCGCCCGCGCCGTACAACAACGCCAAGTTCCTGGCTGCGCTGTTCGCCGACGACGCCGTCAAGAACAAGCGCAATACCGAAGCCGTCGAAGTCGCACCGAGCACGCTGGTATCCGGCCGCATCGTCGAGTTCAAGCCGGCGTCGCAGAAGCCACTCGCCGACGTGAGCGCCGAGATCCGCCAGCGCGTCACGCTCGAGGAAGCGATGAAGGCCGCGAAGGCTGCCGGCGAGGCGAAGCTGGCCGCGCTGAAGAAGGCCGATGACGCCACCGGCTTCAGCCCCGTGCAGACCGTGTCGCGCGCCAAGGCCGACGGCATGCCGCCACTGGTCGCGCGCGCCGTGCTGAAAGCCGACACGTCGAAGCTGCCGGCCTACGTGGGCGTGGAACTGCCGGGCATGGGCTATGGCATCTACCGCATCGGCAAGGTGCACCAGCCAGCCGCGACCGATGAGGCACGCCTTGCATCGGCCCGCGAGCAGATCGGCAATATCGTCGCCCAGCAGGACATGCTGAACTATGTCGAGGTGTTGAAGGACAAGGCGAAGGTCAAGGTCATGCGTCCGCTGGCCGACGCGAAAGCGAACGGCGCGGAGTAAGTGCCGCACAGCCCGTAAAAAAGCCACCGCGAGGTGGCTTTTTTCATTGCGTGCGCCCAGCATGGGCGCACTCCTGTGGGTGAAAGTCTCGCCGCGAGCTGACCACAGCGAGCGAAGTGAAGCGCAACTGCGGAAGAGTAATCGACCGTGGGAAGGAAGCGTGGAGCGTAAATCATGAGCCGAGGAACACGAATCGCATAGAAGGCGCTGCCAAGCAGGGCGAGCGGGCCCAAGACCGCGAAGCTCTTGTGGTCAAGGCGAAGCGGCGTAGATGCGGCGGTTGTGTGATGAAGGAATGCGGCCCTTACCTGGGGACGCCCTGCCTCACGTCTGAAAGGACGGCGGCGTTGCCGTAGCAGGGTCTCAGCAGAGGTCATAGTAGTTGGAGGTAGCGCCGGGAAGGCTCGACTCCGCCAACGAAGGACCGAACGAGTAGGAGTGTCTTTTTTCCGGCATGTCGATACAACAGGCAATGCGTCAGATGCCCGCGTCAGCGGGGCGGGAGGCCGTAGGTCAGGGTGAAGCCTTGGCTGCAACTTCCAGCGACGAAGCCTGTGGTCCGCGACATGTGTCAGGAAACGCAGGATCGGCGCTGCTGCAAGCAGCGCCGAGAAGGGAAAATCTGCTGCAGGCGTTCAAGCGTGTGCGTGCCAACAAGGGCGCAGCCGGGGTGGATGGTCGGGACATTGACGAAACCTCGCGCTATCTGGCCGTCGCCTGGCCGGAAATACGCGAACAACTGCTGGCAGGGACGTACCGGCCCAGCCCGGTACGAAGGGTGACGATCCCGAAGCCCGACGGTGGCGAGCGTGAGCTCGGCATCCCGACGGTGACGGATCG